>CALBGG010000027.1 GCA_937893605.1 uncultured Clostridia bacterium
CCGTGCTATTATTACTCCAAGCGCTATCGATAAGCGGCAAGCGGTTAGTCCCCTGAACATACAGGGGCGCATCTTGCCCCCTGATTCTCTCGAAAGGGGGGCTGCCCAATGAGTACTTCCGAAGTTTTCGAGCTTTGCATGGTCATCATCGGCATTTGTAGTCTGTTTATTCAGATATACAAAAAGAAATAACCGCACTGCCTTCCAAGCTGCGGTTACTTCTTTAATGAATTAACACTATTGGGGGGCTAACCGTTTGTCCGGTAGCGCCCTCTCTATGTCTTGAGTATAGTCCAGCTCGACAAGTTTGTCAAGCAGATAGTGGATAGCACATTAGAAAATAGCTGATAGCCGGTGGTATTCGCTCAGAGAGCGAATGATATTTAATCAGTGCGCGGAGCGCACACTTATGGCTATTGGCTATCAGCTATCTGCTATCTACTATCAGCTATCTACTATATTGCATATCTACTAATGTGCTCACTTTTTCCACGTATCGGGCGCGAAGAGGATCAGCATGGGGAATATCTCGAGGCGGCCGAGGAACATGTCAAAGCACAAAACCGCTTTGCTCAGGATGTTCAGGTTCGACACGCCCATGGTGAAGGTGTTCGAGTCGATGCCGTAGCCGACGTTGCTGAGGCTCGATATGCCCGCGAGCATCCCGTCGCCGATCGGCAGGCCGTCGAGCGACAGCACGAGTCCCGTCAATATGACCGCCATGAAGTACGCCACCGCAAAGCTCCCGACCGCCGAGACCGTGTCCTCCTCGACGATCTCGCCGTCAAGGTGGATAAGGTGCACCGAGTTCGGCGTCACGGTGCGCGCTATGGCGCGGTAGGTGCTCTTGCCGAGGATCATCACACGCGACAGCTTCATGCCGCCGCCGGTGGACCCCGACATGGGGCCCGTTATCATCAGAACCGTCAGCATCGCCCACACAAACGGCGACCAGAAGGACGCGTCAACGGAGACGTAGCAGGTCGTGCTGATGATGGAGATGACCTGGAACAGCGTGTGGTGCACGCCCCGGCCGACGCTCGAGAATTTCGACGCGGTGTCGATGCCCATCAGAAGCGCAACGCCGAGCACGACGAGGATAAATGTGCGCAGCTCGCGGCTGCGGCGGATGCGCAGAAATTCGCGCGCGACGGCGCAGTAAAACAGGCTGAAGCTCATGCTGCACAGCGTCATGAAAACAAGCGTCACGTTCTGCGCGTAAGCGCCGTAGGACGCCATGCTGTCGTTGCGCACGCAGAAGCCGCCGGTCGAGACCGTGCTCAGCGAGATGTTCACCGAGTCGAAAATCGGCAGGCCGCCGAGCAGCAGCAGAATGATCTGCGCAAGCGTCATTACTATATATATTTCATACAGCAGCTTTGCCGACTTCTGCATGCGCGGCACGAGCTTTGCCGCCATCGGGCCCGGGAACTCCGCGCGAAGCAGGAACATCGAGCCGCCCTCGCGCGCGACCGGCGCGATCGCCAGCAGAAATACCAGCACGCCCATGCCGCCGATCCAGTTGGTGATGCTGCGCCAGAGCAGGATCGCCCGCGGCGCGGCCTCGACATCGTCGATGATCGTCGCGCCCGTGGTCGAGAAGCCGGACACGGTCTCGAACACCGCGCCGGATATGCTCGGAATCACGCCCGAGACGTAGAACGGCACCGCGCCGAACAGCGAGATGATGATCCACGCCAGCGCGACCGTCACAAAGCCGTCGCGCGCACCGAGCGGGCGATCCCTGCTGCGGATAAGGCCGCAGGGCAGGCCGACGATCAGAACCGCCGCGATCGCTGCGGCAAAGCCGTGCGCCGCCTCCGCATCGCCGTCGGCGACGGCAAGCGCCAGCGACGGCAGCATGAACGCCGCTTCGATGCACAGTATGACGCCTATCGTTTTTCTTATCGTGCTTATATTCATTACGCAAATATGTCGTTGAGGTCAAGGATCTCGCGCCCCGCGGTCGTGACGATGACGACCGTATCGCCGGCCGAGAGCGTGTCGCGGCCGCCGGGGATGATGATCCTGCCCATGTGGTTTATGCAGACGATCAGTATGCCGGGCTTGAGCTTTATGTCCGTGAGCGTCTCGTGCAGGTGCTCGGTCGCGTCGGTCACGGCAAACTCCAGCGCCTCCGCGCCGCCGTCGGCGATGCGGTGGATCGTGAGCACCGCGCTGCCGCCGGTGTTCTCCATCGCGCGGACGTAGCGGATGATCGCGTAGGTCGACAGGCTCTTGGGGCTTATCAGACTGTCCGCGCCGCGGTCGCCGAGTATCTCGCCGTACTCGAGGCGGTTTATCTTCGTAAGCAGCTGCGGAACGCCGACCTTGCGTGCGAACATGCCGATGATGATGTTCTCCTCGTCCATGTTCGTCAGCGGCAGCACCGCGTCCATCTGGCGGATGTTGTGCGTTTTCAGCACCGCCTGGCTCGAGCCGTCGGAGCAGATGACGCTCATCTCCGGGTACTTTTCGGCGAGGTACTCGCACCTTGCGCGCTTCATTTCGATGAGCTTTATGCTCGTGCCGGTCTTTATTAGCATCGGCGCGAGATACTCGGCGATCCTGCCGCCGCCGACGATGAGCACGTTTTTGCTCTTTTTGCTGCGGAGCCTGAGCTCATGCGTGAGCTCAACGAGCGAAGCAGCCGGTGCGGTGACGTAGATCTTATCGCCCTTGCGCAGGACGAAATTGCCGTCGGGGATGAACACCTTATCACCGCGCAGCACCGTGCAGATGAGGACGTGAACCTTTATTTTTTTTCGCAGATCGGCAAGGCGCAGTCCGTCGAGCGGGCTGCCCTCGGCAATAAAGAGCTCGACGATCTCGGCCTTGCCCTCGGCGAAGGTGTCGCGCTTTATGAATGCCGGGATCTGGAGAAGTCTGTATATCTCCTTTGCCGCCAGAAGCTCGGGGTTTATGGTCATCGACAGGCCGAGCTCGGACTTGAGGACGTAAAGCTGCTCGGTATACTCAAGATTGCGCACACGTGCGATGGTGTTCTTGCAGCCGAGCTTACGTGCGACGATGCACGCGAGCATGTTAAGCTCGTCCTGCGCCGTGACTGCGATGAGCAGGTCGCTCTCGTCGACATTTGCCTCGCGCTGGATGGATATCGCAGCGCCGTTTCCGCACAGAGTCATGACGTCAAGCGTGTCCGACAGCAGCTTCACCTTGTCCTTGTCGATATCCACGACCGTTATATCGTGATCTTCGTTTGCCAGCTCCTCGGCAAGCGAGTAGCCTATCTTGCCCGCGCCGACTATTACGATCTTCATTTTTTATCCTCTCTAAACAGATAATTCGTAAATTTTATATTAACACGGAATTTATACTTTATCAATAGCTGACGGGAGTCGAGCCTCTGCCGCCGCGGCGCACCCAATCGACGGTATAGTCGGCAAATTTTCTCGTGGCCGGACTGTTGCGGCTGGTTTCGGTTATGGCAAGGCCTATGACGCGCTTTGAAGGCGGGACGAGCTCCTTTATGACGACATCGTCGTGCCGCCCGGTAAGCAGCAGCTCCGGCATGATGGATATGCCCAGTCCCTTCTCGACCATCGCAATGATGGCGTAGTCGTCCTTTGTGGAAAAGCGGATGTTCGGTTTTATCCCGGCGGCGGCAAGGGCGCGGTTTGCGTCGTGGTTTGACTCCTCCAAAAGAGTTATGAACGCCTCCGTCTCGCACTCGACGAGCGGGAACTTGGGATACGACTCGAACTTATGCCCGTGCGGGAGTATTGCCAGAAGTCTGTCCTCCATAAGCGGTATGCACTCGCACCGCAGCTGAGTCGGAACGTTCACGAAGCCGAGGTCGATGCTCCCCTCCTCTATCCAGCGCTCGACATCGTAATAGTCGCCGTTAAGAAGCTTTAAGTCAACATTGGGATAGTCGTTCTGAAATTCCTTTATGACGCCGGGTAGCCAGTGAACTGCGACGGAGGTGAATGCGCCGATACGCACGGTGCCGGAATCAAGGCCGCGTATGGCGGAGGCCGTTTGCCGCAGCTGTTCTTCATAGTTGAGCATGCCGCGTATAGATGGCATTATGCGCTCGCCGTCGCCGGTGAGCTTGACTCCGGCGCGAGATCTGGTTATGACCGAAAAGCCGAGCTCTGCCTCTAAATTATTAATAGTATGACTGACCGCCGACTGCGTGCAGCCGAGGGCGTCAGCCGCCCGCGTAAGACTGCCGAGCTCCACGACCTTGGCCAGCGTCTCGTATTTTGAAATGCTCATTTCCGTCCTCCGGAGTTTTTATGAATTTTATTCATGCTAACATGAAAATTATTAGGCATGGTAATAATATACCCCCTTTTTTCAAAAAATCAAGTTATTTTCTCATTCTTTCGCCTTGCAATGCATTTTTTGCGAGTCTATAATGCAAACATCGTTTAAAAATGATTGGAGAAAGAAACATGTCAGGTAATATCATTTGTATTCTGATCGCCATTGTCGTCTACCTCGTCGGTATGGTAGCGATCGGCGTTTACTATTCCAAGGGTCAGTCCGACGCGCACGAGTTCTACCTCGGCGGCCGCAAGCTCGGCCCTATCGTGACGGCGCTGTCCACCGAGGCATCGGACATGAGCGCATATTTGCTCATGGGCGTTCCGGGTCTTGCGTTTTTCTGCGGCGTCGCGGAGGCGAGCTGGACGGCTATCGGCCTTGCGATAGGCACCTACCTAAACTGGCTGTTCGTGGCAAAGCGCCTGCGCCGCTACTCGGTGCGCCTCGGTGCTCTGACTTTGCCCGAGTACATATCCAAGCGCTTTTATGATGATACGAAGCTCATCGAGCTGCTCGGCGCTATCACGATCATCGTGTTCTACGTTCCCTACACCGCATCGGGCTTTTCGGCCTGCGGCAAGCTGTTCGGCACTCTGTTCGGCTTTGACTATGTTCCCACAATGATCATCAGCGCAGCCGTCATCGTGGCCTACACCGCATGCGGCGGCTTCAAGGCGGCATCGGTAACGAGCCTTGTTCAGAGCCTCATCATGGTCTTTGCGCTGGCCGTCGTCCTCATTTTCGGCATAAGCTCCGTCGGCGGCTGGGAGCAGGTCGTCGCAAACGCAAAGGCTATCCCCGGCTACCTGAGCTTCACGGCATCCACCAACATCATGGCGGCCGAGGCCGGTGAGTTCGGAGCTCTCAAGATCATATCCACCCTCGCATGGTCGCTCGGCTACTTTGGCATGCCCCACGTCATTCTGCACTTTATGGCCATCGAGGACGAGAACAAGCTCAAGCTCAGCCGCCGTGTCGCTACCATCTGGGTCGTCGTTTCCCTGTCCGTCGCCGTCATCATCGGCATCGTCGGCTACTCCATGGCCAAGGAGAACATAGTCACCATGTTCGGCGACGCATCCTCGGCAGAATCTCTGATAGTCTCCATAGCGGCAGTCCTGTCCGAGTACGGCGCGTTCTTCGCAATCCTTGCGGGTCTTGTCCTTGCCGGCATCCTCGCGGCTACAATGTCCACCGCCGACGTTCAGCTCCTTGCTGCGGCAAGCGCCATTGCTCAGAATATCATCCGCGGCGTGTTCGGCATCGAGCTGAGCGACAGGAAAAGCATGATCGTTGCCCGCGTGACCGTTTTGTGCGTTGCTGTCTGCGGCGTACTGTTTGCGCTCGACCCCACAAGCTCCATATTCCGTGTCGTATCCTTCGCCTGGGCAGGCTTCGGCGCGACCTTCGGCCCCATCGTCCTGTTCTCGCTGTACTGGAAGCGCTGCAACAAGTGGGGCGCTATCGCCGGCATGTTCTCCGGCGCCGCGATGGTCTTCATCTGGAAGTACGCCATCGCCCCCATCGGCGGCGCATTCGCGATCTACGAGCTGCTGCCCGCGTTCATCACCTCCTGCATTTTCATCGTTGTCGTGTCCCTGCTGACCAAGGCTCCCGACGCAAAGATATGCGAGGATTTCGACGCAGTCGTTGCAATGAAGTAAATCACAAGCTGAGCATGAAAAAACCTCCCGTCTGAGGACGGGAGGTTTTTTGTTACTCAATATCCACATGCCTTCGTATGACCCTGTCGGTCAAAAAGGCAAGCGCCATTTTCGCGGCGTCCGGGATAATAAACGGGAACACGCACAGGCCGAGCGCCGATGCGTAGCTTATGGGCTTTGCCGCCGAATATACCTTGACAAACCACACAGTTCCGAAAGCATAGCACAGGGCAAGTCCGATGATGAGTGAAATTATCTTGACCCACAGCTTTCTGCCGAGAAGCTTTTCACCGAGCCAGTAGCAAAGGCCGGTGAGAACAAAGCCAAAGATGTATCCGCCGCTCGGCCCCATAAGCTTTCCGACGCCGCCGGCAAAGCCGGAGAACACCGGAAGTCCCACAGCGCCGAGCGCTATGTACACCGCGACGGCTATGCTGCCGCGTCTGCCGCCGAGAAGCAGCAGCGCGGTAAAAACCGCAAAGGTCTGCATGGTAAAAGGAATGGCTGCCGGAACCGACAGCCATGAGCAGACCGATATGAGCACCGCCATAAGGGCGATGTAGGCCATATCCTTAGTCTTCAAATATTTGCACCTCAGAATGTCAGTATGCTGCGGCGCTTATGCTCGCTTTTTGCATGCATACGCTGGATCTTCTCAAGCACCGCGTCGTCTATTTTACCACCGCTGAGGTAAGTGTCAAGCTCTTTATAGGTAAATCCCATCTCGCTCTCATCGGTCTGTCCGTCGAACAGTCCGGCCGAGGGCGCTTTTTCTATAACGCACTCGGGAGCTTTGAGCCAGCGCAGAAATTCGTATATCTCCGTTACGGTCAGATCGCTGATGGGGTTAAAGTCGCAGGCTCCGTCGCCCCACTTGGTGAAGTAGCCGACATAACCCTCACTGCGGTTGCCTGTTCCCGAAACGAGCCGGTTTTCGGAAGCTGCCACAGCGTACAGCGTCGCCATTCTTAGTCTCGGCGCGATGTTCGCCTCGGCAGCAGCCGTGAGCTCTGTCACGCCGCTTGCCAAAACGGTCTTTTCGGCCTCCTTGACGGCGGTGAGGTCGGCATAGCGCGTCTCGATACCGTACTGTGCGGCAACGGTTTCTCCGTCGCGCTTATCCATGTCGTAATTCCGCACAGAGGTACAGGGCATTA
The DNA here is from genome assembly GCA_937893605.1 of uncultured Clostridia bacterium. Lineage (GTDB taxonomy): Bacteria > Bacillota > Clostridia > Oscillospirales > Oscillospiraceae > F23-B02. The sequence goes on from CALBGG010000027.1 coordinate 7,115, forward strand.
TTATACCGACGGTATTGTCGCACGCGGCCTTGCACAGGATGCCGACGAGCGCGGAGTCCTTGCCGCCGGAGTTGCCGTAAACGATTCCGTCGGCTCCGCTCTCGCGCACGGCGCTGCGGATGAACTGTACTCTCTGAATGTATTCCTTTTCGTAGTTTCTCATTAAAAATCACCCTTTTCAGTAATCATTCAAGCGCCGCTTTCACGAAGCCGTTAAACAGCGGATGCGGCTTGTTTGGTCTGCTTTTGAATTCCGGGTGGAACTGCGCCGCCACAAACCAGCGGCAGGCCGGATTTTCCACCATTTCGACGAGGCTGCCGTCGGGGCTCAGGCCGACCGGCAGAAGTCCGCGCGCAACTATATCCTCGCGGAAGTCGTTGTTTACCTCGTATCTGTGGCGATGGCGCTCGTGTATGAGCCCCTCGCCGTAGTATTCGTAAGCCCTGCTCTCTGGCGAGAGAACGCAGGGGTACTTGCCCAGGCGCATCGTGCCGCCTTTTGCGGTTATACCCTGCTGCTCGGGCATGAGGTCTATGACCGGATGCTGAGAATCTGCCGTAAACTCGGAGGAGTTTGCATCCTTCCAGCCGAGGACGTGACGTGCAAATTCTATGACGGCTATCTGAAGACCCAAACATATGCCGAGATACGGCACGTCGTTTTCGCGCGCATATTTGGCAGCCAGGATCATACCCTCAATGCCGCGGTCGCCGAAGCCGCCGGGCACGAGTATGCCGTCGCACTCACCGAGAACGGAGGCGATGTTATCCTCCGTGAGTTCCTCGGAATCGACCCATTTTATCTCCATAACGGCGTCGTTTGCCGCCGCCGCGTGGTTAAGCGATTCCGCGACCGACAGGTATGCGTCGTGCAGCTGAACATATTTGCCGACAAGGGCTATCTTCACCGCGCGGTGCGCACCCTTTATCTTCCCGACCATGGCTCTCCATTCGGCAAGATCGGGCTCGGGGCAGTCGATGCCGAGCTTGCGGCACACGACCGAGGAAAGGCCCTCGTGCTCCAAAAGCAGCGGCGCTTCATACAGCGTCGACGCCGTCGCGTTCTGGATGACGCACTCGGGCTCGACATTGCAGAAAAGCGCGATCTTTCTGCGGATATCGTCGCTTATCGGGGCGTCGGTGCGGCACACAAGGATATCCGGCTGGATACCGACGGACAAAAGCTCCTTTACAGAGTGCTGCGTGGGCTTGCTCTTGAGCTCGCCCGTGCCGGGGATCTGAACGATCAGCGGCACGTGGATAAACAGCACGTTCTGCCTTCCTTTTTCGACGGCGACCTGACGGATAGCCTCCAGAAACGGCTGGCTCTCGATATCGCCGACCGTACCTCCGATCTCGCAGATGAGGACGTCGATATTCTCATCCTCCATAGCGTAAACGCTCTGCTTTATCTCATCGGTCACATGGGGTATTATCTGCACCGTGCCGCCGAGGTATCCGCCCTGACGCTCGCGGTTGAGAACATTCCAGTATATACGTCCGGCAGAAACGGAGGAGTTGCCGCTCAGGCTCTCGTCGACGAATCTTTCATAGTGGCCGAGATCGAGATCGGTCTCCGCGCCGTCGTCGGTGACGAAGACCTCTCCGTGCTGATACGGGCTCATAGTTCCCGGATCGACGTTAAGATAGGGGTCGAATTTCTGGTTTTTCACGCGCAGCCCGCGCTGCTTCAAAAGTCTGCCGAGCGAGGCCGCGCATATTCCCTTGCCCAGCCCCGACACGACTCCGCCTGTTACGAATACATACTTCATTATCATTTACTCTCTCATTAAAATTTTTATCTTACTTCATTTGTTCTCAGACTGAGAATAACATATCGTAATAACTCGGATACGGCCAGTATTCTGTAGCGGTCAGCGTTTCGAGCTTGTCGATAACGGTGCGCATATCCTCCATCTTGAGGAACACCTCGTCGTGGTAATACTTCATGAGCTCGGCACTGCCGACGTTCGGCGCAGTCTCAAGCGCGGATTTCAGGGACACCATCTTGTCGAGCAGGCTCTCGTTCAAGCTGCTGAGCGTTCCGATGAGCGCACTTTCGACGCGGCAGGGCACCTCGGGCAGCGCCTTGCGCTTTTTGATGAGCGTTTCGCTCAGCGCGGCGGTGTACTCGGAAACGGCGTTGAGTATGCCGTGCTGAACCATATCTACAAGCGTTTCGCCCTCGATGGCGATGACCTTGCAGTAGTGCTCCATGTGTATCTCGTTGCGCGCTATGATCTCCGATTCGGTGTAAACGCCGTATTTGGTCAGAAGCTCGATATTCTTCGGCAGCATGTACTCGGGCAGCGCCGTTGAGGAGTTTTTGAGGTTTTTAAGTCCGCGTCTCTCGGCCTCCTTTACCCAGCTTTCGTCATAGCCGTTGCCGCCGAACAGGATGCGGCCGTGGTCTTTAAAGGTGCGCTTTATGAGCTCGTGCAGCGCCGCGGTGAAATCCGTCGCCTTCTCAAGCTCGTCGGCAAAAACGCACAGGGAGTCTGCAATGATGGTGTTGAGAACCGTCGTCGGACCCGCTATCGACTGGCTCGAACCGGGCATACGGAACTCGAACTTGTTACCGGTAAAGGCAACGGGCGAGGTGCGGTTGCGGTCTGTCGTATCCTTCGGGATGGGCGGCAGGACATCGACGCCGATTCGCAGCGTGCTCTTGCTCTTTTCGGTGTAGCCCTTATCGTTGACGATGGAATCGACTATGCTCTCAAGCTCCTCGCCGAGGAACACTGAGATTATCGCAGGGGGCGCTTCCTGCGCGCCGAGGCGGTGATCGTTGCCCGCAAAGGCAACAGAGCATCTCAGAAGCTCCTGATATTTATCGACGCCTCTGACGAAGGCCGCGAGGAACAGCAGAAACTGCGCGTTCTGGCTCGGGGTCTTACCCGGGGAGAAGAGGTTCTTGCCCGTGTCGGTGCCGAGCGACCAGTTGTTGTGCTTGCCCGAACCGTTGACTCCCGCGAAGGGCTTTTCGTGCAGAAGACACACGAGCCCGTGGCGGTCTGCGACCTTCTGCATGATCTCCATGCTGATCTGGTTCTGATCGTTTGCGGTGTTCGCGTCGGAGTAGACCGGCGCCATCTCGTGCTGAGCCGGAGCGACCTCGTTATGGCGCGTTTTGGACAGAACGCCGAGCTTCCACAGCTCCTCGTCGAGATCCTGCATATACTCGGCGACACGCGGGCGGATGGTGCCGAAATAGTGATCCTCAAGCTCCTGACCCTTGGGCGGCTTCGAGCCGAACAGCGTTCTGCCGCACAGTCTCAGATCCTCGCGCTCGAGAAACAGCTCTTTATCTATAAGAAAATACTCCTGCTCGGGGCCGACCTGCGCGATGACCTTCTGCGTTTCGGTATCGCCGAACAAACGCAGTATTCTCACCGCCTGGCGGCTAACCGCGTCGCACGAGCGCAGAAGCGGCGTTTTCTTATCCAGCGCCTCGCCGGAATACGAACAGAACACTGTCGGTATGCACAGCGTTCCGTCCTTTATGAACGCAAACGCGGTGGGATCCCACGCGCTGTAGCCGCGTGCCTCGAACGTTGCGCGCAGGCCGCCGGAGGGGAAGCTGGATGCGTCGGGCTCGCCGCGAACGAGTTCCTTGCCGGAGAATTCCATCGTTATCGCGCCGCCGCCTGCGGGTGAAATGAAGCTGTCGTGCTTCTCGGCGGTGATACCGGTCAGGGGCTGGAACCAGTGAGTGAAGTGGGTCGCGCCGTTTTCCAGCGCCCACTGCTTCATGCCCTCGGCGATGCCGTCGGCAACTTCAAGGGTCAGTGGTTTTCCGTCGGAAAGGCACTTTTTCCACTCCTGGAAGTACTTCTCCTTGACGTATTTGCGCATGGTGCGTTCGTTGAACACGCAGCTGCCGAACAGCTCAGGGATCTTTTTTACTTCTCTGCTCATGGTTTTATCCTCCTTTTATTTTCCGCTCGCGCCGTAGTTCTTGAGAACTCGTGCGGAGGGGTCGTCAACATCACAGCCCGGCCATGTTTTGTTCGGCATCCAGAAGTCCTTGACCATCTTCGCCTGGCCGGGATAATATTTTTCGAAGATGTCTCTGTACAGAAGACTCTCCTTGGTAAAGGGAGTCGCAAAATCGTATTTTTTGCAGCCGGCCGCGAACTCATCGTCGCTGTAGCGGCTCTCGGCGTAGGCCTTGAGATCATCGACCATCGAATGTCCGACAGCATCGGAAAACGCGGCCTTCTGACGCCAGAGTATCTCGTCGGGCAGAATGCCGTCTTTCTCAAACGCGCGGCGCAGAAGGTATTTGCCCATGCCGTAGGTATTCATCTTCATTTTGGGGTCTATGCTCATGACATAGCGGACAAAATCGAGATCGCCGAAGGGAACGCGCGCCTCCAGCGAGTTTACGGATATGCAGCGGTCGGCGCGCAGAACGTCGTACATGTGCAGCTCGTCCACTCTTTTCTTTGCCTCGCGCTGGAATTCCTCCGGCGTGGGGGCAAAGTCGGTGTATTTATAACCGAACAGCTCATCGGATATCTCTCCAGTGAGCAGCACGCGCACATCGGTCTTTTCGTGTATCGCCTTGCAGCACAGATACATGCCCATGCTCGCACGGATAGTCGTTATATCGTAAGTGCCCAGCATCGCGATGACCTCTTCGAGCGAGGAGATGACCTCGTCGCGTGTCATTGTTACCTCCATGTGCTCCGAGCCTATGAAATCGGCAACCTTGCGCGCATATTTAAGATCTATCGGATCCTGATCCATGCCTATGGCAAAGGTGCGGATCTTCTTGCCGAGAATCTTTGCGGATATGGCGCACACCAGGCTGGAATCCAGGCCGCCGGACAGCAGAAAGCCGAGCGGCGCATCTGCATCGAGGCGCTTTTCAACGCCCGCGACAAGCTTTTCACGGATCTTGCGGCAAACGGTGTCGATATCATCTGTCGAATACTCGGATACGCTCGTAAGATCGGCGTAGCGCGTAAACTTTCCGTCGGCATAGTAGTGTCCGGGAGGGAAGGGCATGATATCGTCGCACAGGCCGACGAGATTTTTCGGCTCGCTCGCAAAAATCATACTGCCGTCGGAGTAATGTCCGTAGTACAGCGGGCGGATGCCGATGGGATCGCGTGCGGCGATGAGCTCCTGCTTTTCGCTGTCATAGATTATCATTGCAAACTCCGCGTCGAGTTTTTTGAACATCTCAAGCCCGTACTCATGATACAGCGGCAGAATGATCTCGCAGTCAGACTCGCTTTTGAAGCTGTATTTTTTCTTAAGCTCCTCGCGCATGCTTCGGAAGCCGTACAGCTCGCCGTTGCAGACGACGGCGTCATCGCCGAGATAAAACGGCTGCATGCCCCTTTCGTCCAGTCCCATTATCGACAGCCGGTGAAAGCCCAGCACCGCGCCGGGCAGGGTTGCCATTCTCGTCGCGTCCGGTCCGCGGGAGACCGTGCGGTCAAAATACGCTCTGACCGACTGAGCGGAAAGCTCCTTAGTTGTGAAGCCGATGATTGAACACATAAAAAATGCACCTCCGAATTTTTTGGGCAGCTATCCCTAAACTTTAGGACGAATAGCTGCAAATCCGCGGTGCCACCTAACTTACTGCCGAAGCAATCACTTTTACGGGCTCAAGCAAGCCCTCGTGCCTTAACGCCGCACTCCGCGTCTTGCCTACTTGGGTCTCCGTTCAGCTTGCTGCTGGTAAAGTGTTATTCACTCATCCTCCGGTGTCGGGCTCGCACTGTCCCCGACTCTCTGCGACCGAGCATATGAGCTACTTGTCTTCGTCATAGCATTTGCCGTATTAAATTCACGCTGTTTTCACTGCCCTATAAAAAACTAAATTCTGCCGCATAGAGGAATGCGGCAGACTTCAGTTTTACAGATGAGAGAGCAAATGATTACAACAAATAAGGCTCAAGGGATTTCCTTGCTTCAACCTTATGGCGGTATATTAGCACAAGAAGTTTGATAAATAAAATACATATACCATTGCGGTTGCCATATTGAAAAAGTATGATATAATTCTCTCTATACAGATAAGAGGAGCATAGAGATGGATCTGAGAACACTTAGATATTTCACGGTCGTGGCAGAGGAGCTGAACATAACCCACGCGGCCGAAAGGCTGTGCATGAGTCAGCCGCCGCTGAGCAATCAAATGAAGGCTCTTGAGGAGGAGCTCGGAGTCAAGCTGTTCATCCGCGGCAAAAGGCAGCTTCAGTTGACCGATGCCGGAAGACTTCTGCTGCTTCGCGCAACGCAGATACTGGACATGACCGAAAAGGCGCAGCACGAGGTCATGAGCCTTGAAGGCGGCATGAGCGGAACAATAAATCTCGGCATCGTCGAAGGACGAGCACCGTTTCTCATAGCGCGCTGGATAGCCGGCTTTAAGGAGGAATTCCCCAACGTCAAATACAGCATGTGGAACGGCAGCAGCGATGACGTGCTCGACAGACTGCGTCAGGGGCTTGTAGACCTCGCGGTCATCGCAGCGCCATACGACACCGAGCACCTTGAGGGCATAACCGTCGGCCGCGGGCCGTGGGTCGCCATAATGTCGCGCACAAATGAGCTTGCCCTGCTGCCGGGAGATGAAATACCGCTGCAGAGCCTCGCGGGCAAGCCGCTGATAGTCCCGAGCCGCCCCTCGCGCATCAACGCGATACGCTCATGGTTTACCGAAGCCGGAGCCGAGCCGAGCATCATATGCACGCTGTCAAACTATCTCGATGCCGTTGCAATGTCAGAACTCGATATCGGCATAACAATATTCCCCCGTACAACATACACGCCGAACGATCTGCTGGTGACAAAAATCATAACCGAGCCCGCACGGCAGATAGAATATGTGCTTGTGCGCATGAAAAACCGCGAGCCGTCAGAGCTCATGACGGAGTTTATAAACTTCGTGCGCGACACGGAGGACACCACCGCCGACGATCCCGGCTTCAGCGAGATACTCAAAAACGAGTACGTCCCCCCCGTCGATACCCCATATCTTTAGTGGCGCATGAACGCACCTACGGATACGTTCAGTGCGGTATCCCGGTATCGAAGCTGCGGAACAAACCTTTTTGCATCGCGCTGCGGCTCTGCGCCGCACCGTGTAGGGAATGGGCTTGCCCATTCCGATTCTAAAAATTTAGTTGGAACTAAAATCTATTAAAATCTATATCGTAGGGGCGACCATCGGTCGCCCTTTTTTGAGGTTTCTTTCATTCCCTCCGGTAGGAACACCGCACGAAATGCATCGGCACAATGCGGGTACGCTATTGAAAATCCGTGCGCTTTGCGCACACATTGGGCTATCAGCTTTCAGCTGTCCGCTATCTGCTTGCCGCGGTTTCGCCGGCATTCTCGAACCGGGCGCCTGTAATAAACGTATAACTCCGGCCCCGATTCGCCTCTGAAAATTCGTGCAAATGTGTTAAAAGTGCGAAAAGGGTATTGACAAGAAAAAAAGCCGGTCTTATAATTCGGCTCAAATAAGACAGCACCTGATAGAGGTTGCGGAAACGATGAGTACTCCACGGTATATGCCGGCAAGCGGCTGCGGAGGAAAGGCAATTCCGCCGAAGCGCAGATACGGTTGCCGCCGTGCTGACGTTGGGACTTCGCTGAACAAGCGTCGGACTGTCACATTTTTATGTGGAGCGCTATCGAAGGCAATTTAATTTTGGAATTTCTTTTTTCAAAGCCTGCGATACCACTTCGGGTCGCAGGCTTATTAATTTATCCAAAAGGAGTTCCAAGAAAATGAGAAGAACAAGAAACCTGATCGCGCTGCTTATGGCGGCGGTAATGTGCCTGTGCCTGTTTTCCGGCTGCGGCAGCGACAACGGCGGAGACGATTCCGCGGCCGATCTCACGAAGGCGACGAGCTTGGCAGACCTCGCAGGCCGCAAGATAGCCGCCCAGGCCGGCACCTTCCACGCCGACGCGCTCAGTCAGATCAAGGACGTTCAGGCCTCGACCTACCCCGAATTTGCAGACCTTCTGACTGCGCTCAAGAGCGGCGCTATAGACGGCTACGTTGCCGAGGAGCCGACGGCCCTATCCGTCTGCCGGTCCGATGACAGCCTGACCTACATCCATCTGAAGAATAACGATACGGGCTTTACCGCAACGGCAGCCGATGTCGGCATCGCCATCGGACTCAAGAAGGGCTCGGAGCTCACAGCCCGCATAAACGAGGTGCTCGCTACAATCACCGACGAGCAGCGCGAAGAGCTAATGGAGCAGATAGTCACTCTCGCCTCCGGCGGTGAGGTTACCGAGTTTGCGGTAAGCTGCCCCGCACCCGAGACCACCGAGGGCGTTCTGCGAGTCGGCATGGAATGTGCCTATGAGCCGTACAACTGGACCGATATGGACGGCACAAGTCTCGGCGCGGTTCCCATCTCCGGCGAGGGCAAGGAAGGTCTGTACGCAAACGGCTACGACGTTCAGATCGCACAGTATGTAGCAAACAAGCTCGGCATGAAGCTTGAGATATACTCCATTGAGTGGGATTCCCTTATCCCCGCGCTTGAATCAGGCACTATCGACGCGATCGTGGCCGGCATGAGCCCCACCGCAGAACGTGCACAGCAGATAGACTTTACCGATACCTACTACGAGTCAAATCTCGTCGTCATCATCCGCAAGTAAGTATAATAGGACCGGTAAACTGCCATGAGCTTTTTTAACGATGTTATAAATATAGTTGTCAAATACTATCCTCAGCTGCTTGACGGCGTGGGCAACACCATGCTGATCGCGCTCATCGGCACGGTTGCCGGTCTCGTGATCGGTCTTCTGACCGGCGTTGTACGCACAGCTCCGCTGTCGAAAAACGCGGTGCTGCGCGTGCTGCACAAGATCCTCAACGCCATCATCGCCGTGTATGTCGAGATATTCCGCGGCACGCCCATGATGGTGCAGGCAATGGTCATCTACTGGGGCTATGCCTTCGCAACCGGCGGCAGCACCCTGCCGCTTATCCCATCCGGCATCCTGATCGTTTCGATAAATACCGGCGCATATATGGCCGAGATCGTCCGCGGCGGCATAATCTCCATCGACAAGGGGCAGTTCGAGGGCGCAATGAGCATCGGCATGACGCATTCGCAGACCATGCTCAAGGTCATCATCCCCCAGGTCATGCGCAACATCCTCCCATCGGTCAGCAACGAGTTCGTCATAAACATCAAGGATACCTCGGTGCTTAACGTCATCGGCGTAACGGAGCTGTACTACTTCGCCGGAATCATAAAGCGCCAGAGCTTTGAGACGTTCCAGACCTATCTTGTTGTCTGCGTCATCTACTTCATTCTGACCTTTACGATCACGCGGCTGCTGCGCCGGGTAGAGCGCAGGCTCGACGGCGGCGACAGCTATGTCATATTCGGCTCGCAGTCTGACAGCGCGGCCGAGATACATATAAGCAGGGAGGCGTAAGACATGGCCGAAAAAGTAATCGAACTCGTTCATCTTCAAAAGCAGTTCGGCGAGAACACCGTCCTGCGCGATATAAACCTGAGCGTATCCAAGGGCGAGGTGCTCAGCATCATCGGCGCATCCGGCTCGGGCAAGTCAACGATGCTCAGATGCATAAACCTGCTCGAGACCCCGAGCTCCGGGCAGATACTCTATCACGGCAGGGATATCACCTCGCACGATATTAACCTTTCGCAGTACCGCGCAAAGGTCGGCATGGTGTTTCAGAGCTTTAATCTGTTTAACAACATGACGGCGCTGAACAACTGCATTACCGGCCAGGTATCGGTTTTAAAGCGCAGCCGCGAGGAGGCCGAGGCGACGGCGATGAAATACCTTGAGCGCGTCGGCATGGCGCCGTACATTAACGCGCGCCCCTCGCAGCTCTCGGGCGGGCAGAAGCAGCGCGTCGCAATTGCCCGTGCGCTCGCGATGGAGCCGGAGGCACTGCTGTTCGACGAACCGACGAGTGCGCTCGATCCGCAGATGGTCGGCGAGGTGCTCGACGTTATGCGTTCGCTTGCCGACGACGGTCTGACGATGATAGTCGTCACCCATGAGATGGCCTTCGCACGCGACGTGTCAACAAACGTCGTGTTCATGTCCGGCGGCGTCATCTGCGAGGAGGGCAAGCCCCGCGACATATTCGAAAATCCGCAGAACGACAAGACAAAGGAATTTCTGTCGCGTTTCCTGCATGGCTGAATATTTAAAGCGCACTGTCAAAATGACGGTGCGCTTTCAATTTGCCTTGACATATGCGTTCAACGCAGCATGAGCAAACTACAGCCTGACAGAGGATATTTTCGTTCAGGCAAGGCGAAGCCCACAGGACAATACTTTTTGTATGGCCTGTGGGCTTCAACGCAGCATGAGCGGAAATAGACCTGTCAGGAGCCGGCTTTCATGGCGAGGAAGGCGTTTATAAATCCGTCTATGTCGCCGTCCATAACGTTTTGAATGTTACCGTTTTCATAGCCGGTGCGGTGATCCTTGGCAAGAGTGTAGGGCATGAAAACGTAGGAGCGGATCTGGCTGCCCCATTCGATCTTCTGCTGAACGCCCTTGATATCGCTGATCTTTTCAAGATGCTCGCGCTCCTTGATCTCGGCAAGGCGTGCGCGGAGCATGTTGCGGCAGTTTTCGAGGTTCTGGAAATGGCTTCGCTCGACCTGCGAGGACACGACAATGCCTGTCGGGATATGGGTCAGGCGAACGGCGGAGGAGGTTTTGTTGACCTTCTGGCCGCCGGCGCCGGAGGAGCGGTAAACGTCCATTTTGATGTCCTCATCGCGCAGCTCGATCTCGTTATCGTCGCTTATCTCGGGCATGACCTCGACAGCGGCGAACGAGGTGTGGCGGCGGCCCGACGAATCAAACGGCGATATGCGCACAAGTCGATGGATGCCGTGCTCGCTTTTTAAAAAGCCGTAGGCGTTCTCTCCCTCGATCATGATGGTCGCGCTTTTTATTCCGGCCTCGTCACCATCAAGATAATCCATAAGTTTGACCGTATAGCCGTGACGGTCGGCCCACATATTGTACATGCGGTAGAGCATCTGCGTCCAGTCCTGCGCCTCGGTGCCGCCTGCGCCCGCGTGGAAGGTGAGGATGGCGTTGTTGGCGTCGTACTCGCCGGTCAGCAGCGTGCCCAGGCGCGTCTCTTCAAGCTTCTTTTCAAACTCCGCGTACTCGCTCTGGAGCTCGGGCAGCATCGAGTCGTCATCCTCCTCTATGGCCATTTCGCACAGCGCCATCAGATCGTCCCAGCCGGAGCAGAGCTTCTGATAGTTTTCAACCTTGCTCTTGAGTTGCTTTAAGCGCTTCTGCACGCGCTGAGATTTCTCAACGTCGTTCCAGAAGCCGTCGCGTGTGCTCTGACCCTCGAGCTCCTCGATCTCCTTCTCGGCAGACTCAAGGTGCAGCGCATCGCGCAGCGAGTCGAGCGTAGGCTTCAGGCCGTTCAGTTTTCCTTTATACTCTTCAAACTCTATCATTGTAATCATTCCTCAATAAAAATAGCTAAAATATTATACACTAAACCATCTAATATGTAAATGTCTTTTTAATAGCGCATTGAGAATGTTCCTATACGCTTATTGCGGCAGCCCGGTATCGAAACTGCAGGCAAAACCGTGAAACTGCCGCCTTCCGCAAGGGCGGTGCAGAATTTTGCGGTTGCACGGTTCGAAAGCCGCGGAGAAGACCTCCGCAAGCGGAACAGGCAAGCCTGTTCCCTACAAAATGCGGCGCAGTGCCGTATGGCGGTGCAGAAACGGTTTATTCCGCAGTTACGACACCGGGCTGCCGCAATAAGCGTATGCGTAGTTGCGTAAATGCGCCTCTGAAAAAGATTTGACTTTACCTTGGGATTGTTCTATATTATATAATGATAAAAAATGTAGTTTTAAGGCGAAAAGAAAAGAGAAAATTATCAAACGGAGGACAGAAAACATGGCTTTAACTGCTGAGCGCCTTGCAGAACTCAACGAGCTTTGCAGACGCTTCAGAATCGACGTTTTGACTGCGATACACGCAGCCCAATCCGGCCACCCCGGCGGCTCACTTTCCGTGTGCGAGATACTGACGTATCTTTATCAGGAGCACATGAATATCGACGCAAATAGGCCCAATGACCCCGACCGCGACAGGCTCGTGCTCTCGAAGGGTCACGCAGCCCCGATGCTGTACCGCAATCTCGCGGAAAAGGGCTTTTTCCCTGTTGAGGATATGATGACGCTGCGCCGCATGGGCGGTCTTGCGGGACACCCGAGCATGCACACCCCCGGCGTCGAGATCCCCGGCGGCCCGCTCGGTCAGGGCTTCCCCGCCGCGCAGGGCATGGCGCTGGCGCTCAAGCTCAACAACTCCCCGGCTAAGGTCTATGCCGTTCTCGGAGACGGCGAGCTCGACGAGGGCGTTATCTGGGAGACCGCGATGAGTGCTCCGAAGTTTGGGCTCGATAACCTTATTGCGATAGTCGACTGCAACAAAGTGCAGCTTGACGGCACGACCGACGAGGTCATGCCTCTGGGTGACCTTGCGGCAAAGTGGGAGGCCTTCGGATGGACGGTGCTCGAGTGCGACGGCCATGATCTTGAGGCTCTCGACTTCTGCGTAAACGTCGCCGACGGCGCTGTCGGCGTTCCCACTGTTATTATCGCAAACACCGTCAAGGGCAAGGGCGTTTCCTTCATGGAGGGCAAGAGCGCCTGGCACGGCAAGGCGATAGACGACGAAAGCTTCGCAAAAGCGATGGAGGAACTGGGAGGTGCGGTCAATGCCTAAGCAGATAAGAGAAGTTTACGGATCGGTGCTTGCTGAGCTGGGCGATACCAATAAGGATATCGTCGTTCTTGACGCCGACCTTTCCGGCTCCACAAAGAGCGCTATATTCGGCAAGGCTCATCCCGAGCGCTTCTTCAACATGGGCATAGCCGAGCAGAACATGGTAGCCACCGCCGCCGGCATGGCGACCTGCGGCAAGATCCCGTTTGTAAACACCTTCACGGTGTTCCTTACCACGCTGGGTCTGCTCTCGGCGCGCGATCAGATATGCTATGCAAACCTCAACGTCAAGTTCGGCGGCGCATACTGCGGCATGTCCGACGCGCTCGACGGTGCAAGCCACCACGCGACCGAGGATATCGCCTTCATGCGCGCACTGCCGAACATGAAAGTCATCGCTCCGGCAGACGCCGCCGCCGCCCGCTGGGCAACGAAGTACGCCGTTGAAAGCTATGGCCCGATGTACCTGCGCCTGAGCCGTGAGGCATACCCCGACCTGTACGACGAGAACATGGAGTTCGAGCTCGGCAGAGGCGCAATAGTCCGCGACGGCAAGGACGTCACCGTCATCGCCTGCGGCATCATGGTGCACAAGGCCATCGAGGCTGCGGATATTCTCGAAGAGCGCGGCATTTCGGTGCGCGTTGTCGATATGTACTCAATCAAGCCCATCGACCGCGAGCTGATAAAGCAGTGCGCAGAGGAGACCGGCGCCATCGTCTGCGCCGAGGAGCACAATGTCCACGGCGGTCTCGGCTCGGCGGTCTCCGAGGTGCTTGCATACTTCGGCTGCGGCGTTCCGACAGAGTTTGTCGGCATCCGGGACACCTTCACCGAGTCCGCTCCCTATAAGGAGCTTCTGGCCAAGTACGGCATTGACGCAAACGGCGTCATTGCAGGCATCGAGAAGGTTCTCGAAAGAAAATAAAATTTTACCGGCCATAGCCGGATAAAGAGGCGTAATATGAATAGCTTTTTTGCTCCCGGAAGAACGGAGCTTGCGGGAAACCATACAGATCATCAAAAGGGGCGAGTCCTCGCATCGGCAGTCAATAAGGGCATACACGCATTTGTCGAGCCGAATTTCGACAACGTTGCGCGCATACGCTCGGCGGGCTTCCCCGACATGAATATAAACCTGCTCGATCTCGACGTACATCCGGAGGAGTTCGGCTCCTCGGCTGCGCTCGTGCGAGGCGTTGCCGCCGCCATGTACGATATCGGCGCGAGCTTCGGCGGCTTTGACGCAACACTTGAAAGCGAGCTGTCCGCAGGCTCTGGCCTGAGCTCGTCGGCGGCGTTCGCGGTGCTCATGTGCAGGATCTTTAACGGTCTGTACAACAACTCCGAGCTTGAAGCGCAGGCGATAGCCCGCATTGCTCAGCAGGCGGAAAACCTGCACTTCGGCAAGCCCTGCGGACTTATGGATCAGCTTGCCTGCGCATTGGGCAAGGCCGTGTACATTGATTTTCTGACGGGCGAGATCATCCCCGTGAACGCGGACTTTTCGCGCATGGGGCTTACGCTGTGCCTTACCGATACCGGCGGAAGCCACGCGGGGCTCGACACGAGCTATGCTCGCATCCCTGCGGATATGCGCTATATCGCAAGCTTCTTCGGCAAGGAGGTTTTGGGTGAGGTCGATCCGGCGGAATTCTACGCCAAGAAGTGGGATATCGCCGACCGCCCCGTGCGCCGCGCAAAGCACTTTTTCGACGAAAATGCGCGTGTTCCCAAGATGCGCGATGCGCTCATAGCGGGCGACGCGAAGGAGTACATGCGCCTTATGAACGAATCCGGCCGCTCATCCGAGGAGCTTTTGAACAACATTGTAACGAGCGCCACCGACGACCACAAGCTTGAGACGGGGCTGTACCTCAGCCGGAAGCTGCTTGACGGTATCGGTGCATGGCGTGTCCACGGCGGCGGCTTTGCCGGCTGCGTGCAGGCGCTTATGCCGACGGAGTATTTCCCCAAGTACAAGTCCGAAATGGAGGCCGCCTTCGGCGACGGCTCTTGCCGTGAACTGAAGCTGGGTTGAGCCATGAATATTTTCGATTCGCTTTCCACGATAAAGCTCGGCGATGTTTCGCTGAGCTCGATCCTCTCGGCGCTCATTGTCTACATCATCTGCTATATTGCGATAAAAATACTGTGCAAGGCTTTTGAAAAGATACTCGATTCGAGCCGTCACATCGACGCAAGCCTCAAATCGTTTTTCCGCAGCGCGATTAAGGCCGTGCTGTGGACGATCGCCGTTATAATCATCGCGGGCACGCTCGGCATCCCCGTGACGAGCCTCGTCGCAGTGCTGTCTGTTGCGGGCGTTGCGCTCTCGCTTGCTCTGCAGGGGCTTTTATCGAACCTCTTTTCGGGTATAACGCTTCTGACGACGCACCCGTTCAAGGTCGGCGACTATGTCGAGATAAGCGGGCAAAGCGGCACTGTAAAGAGCATAGGTCTCTTCTACACCGGCCTTGCGGCGGTCGATAACCGCATGATCTATGCGCCAAACGGCAGCATCACCTCCGGGCAGATAGTAAACTACTCGGCCGAGGATACGCGAAGGGTCATAATCTCCGTCACGGCGTCCTACGACAGCGCGACAGAGGATGTTCGTGCGGCATGCCTCGACGCGATAGCGATGATCGACAAGGCGCTTTCCGAGCCTCCCCCGTTCGTTGCCATCGCAAGCTACGGCAGCAGCTCGATAGAATACACCGTGCGCGTCTGGTGCAAAACGGCAGACTATTGGGATGTGTACTTTGCGCTGAACGAAAATCTGCGCGTATGCTTTGATAAGCACAAGGTCGAGATGTGCTATGATCACTTAAACGTGCATCTTATCTCCGATTGACAAGGGAACACACGGCTTTGGCAGGCTGATTTTCACTCATGCCGCGTTAAAGCCCTTGTCAATCGAAGGTGTAAACGACAAATAATAAAATTCACGCAGCTTCCGACGGAAGCTGCGTTTTTCATTTATCGAGAATTTCCATGAGCTCTCCCCAGAGCTCCACGATGCGAAAGCGCAGCTCGTATCCGTTTTCCTCGGTGATGAGGCCGCGCTCTGCTTCGCTCATGGCGTCGAGCGCCCTGCTCTGCTCTGCGGCCGATACGCACAGCGGCGGGAACACTACGCACCACCAGTTATGCCCCTTTCCCTCGCCGAGGATAACGCGCAGAGACTTATACTGCCCTGCCGGGAGAGAAAAGCTTTCATACTCGCGCGTCGGGTAATACTCCTGTCCGAGCGTAACGGAAACTCTGCGTCCCTCGGCACATTCCTCCGCCGCTGCCTTTATATTCGGAAGCTCCTTACTTATTATCCTCTGCGCCTGCTCGGGGCTGCCGGCCTTATCCAGCATCGGACTCAGATATTCGAGCACATTATCGCGCACACGCAGCTTAAGCTCCTGTTCGCCCGCTTCATCCGAGGCCGCGATAACGTGAAGCCTCACGAGAGACGAGCTTATATCCTGCTGCCGCCCCTGCGCCCATGTGCCGACGCACAGTGATACGCACAGCGCGCACAGCGCCGCAAGCTCCCATGCTCTGAGTTTATATTCCTTCATAAAAAAACCGCCTTTACTATGTAATCACGATCGCAATTACAGTATCGGCGGTGTTTTTAAATTTTAAACATCTGTTCGCGGCATTATTTTTGCCGGCAAAACGCAGCGCCAGTCGCGGCGCAGAGCTCTTATCGTTCTCTCCGCGGCCTTATCATCGTCATACAGGCCGAACACGGCAGAGCCCGTGCCGGTCATAACAGCTCCCAATGCGCCGCCGTCGAGCATCGTGCTTTTAATGGCGGCGATCTCGTTATGGCGGCGGTCGGGCACGTCCTCGAAAACGTTGTACATCCGCCGCGCGATCTTCGGCAGGTCTCCTGCGTGCAAAAGCTCTATTATGCCCTGCGTATCCGGGTGACAGCGCAGCTTAACGTTGTCGAGCCGCCTGAACAGCTCCGGCGTGGAGACCGAAAAATCGGGCTTGCAGACAACCACGCCGCATTCGGGCATCGGCGGCAGCGGCGACAGGAGCTCTCCCCTGCCGGAGGCGAGCTGGGTTCCGCCGCAGACGCAGAAGGCCACGTCCGAGCCGATGTGAGCCGCTATATTCTCTAATCCGGCACGGTCAAGCCGTGTTTGGCACAGCTTATTCAAAGCCCGCAGCACAGCCGCCGCATCGCTTGAGCCGCCCGCCATGCCCGCTCCGACGGGTATGCGCTTTTGCATTTTTATATGCGCGCCCATATTCTCGATACCGGTCTCGGCAAAGAACACATTAGCCGCGCGCACGGCGAGGTTGCGCTCATCGCAGGGCACGAATCTGAGATTGCTCTCGGCGCGGCTTACCGCGCCTGGTGTGAGCGTGGCGGTGACATCGTCGCACAGCGTAATAGTCTGCATTACCATGAGCATTTCGTGATAGCCGTCAGGACGCTTTCCCGTAACATCGAGCGAGATATTTATTTTTGCATAGGCCTTTTCGTTAATGCTCGTCATTTTTCAAAAAGAATGGACATAAGCGCGACTCCGGAATTGACATACGGTCCCTTTTCGCCGCTTTTTTCGGTGTAGGGAAGCCCTGCTTTGGTATCGACGCGGCTGTCATAGAGCATATACGGCACGGGGTCGCCGTCGTGACCGCGCGTGGAGGTCAGGGTCTTGTGGTCGGACAAAAACAGCAGGCGGTAGTCCCAGCCGCGCTCTCGCATTGCAGCGTCCAGCGGGCGGATAAGGCGCGTATCGAGCCAGCCGATGGCTTCGAGCTTTCCCTCAAGATCTCCGTTATGTGTGCACTCGTCGGGAGCTTCGACGTGGACGGCCGCAAAATCGTGGGTTTCGAGTATCTCAAGCGCCGCGGCGAGCTTGTTTTCGTAATTTGTATCCTTCTCGCCTGTGGCTCCCTCCGGGCATACAAAGCTCAGCCCAGTGAGCGCGGCTATACCGTGGCACAGAGGCACTGCGGAGACGACAACTCCGTCGTGCCCCGTCTCGGCCTTGAAGTCGGGCAGCTTCACAGCCGTGCCCTCGGCCCAGAACCACACGCCGTTTGCGGGCATTTTGCCCTCGGCGCGGAGCTTTTCGTTCAGCGGATGGTGCTCAAGGATGCGGTTTGCCGCCTGCATGAGCTCGCGCAGAACATCGGCATTCGCGCAGCCGGTGGGCAGGATAGCGCCGATCTTCTCGCCGAGGTGATCGTGCGGCGGGGCAAGGCGGATGCCCTTTATATCGGCCTGCGACTGCACGGCGATATGGCGGAACGAGTGGCCGAGGTTGACCTTCATTCCGGCCTTTTCGGCAAGGGGCGCAAACTCGGGATCGTTGAACAGCGCGGTTACGATCTCGTCGGAGACCGTGCCGTCAATGGAGCCTGCCGAGTGCGAGAGAATGCGCTTTTCCTCAAAGGGCATGTCGCCCTCCTCGTAGGTGACCATGTTGCAGCGATACGCAACGTCGCCGGCATTGAGCTTTATGCCCGTCGCCGCTGCCTCGAGCGGAGCACGTCCCGTGTAGTAAAGATTCGGATCGCAGCCGAAGATGGACATTATCGCAGTGTCGCTTCCCGCGGGCAGGCCGCGCGGAACGTTCAAAACGCTGCCGACCTCGCCGCGCGCGGCAAGCTCGTCGATAAAGGGCTTTTTTGCGTATTCAAGCGGAGTCAGGCCGCCGAGCTCGGGAACCGGGTTATCGGCCATGCCGTCGCCTATTATGAGAATGTATTTCATAGTTATCACTCCTTGCTTTGGGATTTGGAATATGAAACATTATAAAATATCATCGCCGATTTGAAAAGCACAATATTGCATTTTTCGCGCCGTTATGAGAAAATAACGCTTATCTGATAACAGGGAGACAGTCATGAGCAGGAAAGTTAAAAAGAGTGATATCAATAAGTTCGCCGGGTTTGCGAAAAAATATCCCCTCGCGGCGCTTGTCATCGTCGTTATCGCGGCGGCTGTGCTTATATTCCAGCATGCGTCCGAGAACAAGCCAACGGTCACCGTGCCTATGGACGGGCTGTATGTCCACTATATCGACGTCGGTCAGGGCGACTCGGAGCTTGTCTGCTGCGGCGGGCAATATATGCTTATTGACGCGGGCACGCCATCTGCGGGCAGCACTGTCGTCGAGTACATACGGGATCTCGGCATAAATAAGCTCGACTATGTCGTGTGCACGCACGGTCACGCCGACCACTGCGGCGGCCTTGATGCCGTTGTCGAAAGCTTTGATGTCGATACAATATTCACCTCGCCCTACGCGGGCGACGCGGCGTCATATCTGCACTTTGTCGAAACCGTCGAGAGCGCGCAGCTCACGCTCGAGGTGCCCGATCAGGGTGCGCAGTACCGCCTGGGCGAAGCGCAGTTTGAGTTCATAGGACCGCTTGAAGATCACAAAAACGTAAACGACGACAGCCTCGTGATACGCCTTACCTACGGCGATACGAGTTTTCTCTTTACAGGAGACATGACCGCCAAGGCCGAAAAGGAGCTCATCGAGGACTGCGCAAATGTAAAATGCGATGTGCTCAAGGTCGGCCATCACGGCTCGTCGGGCTCGAGCTGCTATCAGTTTTTATACGAGGCCGAGCCGAAAATAGCCGTCATTTCCTGCGGAAAGGATAACGACTACGGTCACCCGCATGAGGAGACGCTCAGCCGTCTCAAGGACGCCGGAGTCACGGTATACAGAACCGACGAGCTTGGCAGCATCGTTATATTCAGCGACGGCATGGCCGTGGAAAGGAAGGCCGCGTGAGGGATAAAAGCTACTCAAAGGCGATCTCCGCGGCGATCGTCACGCAGATATTCTGGGGTCTGAGCTTTCTCGCGTCAAGCATAGGGCAGGAGACGGCCTCGCCCTTCGTCCTGATGAGTTATCGCTTTGACATTGCGCTCATTGCACTCACAATCCCAGTACTCCTGGGCAGGCAAAAGCTCAGTCTGCGCGGCAAAAACATAAAGCCCCTGCTGCTTCTCGGCGCAATGGAGCCTTGCATATATTTCATAGGCGAGCAATATGGTCTGAAGTATTCAAATTCCGCCTTCTCCGGCATTATGATAGCCGTCATTCCCATCGTCACGATAATTTTCGCGGCGATATTCCTCAAGGAGCGGCCGAGCAAAAAACAGTGGATGTTCAGCGCGCTGTCGATCCTCGGCATAGTCGTCATAACCCTTGCGGAAAACAGCGGCGGCTCGATAACGTTCAAGGGCTTTGCGCTCTTGTGCGTCGCAGTTGTAACGGGCTCGGCGTACAGTGTAATATCCTGCGGCGTGTCCGGCAGGTTTTCGGTGTTTGAGAGGACGTACTTCATGCAGATCATGGGCGCCGTATTCTTCACGGCACTCGCGCTCATAGAAAACGGCGGCAGCGTCGCTGCCGTGCTCGCCCCGGCGGCGGACATGCGTTTTCTTCTGGCCGTGCTGTTTCTCGCGCTGGGCGCGTCGGTTGCCGGATATTCACTGTTTAACTACGCCGTGTCTCACGCGCCGATGGCAAACGTCATAATCTTTCAGAACCTCGCTACCGTTGTTTCGGTCGCTGCCGGTATACTCGTCCTCGGCGAAAGGCTCACAGTCGTCTCGCTCGGCGCGATGGTCGTTGTGCTCATAGGAATATGGGGCGTTCAAAAATACCCGCCTAAAGAAAACACTGACGAATAAAAAATGCGGAGTCCAAATGGACTCCGCATTTTATTTTGAATTTTATCTCTGTCCCTTCTCGTAGGGGATGCCCTCCGCCTTCGGCGCGCGCGAGCTCTTTGAGGTCAGCGCGAGGACGATAAGCGAGATTATGTACGGCATCATCTTGTATATCGAGCCGGACAGCTGCAGGCTCACCAGGAAGTCAAAGCCCGAGTACACGCTGGCGAGTGCGCGGAACAGGCCGAACAGCAGCGCAGCAAGCGCTATGCGGTGCGGCTTCCACTGACCGAAGATCATGACCGCGAGTGCGAGGAAGCCGAAGCCGGAAACGCCGGCTTCAAACTGCCATTCGCTCGCACCGGCAATGATGTACATGATGCCGCCGAGTCCGCCGAGAACACCTGAGATGAGGACGCCCGACCAGCGCATTTTGTACACGTTTATACCGACGGAGTCCGCCGCCTGGGGATGCTCGCCGCAGGCCATCAGGCGCAGGCCGAACCTGGTCTTGTACAAAATGATGTACGCCGCGACAAAGATAACGAGAGCGACAAGCATCATCCAGTTGAAGGTGAAATCGCCGATGTTGACGAGGAAGGCTTTCTTCTGCGCTATGTACTGCACGGTAGCGGAGACGTTGTCGGGGCTCTCGGCAGTGTTTATGGCCTTGACTATGACCGTCGCCGCCGCAAGGCCGAGCATATTCAGCGCCGTGCCGACGATCGTTTGATCGGCCTTGAAGTTTATGCACGCCACCGCAAGCAGCGCCGAGAACGCAAGACCCGTGACAGCCGCGGCAATAATTGTGAGGATTACGATAGTCGCGGGAGATGAGCCGTCAAGGTACTTCATCGTCAGTGCGCCGCCGAGAGCGCCCATGACCATAATGCCCTCAAGGCCGAGGTTTATAACGCCCGAATGCTCCGAAAAGCATCCGCCGAGGGCAACGAGGATCAGAACCGAAGCATAGAGAATAGTGTACTGGATAAGTAATGACATTATTCGTTGCCTCCTTCCTGCGCGGCCGCATGAGCCGCCGCCTTTGCCTTTTCCTCACGCTTTGCGGCGATGTTATTCATGACATACTTCATGAACAGAACGAAGCCGCACAGATAAATGATGATCGAAGAGATAAGATCGGATATCTGCGTGCAGTACATGCTCTTGTCGAGGTACGCGCCGCCGACCGTTATGTGCTGAATAAAATACGACGAGAATATTGCGCCGATGGGGTTCAAGCCGCCGAGGAACGCCGCAGCGATGCCGTTAAATCCCATTGCGGGAACCGACGACTGTCCGCAGGACCACTGCTCGAAGCCCGTCAGGTAGAAAAGCCCCGCGCCGAGACCGGCAAGACCGCCGCCGATGAGCAGCGTCAGTATTGTATTGCGCTTTTCGGCCATTCCGCAGTACTTCGCGGCGTTTTTGTTGAAGCCCGTTGCCTTGAGCTCATAGCCGAATTTGGTCTTTTCCATCACGATATAAACGATCACCGCAATGATTATCGCAATCGGGATGGCTATCGTTACATACTGGTTATTCGTAAACAGCGTATCGAGTCCGAGCGTCGGCATTATGGACTCGGGGCTGACGGATTCGATGTGCATGGTATAGGGGCTGGCAGTCTCCTTAACGTTCGTGAGCAGGTCGTTCATCGCGTAAAGGGTTATCCAGTTGAGCATGATGCCCGAGATGACCTCGTTTACGTTGCAGTAGCTCTTGAGAACGCCGGATACCGTGCCCAGCAGCGCACCTGCCGCCGCTGCGATGAGCAGGCACACCCACCACGGGAGCTGCCACGCCAGCGCAGCATATATTGCCATGCCAGCGCCGAACGCGTACTGGCCGGCTGCACCGATATTGAACAGGCCTACCTTATATGCAAACAGGATAGACAGCGAGCACATGATAAGCGGCGCTGTTTTTACCAGCGTGCTGCCGAAATACTTCATCGCGACCTGTGCGTTGGGGTAGTTAAAGAAGTTCTTTACAAGCGCCGTTATCGCCTCGCCCGCGCCTGCCGGATTTATAAGCAGCAGTACGATATATCCAAGCAGCAGACCGAGCAGGATGCAGATTATCGACGCGATAAACGACTGCACTCCGCCGTTTTGCAGAAGGGAGCGTTTTTCCTTATTCATGGTCTGCTCCTTTCTTCGCGCCGGCCATGTACAGGCCGAGCTCCTCAACTGTGGTTTTCTTCGGGTCGAGCTCGCCGACGATCTCGCCCTCGTACATGACGAGGATGCGGTCGGAAACGCTCATGACCTCGTCAAGCTCGAGCGACACGAGAAGCACCGCACGCCCCGCGTCGCGCACGGCGACGAGCTGCTTGTGGATATACTCTATAGCGCCGACGTCAAGACCGCGTGTCGGCTGGACGGCGACCAAAAGCTCGGGCTCCTTGTCGATCTCGCGTGCAACGATGGCCTTTTGCTGGTTACCGCCGGACATGCTGCGCACTATCGTGACCGAGCCCTGACCGGAGCGGACGTCATACTGCTCAATGAGCTTGTCGGAATACTCTCTTATATTCTTTCTCTTTAAAAATCCCGCGCCGGAAACAAACTGCGGCTCAAAATAGCGCTGGAGAATCATATTATACTCAAGCGAGTAGTCGAGAACAAGGCCGTGCTTATGTCTGTCCTCTGGGATGTGGCTCATGCCGTGGGTATTGCGGTCACGGATGGAGGCATGGGTAATGTCTCTGCCGCAGAGGGTGATCTTTCCCTCCTTTAGCGGCTCAAGACCCGTAAGTCCGTAGACAAGCTCTGTCTGCCCGTTGCCGTCGATACCGGCTATACAGACGATCTCACCCGCACAAACCTTGAATGATACGTTCCTGACGGCGTTATTATGGTGCACCTTCGACGCGACCGTCATGCCCTCGACGTCGAGGATAACGTCGCCGGGCTTTGCATCTTCCTTGTGCACAACAAAATCGACGTCGCGGCCGACCATCATGCGTGAGAGCTCTTCCTTGCTGGTGTTTTTGATCTCGACCGTGCCGATGCACTTGCCCTTGCGCAGAACGGTGCAGCGATCGGCGACCTCCATGATCTCGTTGAGCTTATGCGAGATAAACAGGATGCTCTTGCCCTCCTTTGCGAGGTTTTTCATGATCTGCATGAGCTCCTCGATCTCCTGCGGAGTCAGAACAGCCGTGGGCTCGTCGAAGATGAGTATCTCATTTTCGCGGTAGAGCATTTTAAGGATCTCGGTGCGCTGCTGCATGCCGACGGTGATATCCTCGATAAGCGCATCGGGATCGACACTCAGGCCGTATTTGTCGCTCAGCTCCACGATCTTTTTGCGCGCGGCATCCTTCTTGAGGAATCCGCCCTTGCCCGTGGGCTCGTCTCCGAGGATGATGTTGTCGAGAACCGAGAAGCACTCAACGAGCTTGAAGTGCTGATGCACCATGCCTATGCCGAGGCGGTTGGCATCGTTGGGGTCTTTGATCTCGACCTCTTTGCCGTCTTTTTTGATAACGCCCTCTTCCGCCTGATACAGGCCGAACAAAACGCTCATCAGAGTACTCTTGCCCGCTCCGTTTTCGCCGAGCAGAGCATGTATCTCGCCTTTTTTGAGCTGAAGGGTAATATCATCATTGGCGACTATGCCCGGAAAGCGCTTTGTTATATGCAGCATTTCTATCGCATATGCCTGTTCCAAAACCCAAATCTCCCCTTTCGTATGCAAAGTTCTTTGCGTTGTTTAATAATTTATTATACAATAGCAGGGGGTGCATTGCAAATAAAAATGTCGGAAATATGAATAAAAAAAGGACAGGCAATTTTACTTGCCTGTCCTTGTAGGTTGTAACTGTTAAATTACAGGATGTCGTCGAAAACTTCGACCTTAATTTCGGTCTCGGGCATCTTCTCGGTGGAGTTATCGACCTTGATGTCGCCCTTGAACATTGCCGCTACGAGCTCCTTGTAGTCATCCTCGGTGAAGCCGTCACCGAACTGAGTGGAGCCTGCAAGCTGAACGTAGTTCTCTTCGGGATTCTCGGAGACGAGACCCAGAGTCTCGATCTTGCCGCCGAAGTCTGCCCACTTGTCGGCAGAGATAGCAGCCAGAACGGTCTTAACGGTGGGAGCAAGACCCTTCATTGCGGAAGTAACGGTCATGCCTTCGCCGTATTTGCCGTCGATGATGCCGGCCTGGTCAACGTCAACGCCGATCATCTTTGCGCCGTCGACCTTTGCCGCCGCTTCGGCTGCGGATGCGTAGATGCCGCCGCCGCAGGCAAAGACTATCTCGGTGCCGTTTGCATACCAGGTATCCATAGCAGCGGTGATAGCGGGGTCAGCCTGGAACTTGTTGCCGTATACGTACTTGACGGAGACCTGATCTGCGATATCAAGCTCGACAGCCGCTGCGTTTGCGCCCTGGACGAAGCCGTAGCCGTAACGGACAACTGCGGGAACTGCCATGCCGCCGAGGAAGCCGAGCTGCTTGTAGCCGAGCTTAACAGCTGCGTAGCCTGCCATGTAGCCGCACAGTTCTTCCTGGTAAACTGCGCAGTAGAGGTTGGAAGGAACCTTGAACTCTTCCTTGATGGAGCCGTCATCGTTGAAGGTGTTCAGGTCGCCTGCGCCGACGTCCAGTGCAACGAACTTAACATCGGTGTAGGTGTTAACGGTCTGCTTGATAGCATTCGCGAAAGCGTAGCCGGGCATTACGATGACGTTGTAGCCGTCGGCGACTGCCTTCTCGATCATTGCAACGCGGTCTGCGTCGGCATCGGAAGCGGGCTTGAAGTAGTTGAAGTCGATGCTGTTCTCGGTGCAGTATGCCTTGCATGCTTCATAAGTGGTCTGGTTGAAGGACTGGTCGGTGATATCGCCGTAGTCGGTGATCATAGCGACCTTCATTGCGGTCTCGTCCGTAGTGTCTTTATCTTTGCTGTCATTGTTGCTGCAGGCGCAAAGAGCAAAGACCATGCACAGAGCGAGGACCAGTGCGAGAATTCTTTTCATGTTTTTTCCTCCGTGTAAATTTAGTTTTTGCGAACGAAAGTGATTGTACACTTATCGCGTACTATGTGCATTATACCACTGACACAGTATCAAAGGCAAGTATAATTTAGCAGTTTGTCCAAAAGCGGCCGCTTTTTGTGCCAAATCGCACAAATTTTATACTTTATCCATCTTTGCGGCGGTGTCGAGCGCTATCTCCATCATCTGAGTGAAGGACAACTGTCTTTCCTCCGGCGACAGTGCCTCGCTGCGGTAGATATGATCGGAGATCGTGCAGATGCACAGTGCGCGCTTTCCGGCCTTGGCTGCGTTCATGTAAAGACCCGCTGCCTCCATCTCGACGGCCATGACGCCCATATCGCGCCACTTGTCGTTGCCGTCGCAGCCGGCGGGCGAGTAGAAGTTATCGCCTGACAGAATGTTTCCGACCTTCATGTCAACGCCGTGCTCCTTTGCCGTCTCTACGGCGGTGCTCAGAAGCGTGTAGTCGGCAATGGGCGCAAAGGTTCCGTTGAGCTCAAACTGGTGCACGAAATTTGAATCAGTGCACGCACCCTGAGCCGCGACGATGTCCATGAGCTTGAGGTCATCGCGCAGAGCTCCGGCCGAGCCTATGCGTATGATGTTGTCAACATCGTAGAAATTATACAGCTCCCAGCTGTATATGCCGATGGCGGGGATGCCCATGCCGCTTGCCATAACGGTCACGGGAACGCCCTTCCATGTGCCGGTGTGTCCCTGAACGCCGCGGACGTTATTGACGAGCACGGGATCTTCGAGGAAGGTCTCTGCGATGAATTTCGCTCTCAGCGGATCGCCGGGCATGAGGACCGTCTTTGCGATGTCCTCTTTTTTTGCCGCTATGTGCGGAGTGGGAATAGGCATGGTATTTCCTCCTTAGATTTATTGGCATTTGACCAAATTATATCCGTATCCCAAACCTTAGTCAAGTTTTCAGTAGCAAATCGTGACACGGTGTGGTATTATGTAAGAAAAACGAGAACATACGGGAGAGAGGATATGAAAGACAGCAGCAGCATCATCGTCATCGGCATCGCAGGCGGCACCGGAAGCGGCAAAACCACGATCACACGCAAGATCATGCAGCATTTCGGCGGCAATGTCAGCGTTATCTACCACGACAACTACTACAAGGCGCACCACGGCATGAGCTTTGAGGAACGCACGAAGCTCAACTACGACCACCCCGACGCGTTCGACACCGAGCTTCTCATCGAGGATCTCAAGAAGCTGCGCCGAGGCGAGGCGATCCAAAGTCCGACCTACGACTACACGATCCACGACCGTGCGGAAAAGACGATAACGGTCAAGCCCTCGCGCGTCATCATCGTCGAGGGACTGCTTATATTCCAGAGTCAGGAGCTCTGCGACCTGATGGATATCAAGATCTACGTCGATACTGACGCGGATGTGCGCATCCTTCGCAGGATCGTCCGCGACGTGCGCGATCGCGGCAGAAGCCTCGAGAGCGTCGTGAATCAGTACCTGACAACCGTTAAGCCCATGCATGAGCAGTTTGTCGAGCCGAGCAAGCGCAAGGCGGATATCATAATCCCCGAGGGCGGACACAATCAGGTCGCGCTGGACATGGTGCTCGAGCGCGTGCGTGCGCATCTTGCGAAGAATTGAGGGCAGAACATGGCAAAGCTTTATTTCAAATACGGCGCGATGGGCTCATCAAAATCGGCTCAGGCGCTTATAACGCAGTTTAACTACGAGGAGCTCGGCATGAGCGTCTGGCTCATAAAGCCGAGCATCGACACGCGCGACGGCGCGGATATCGTGCAAAGCCGCATAGGACTCAGGCGCTCGGCCGAGGTCATAACCCCCGAGCAAAGCATAATCGAAGCTTACGCGAAGGCCGGACGGCACGACGTTATCATCGCCGACGAGGCGCAGTTTTTCACGCCCGAACAGATTGATCAGCTGCGCGAGCTCGTCGATGAGGAGAATCTTCCTGTTTTGTGCTTTGGACTGCGCACAGATTTTTTGACGCACTTTTTCCCCGGCGCGCGCAGACTCATGGAGCTTGCAGACTCCATCACCGAGATAAAGACCGTCTGCGCCTGCGGCCGCAAGGCCACGGTAAACGCCCGCATCGACGCATCGGGGCGTATCATCACCCACGGCGACCAGGTATTTCTCGGCGGAAACGACAGCTATGTTGCAATGTGCCACAAATGCTGGGTCAGTAAAATAAAGGAGCAAGGATAAGCTGAAATGAAACGCTCTTTTTTCGGTAAGGTTCCCTGCGGCGGCTCCTGTATCTTGGCTTAATAAGCTTTCGAAACGGCATAACCATTGCGGTTATGCCGTTTCTTTTCTGAAGGTAACGACAAACGCACCTTTGATCTGTGTGGCTGTTGCCATATAATCGTATGCTGCAAGCTCCCAGCCGTCAGATGCTCTCTCGTTTATCAGATTATCCAGCATCAAAATGTCCTCTTCATTTGCTTTGTCGGAAAACCATTTTGTGCTGACCGTTAAAATTTCTGTTTTATAGATATACATAAGTGTCCTGCTCCTTTGAAATTAACTCCGTTTTCTTTGCTCCAGCTCCGCACCGTAACGAACAACCGCAGCAATTAAAATCAGGCAAATGCCCGGCGTGATGCTGCATTACAAGCAAGCAGGGATTACATTTCGGTTTTTTCTGCTACTTTGCGTAGCATTTCTCCATTTTGTAATCCTCCGATATTACTGATATTTTCTGCAATCCGATCATTCCGGCTGACTGCAAAAAACCGAAAGGAGAGAACTTCTTTACGAAGTCTCTCCCTTGGAATTTTTTCATTGCGGTTTTACTCAACCTCGACGACGCCGTCGTCCTTGACGGTAACCTTTGCGCCGGTTTTGACGTATTCAAGGAACTCATCGCCCAGGCTGTCGACAACGGGCATCTTTGCATCCGTCCACACGTCGCCGAGTATGGCGCCCGAAGCCGCCAGCGGGTCTATCGGCTTTGAAAACAGCATGCACGCGGCCTGCTTGCCGAGGGCGCAGACGGTAAACAGCACCATGCCGCCGGTCGTCGAGCCTATGGTCATGGGCAGGCACAAGGCCTTGCCGATCATGGGTTTTTTGTATATCTCGGCGTTATTCTGATCGCCGCACTTCATCTGCTTATCGCCGAACATCATGCCCATCTGATACGAGGCGAGCGTGTTGAAGCCGCCGTGGGACACGAGCGCCTCGGCCGTACATGTGCCGGGGACGACTACTCTTCCTTTGAAAGTCTTCATTTTTTGCCCTCCCTCTTCGTTGTGATGGTGTGCAGTATCTCTTCCTCGGTGTAGTAGCGTGCGCTTGTATAAGTGCGCAGCTTGTTCGACGAGGTTATGACCGCTTTCTTCTTGCACAGGGGGTTATTCATGTACATGAGCGGGCAGATGTAGCTGAGTATGATGCCCTGACGCTTGAGCTGCTTGTAATACGGCGTTTTCTCAAATTCCTTGATAACGGGCGTGGAGGCCGTGAACACCGTTGGAACCGTGACCTTTTTAAGGCCGTTTTTGTTAAGCTCGCTGCCTACCGCCGCAGTCCAGTCGATAAGCTGCCTGAGCGTCATGTGCGGGCAGCCGACAAAGCACAGCTGCGGCTCCGCGTCGGGATTTTTCCAGATGACGGGGTAATTTGCCTTGACTCGCTCGAGCTCGGCGTCGTCTATAACGTAGACCTGCGCGCCCTCGGCGATGATGCTCTCGCCCTGCTCGACGGCCTCGGGCGTGAGATTTTCGATGTGATACAGGCCGACAGCGCCGTTTGATGCGGTAGCCGCGCCGAAGTCCTTGAGATAGGTGCAGGCCTCCTCGTCGAGCGTCGTGCCCAGCCACTTATCCAGTCCCTTTACATAGGGGACCTCCTCCATGACCTTCATGCCGATAGCCGAGCCCAAAAGCTGCGCCTCGGGCTTCTTCGAACATTTCACCTCAACGATCCAGGTCGCCTTGCGGTTTTCGTCAAGCAGAAGGCCGAACTCGGGAACAAAGCCCGCTATCGAGCCCATGAGCTCTATCATGCCGGAGTTGCGGTTGCATCTCGCGCCGAGCACGGAGTTTGCGTAAACGACGGCCGATGACTCCGCCCAGGAGAGCACCTCGCCCTTATTCGGCTTGTTGCCGACCTGATCGAGATAGCAGGTGCAGGTGTAGTCATCGTCGTTTGTTATGCCGAGCTCGCGCAGCTGCTGCTCATAGCTGTCCTGATAGGTGTACATGAATTTTTTGAACACGAGGTCTTCTATCAGGCTGCTTGGAACATGCTTATCAAGCGGCTTGGGATCGGCGGTGAACTTCTGGGCGGACGTAAGTCCGGCGTCGATGATCTCCTGATACAGATCATACACCGGCTTCATGACCTTAAGGCCGAAGCTGATAACGGTGTGACCGTATTTGGACGTTATCGGCACCATGCGCTCGGCGCCGAAGGTATCGCCGTACATCACAAGCGTCTTCACGACCTTTGCCATGGTCTCACCCTTTTCGCCGTTTAGCATGGCCTGCTGTTCGGGTGTAAGCTTCATATGCATTCACTTCCCTTTTCATTTTTGTTATCGAATTAACATGTACATTGTATACCCAATGTAGGATAATGTCAACAATAACCCGTCGTTTCTCAGCGCAAATTTACGCCAAAATGCACAACAGGAAACGACTCGCCGAGCCGTCTCCTCATTAATGTATTCTTATTCAAAACTTCCGGCCTCGGGCATCATTTCCGCGGAGATGCGCATGAGCATGTTTGAAAAAAGCTCCGTTTCCTCGGGCGAGAAGCTGTTCTCTATTCTGCCGAGGACGGTTTTTACGTAGCTTCGCATGATGTCCGTGTAGTTATAATATTTTTCCGACAAGACGAGGTGATATTCTCTTCGGTCGGTGTCGGAGTTCTGCTTTTTAAGATAGCCTTTTTTGATGAGGCTGTTGACCTTATATGTCGCGTTCGACTGCGAAATGTTCAAAAATTCGGCAAAGCGGCCTATTGTCGGCTCATTCAGGGCGTGAATGATCTCTATAGAAAACGCCTC
Source organism: uncultured Clostridia bacterium (assembly GCA_937893605.1). Classification (GTDB taxonomy): domain Bacteria; phylum Bacillota; class Clostridia; order Oscillospirales; family Oscillospiraceae; genus F23-B02. The sequence goes on from CALBGG010000027.1 coordinate 37,578, forward strand.
CATGGCCGTAAGCGAGCCCTCGCGCTCACGCACGAGCTCAAATATTCTTCTGAAAAACTCCAGCTTGAACTTATCGTACACTTCCAGAAAGTTATCTTGCAGCACTCCGAACTCCCCTTTCTTCATAGACGGACGGTAATTGTTGCGGATTTTTGAACCATTTTAATATATTTTCGTCAATTTGTCAATTTTTCGTCAGAGAAAAATAAAAAAAGGCAGCAAGATGCTGCCTTTTCCTTGTTTCTCTTTATTTGCGCTTGCCGTATTTGGGAGCCTTCGGTTCAATATTCTCGCCCATTGCCGATGCGAAATTGCGCAGAGCCTCCTTCTGTGCCGCCGTAAGCTTTTTGGGCACAACGACGTTAACGGTCACGAACTGATCTCCGCGACTGCCGGAGCGCAGCGAAGGTATTCCCTTGCCCTTGAGGCGGAACTTTGTGCCTGTCTGCGTACCTTCTGGTATATTCAACTTAACATCTCCGTCCAGAGTCGGCACCTCAACCTGCGATCCAAGCGCAGCCGCCGCAAAAGATATGTTCTGCTTAAGCAGTATTGATGTACCGTCGCGCTCGAACCTTGCGTGGGGCTGAACGAGCACCGTAATCAACAGGTCGCCGGCCGGGCCGCCGTTAACGCCGGCATTTCCCTTGCCTCGCAGGGATATGGTCTGTCCATCGTCTATGCCGGCAGGTATGCTTATGCCGACCTTCTGCTGACGGCGGATGCTGCCCGTTCCGTGACAGGTAGCGCAGGGGCTGTGGATTATCTTGCCGCGTCCCTTGCACTTATTGCATCTCGTATTCTGCTGCATCGTGCCGAAAGGCGTACGCTGCGTGGTCTTGACCTGACCCGTACCCTTACAATCGGGGCATATCTCGGCAGTTGTGCCGGGAGCGCAGCCCGTGCCCTTGCAGTCGGGGCACTGCTCGATGCGCGTTATGAACACATCCTTTTTTGCTCCGAACGCAGCTTCCTCGAACTTTACATTGACAGTAGCGCGAATGTTTTCGCCCTTTCGCGGAGCATTGGGGGTTTTGCCGCCTCCGCCGCCGCCGAAGCCGAATATATCGCCGAATATATCGCCGAAGCCGCCGAAATCACCGAAGCCGCCGAAATCGCCGAAGCCGCCAAAGCCGCCCTGTCCGCCGCCAAAGCCACCCTGTCCGCCGCCGAATCCCTGGCTCGGATCAAAGGCAGCATGGCCGAAACGATCGTACTTTGCACGTTTATCGGCATCGGAAAGAACCTCATAGGCCTCGTTTATCTCTTTAAACCGCGCTTCGCACTCTTTATCTCCGGGATGAAGATCGGGGTGATTTTCTTTGGCAAGCTTTCTGTATGCTTTTTTGAGCTGATCCTCGGTCGCATCCTTGGAAACGCCCAGGACCTCATAATAATCTCTTTTTTCCGCCATAAAGCCACCTCATTTTTAACGCTCAATATGGGCGCACAGGGTGCGCCCATATTAATTCTCTGTCTTGATTACTTCTTGTCGTCGTCATCGACAACGGTGTAATCCGCGTCGTAGTAATCCTGGCCGTTGTCGCCGCCTGCCTGAGCATTGGGGTCAGATCCCGCGCCGCCCTGAGCTGTCTGTGCACTCTGGGCTGCCTCGTACATCTTACCGAACACATCGGTCAGTTCCTTGGTGGCATTCTTGATGGCTGCGGTGTCGGTTCCGGTCAGTGCGGTCTTGAGCGCCTGAAGCTTTGCCTCGATCTCGCTCTTGATGCTCGCATCGACCTTGTCGCCCATCTCCTCGAGGGTCTTCTCGGTCTGGTATACGATCTGATCGCCTTCGTTGCGGGCGTCTACCTCTTCCTTGCGCTTTGCGTCCTCTGCCGCGTACATCTCGGCTTCCTTAACAGCCTTATCGATGTCCTCCTTTGACATATTGGTCGAAGAGGTGATGGTGATGTGCTGTTCCTTACCGGTGCCGAGATCCTTTGCAGAGACGTTTACGATGCCGTTTGCGTCGATATCAAAGGTGACCTCGATCTGCGGAGTGCCGCGGCGTGCCGGTGCTATACCGTCAAGATTGAAGCGGCCGAGGCTCTTATTGTCCTTTGCCATCTCGCGTTCGCCCTGAAGGACATTTATTTCAACTGCGGTCTGGTTATCTGCCGCGGTGGAGAATACCTGGCTCTTTTTGGTCGGGATGGTGGTGTTGCGCTCGATAAGGCGAGTGCATACGCCGCCCAGAGTCTCGATACCGAGAGACAGCGGGGTTACGTCCAGAAGCAGGACGCCCTTTACGTCGCCCGCGAGAACGCCGCCCTGAATAGCTGCGCCGATAGCAACGCACTCATCGGGGTTGATGCCTTTGAAGCCTTCCTTACCGGTAAGCTGCTTTACCATCTCCTGAACTGCGGGGATACGGCTCGAGCCGCCGACCATCAGAACCTTGGAGATATCGGAAGCTGTCAGGCCGGAGTCGGCAAGCGCCTGCTTTACAGGACCCATGGTTTTTTCTACGAGATGATGAGTCAGCTCGTTGAATTTTGCACGGGTGAGAGTTACGTCGAGGTGCTTCGGGCCGGTTGCATCAGCGGTGATGTACGGCAGATTGATGTTCGATGTGGTAACGCCGGACAGCTCGATCTTTGCCTTCTCGGCTGCCTCACGCAGACGCTGCATTGCGACCTTATCGGCAGACAGGTCGATGCCCTCGGCCTTCTTGAACTCGTCAACGAGGTACTTGGTGATGCATGCGTCGAAGTCATCGCCGCCCAGACGGTTGTTGCCGGCGGTAGCGAGAACCTCGATAACGCCGTCGCCTATCTCAAGGATGGAGACATCAAAGGTGCCGCCGCCGAGGTCGTAGACCATGATCTTCTGATCGCTTTCCTTATCAAGGCCGTATGCAAGTGCGGCCGCGGTAGGCTCGTTGATGATACGCTTTACATCAAGACCGGCGATGCGGCCTGCGTCCTTGGTCGCCTGACGCTGTGCGTCGGTGAAGTATGCAGGAACGGTGATAACCGCTTCGGTCACGGGCTGGCCGAGATAGCTTTCCGCATCCGTCTTCAGCTTCTGAAGAATCATTGCCGAGATCTCCTGCGGAGTGTATGACTTATTGTCAATGGTAACTTTGTATGCAGTGCCCATTTCACGCTTTATGGATGAAATGGTTCTGTCGGGGTTCGTGATAGCCTGGCGCTTTGCGACCTGGCCTACCATCCTCTCGCCGGTCTTTGTGAATGCTACGACCGACGGAGTGGTGCGTGCACCCTCTGCATTTGCGATAACGACAGCCTCGCCGCCTTCCATGACGGCAACACAGCTGTTAGTTGTACCGAGGTCAATACCAATAATCTTACCCATAATATAAATCCTCCCATTTGAAAGTGAATAGTATGCTTAAATAAAATTTATAATCAGTTCGCTACTTTTACCATAGCGAAACGGATCACCTTATCATTGAGCTTGAAGCCCTTCTGGAACACCTCGACGACTTCGTTTTCGCCGAAGGCTTCGTCCTCGACATGCATAACAGCGTTATGCACATGGGGATCGAACTTATGTCCGAGAGCCTCTATCTCCGTTATGCCGAGCTTTTCGAGAGTCTGGTTAAACTGCACCATCGTCATCTCCACGCCCTTGCGGTACGCTTCGTCGGCTGTCGGCGTCGCCAGCGCTCTTTCAAGATTGTCATACACCGGCAGGAACTTGAGCAGCGTGTCCGCCTTTATATCGGCGTACAGACTCTCGCGCTCCTTCTGGCTGCGCTTGCGGAAGTTATCGTACTCGGCGCAGAGCCTCAGGTACTTTTCCTTTTCCGCCTGGATGAGCTTTTCGGCCGTTTCCTTTATCTCGGCCTCCTTTTTGCTCTCCTTCTTCTGCTTTTTTTCCTTTTTTTCTTCCTTGGACTCTTCCTTGGCTTCGTCCTTTACTTCTTCGGCATCGGTCTCGACCGTTTCTTCCTTTATTTCCTCGGTCTGAGGCTCCTGCTCGTTTTTATCTTTCTTACTGCTCATCTATGTCATCTCCCTTGATTATAAGCTTATTATGCATACCCGACGGCGGAGCTCCTCCCGCGCCGAGCCGCCTTGAAAGTCCCGTCGCCAGAAAGCTCAGCTTTGCGGCGACTTCGGAATAATTCATTCTCGTCGGCCCGACGACGCCTATGAGTCCCTTTGTATTATCACCCATGTCGTAGCTTGCTATAACAACGCTCGAATCCTTGAGCTCCTCGGCGATATTCTCAGGTCCTATGAGCACGCGTACCTCGGAGTCATCATCGAACAGTCCGTTTTCAGCATCCGCTATTACATGGCTGCCGTCGGCAAGATAGTTCATCAGCTTGTGCGCCTTGTCCGGATCGCGGAACTCCGGCTGGCTGAGCAGCCTGTTCTCGCCCGTTACATACGCCTCGACTCCGCGGCGGCTTGCGAGCGTTTCCAATGTAAACGACGCTATGACCGCCGTCAGCCCCATGTTATCGCCCGCCGCACGCTCTGTCGATGATATAAGCAGCGGCGTGACCTTATCGCCCGATATATCGGTGAAGTTTGCGTTAAACAGCGTTGCGAGCTTTCGGATCATCTGCTGATCGACCGAAACCGGAAGATTTACGAGCTTGTTCTTGACCGTATTGTTGCTGAGCATCACAACGATTATGAACGTATTGGCATCAATATAAATAAGGTCAAAGCGCTTTATCGTAGCCGGCGCGTAAGCCGTAAGCGCAAGAGCCGGATAATCTGTCAGCTGTGAGGCAAGCTTACCGATATCGCGCATCTGCTCGTCGAGCTGAGTCAGGCGCTCGTTTAAGCTTCGGTTTATCGCCTCAGTCTCCTCAAGGGAGAGCTTCTGCTTTTCCATGAGCTCATTGACATACATCCTGTAGCCTGCGGGGGTCGGGATGCGTCCGGCCGAGGTGTGCGGCTGTTCAAGATAGCCCAGCGCCGTTAGCTCTGCAAGCTCGTTTCTTATCGTCGCGCTGCTGCATCCGATATCGGCTATGCCCGCAATTGCCTTACTTCCGACGGGCTCGGCCGTTTTGATGTATTCATCTACCAGTGCGCCGAGTATCTTCTTTTTTCTTTCGCTTATACTCATTTTGCACTCAGGCTCCTCGTTTGCTGGCACTCTTGGCCTTCGAGTGCTAATATAGCACTGTTTTTTATTCTTGTCAAGGCTTTTATTAAAAAATTTGCGCAAAAATTTATATATTTTTTGTTTCGAGTTTTAGAGTTCTTCGAATATGGTGATTGCAGTGTCCCAGCCGCAGGCTGCCGACAAAGCCACAAAAAAGCGAGCGACCGTTGGTCGCCCGCTGTAACGGTTTCACCGGCAGCCTCAACACGGGGCAACCGCAATAAACGTATCCGCAGCTGCGTCAATTCTACTCCGAAAAATCGTCGTCGAAAGAATAGTCGTTGAGCTCGTCGAAATCAAGAAACTCCGAGAGAGTCATGTTAAATGCGATCGCGATTTTGTGCAGCGTAGCAACTCTCGGATTTTTGGTTAATCCACGTACGATATTATCAAGAGTCGACTGCTTCACTCCGCTCATTGTCGCAAGCTTGTTTATCGCTATGCCGCGCTTTGCGCATAAACTGCGTATGCGCCGAACGTAAATTTCCGAATATTCCACAGCTATCCCCTATGTCTCTGAACTTACCCGTTTCCGGGTCGAGTAAAGGATAGCAGTGGATTTTTATATAATTACCCGAATACGGGTTGACTGTGTGAACTATTTTGTGATATTTTAAATTTGAAGGAAGGTGATGTTTATGCCAAACTACGAAAAAATGTATTCCATTCTTTGTTCAGCGGCCGATGACGCAATTACATTGTTGGAGGAAATTCCGAATACCGAAGTTGTATCCGGTAAATTGAACGAAGCCTTATTGGCAGCCGAAGACATTTATATAAATTGCGAAGAATAACAAAAAACCTGTGGACTACCACAGGTTTTTATTATTCAATTCAAAAAGTCCCTCAGCTTCTTGCTTCTGCTGGGGTGGCGGAGCTTGCGCAGAGCCTTGGCCTCGATCTGACGAATGCGCTCACGGGTGACATTGAACTCCTTGCCGACCTCCTCGAGGGTGCGTGTACGGCCGTCGACGATACCGAAGCGCAGCTCAAGCACCTTTTTCTCTCGCGGAGTGAGCGTATCGAGCACCTCCATGAGCTGCTCCTTCAAAAGCGAAAAGCTCGCGGCCTCGCTCGGCTCGGACGCGTCCTCATCGGGGATAAAGTCACCGAGGTGAGAATCCTCCTCCTCGCCGATAGGCGTTTCGAGCGACACGGGCTCCTGCGCAATCTTGAGGATCTCACGCACCTTGTCCACGGGCATGCCCATCTCGGCTGCAATCTCCTCCGCGCTGGGATCGTGGCCGAGCTCCTGCAGCAGCTGGCGCGAAACGCGGATGACCTTGTTTATCGTTTCGACCATGTGTACGGGGATGCGAATCGTCCTCGCCTGATCGGCGATGGCTCGGGTGATCGCCTGGCGGATCCACCATGTCGCATAGGTCGAGAACTTGTAGCCCTTGGTGTAGTCAAACTTTTCGACCGCCTTGATAAGGCCGAGGTTGCCCTCCTGGATGAGGTCGAGAAACAGCATGCCGCGGCCGACATAGCGCTTTGCTATCGACACGACCAGGCGCAGGTTAGCCTCGGTCATGCGGCGCTTTGCCTCCTCGTCGCCCTGTCTCATTCTGATGGCAAGCTCTACCTCCTCCTCTGCCGTCAGCAGCGGCACCTTGCCTATCTCCTTGAGGAACATGCGCACGGGGTCGTCGGTGCTGTAGCTGTCATCGACCTTAACCTCTGCCATCTCCTCCTCGGTTACCTCCTCGATCTCGTTGAGCTCCTCGATCTCGGGCATGTCGATATCGTCGAGAATCGGAACGGTGTCGTCGTCGCTGATGTCTATCTCGATCTTATTGGCTTCAAGAGCATCGTAAAACTTCGTAATGGACTCGGCGTCGACGCCCTTTTCCTCGAGCGCCGCTATCTCCTTGGTAGTGATCTTGCCGCTTTTCTTGGCCTTTTCCATGAGCTCATTGAGTATATCCTCCGTGGTTTTTGCCTCGGCGGGCTCCTCGGCGGGCTTCTCCTCGGTCTTTGCACGGCGGCCGCTCTTTTTCTTCGGCGCGTCCTTTGTCTCGCTTGCAGCCAGCAGCTCGTCTGCTGCGCGCTCGAGCTCCTGCTCGGTCATGGTATCGGTTCTCTTGTCCATAGCTTTACCCCTCATATCCTTTAGTTTCTTTAAGTCTGTTTGCAAGCTGTCTGAGATCTCCGTCCGACTGCTTTAGTTCGTGGCGGTTTCTGATTCTTTCTATGTAATCGGCAAGCGCCTTGTCTCCGTTGCGCAGCGCCTCGGGCTTTTGCAGCACCGAGGCCAAAAGCGCGGCCTCCTGCGGAAGCAGCGCGGCGCTCATCGAAGCCATGCTGATTATATCGCCGTTTTCGAATTTTCCTTTCAGCACGGAATATATCCGCGCCAGGGCCGGCGATGAGAATATCTCCGGCGGCGGGAGCTCCTTGCCGCGGCACAGCCCCTGGTCAAGATAGAGTATCCTTATAACGCCCTCCTCCGCCGCGGCGGACTCAGGATCATCATAGCGCAGCTCCTTTTCCTTCGGCTGAAGCTGCCGCTCGGGATGCGCCGTATTCTTCTCGTCGGCGCGCTGAGCCGTGCGCACAAGGCGCTTTCTCCTTCGTTCGACCTCCTGCGAAACGACGTCGCTGCCGACCCCGGCCATGGACGCGACGCGCATCGCGTACACCTGGCGCTCGACGCCTCCCGGCAGATGTGCTACCATGTCCGACGCTTCCTTCAAAAACGCGACCTTCTGCTCGTCCACGCTGAGGTCATATTTGTCCGTAACGCGCTGCAGCTGATAGTCGATATGGTTTTCCGACTTGTCTATCAGATTGCGGAACGCGTCCGCTCCCTTTGTTTTTATATACTCGTCCGGATCCTTTGCGCCGCTCATCGACAGCACCTTGACCTTGAGATCGAGCTTTTCCAAAAGTCCTATCGCGCGCTGCGAGGCCTTTTTTCCCGCTCCGTCGTTATCGTAGGCGATGATGACCTCGTTTGTGTAATGCGAAATGAGCCTTGCCTGCTCCGGCGTGAGCGACGTGCCCAGCGACGCGACCGCGCCGTCAAAGCCCGCCTGATGCATCATAACGACATCGACATTGCCCTCAGCAAGTATTATATGTCCGCTCTTCGACTTTTTAGCCAGATTCAGCGCAAAAAGATTGCGGCTCTTGTTGAACACCATCGTTTCCGGGCTGTTCATGTATTTTGGTTCGCCGTCGCCGAGTATTCTGCCGGAAAAGCCGATAACGTCGCCTCTGACGTCGATGACCGGGAACATGAGCCGGTTGCGGAAGGTATCGTAATGCCCGCCGTTTTTGCCCTTACGCACAAGTCCGGCGTCAAACATCTCGTACTCCGAGTAGCCCAGCGCGTGCATCGCGTTTATCAGACTGTCCCATGTGTCCGGCGCGTAGCCGAGGCCGAAGCGCTTTGCCGTGTGCGGCGTTATCTGCCGGCGCTGCATATAATCGAGCGCGGGTTTGCCCTCCGGCTTACTGAGACATGAATAGAAAAACTTCGCCGCGTCGCGGTTTAAATCCAAAAGCCTGCGGCGTTTTTTTGCCTCGCGGCTGTCCTCCTGTTCGGGCATCGTCATGCCAACGCGCTTTGCCAGAAACTCCACCGCCTCGGGAAAGCTGAGGTTTTCAATCTCCATTATGAAGTTTATGACGCCTCCGCCCTTGCCGCAGCCGAAGCAGTGGTATATCTGCTTATCCGGCGATACGGAAAACGACGGCGTTTTCTCGCTGTGGAACGGGCACAGACCGAAACGGTTCGAGCCCGAGCGCTTTGTAAGGCGCACATACTCGCCGACAACGTCCACTATATCGTTTTTCTCAACAAGCTCCTGCAGGAAGCTCTCCGGAATGGCCATCTCCCATCCCTCCTTTTTTAGTGGCGCTTTTACGCACCTACGGATACGTTTATTGCGTCAGCCCGGTGTCGAAAACACCGGCAAAACCGTAAAGTTGCCGCTTTCCGGTAATGCGGTGCAAACCTTTTTCCTCTTTTTCGGCTTGCGAAACATTATGGTTTACTCCGATATCTCGATACCGGGCACCTGTAAAATACGTATTGGTATAGACTTAATGCGCCTCTGAAATGCCTTCCCCTTCGAGGGGAAGGTGTCGGCCATAGGCCGACGGATGAGGTGTAATTCAAATTTAATTCGCCCTTTGGGCGAATACCTCAATTATTCATTATTAATTATTCATTATTAATTTTATTTCACCGTCCACGACATGGGGATGAAAATTTCGCTGAATTTTTCCATGGCGTAGCCGTCGGTCATGCCGGATATATAGTCGCACACGGCGCGGGACACGCCCTCTCTGTCAGCTATAAGCTGCATTTCGTCCGGCATTTTCTCCGGGTGATCGGCGTAGTAATCAAACAGTCCTCCGATGATGCCGTCGACCTTGCTCTCCTCGCCCTTGGCGATGGGATTTGTGTACACATCCGAATACATGAACGCGTGGAAGAAATCCACCGCTTCCTGCATGTAATCGCTCATTTTTATTACCCCGCCGCCGCTGTTTTCGATAAGGTCGAGCACGATGGAGTTTATTCTCTCGCTGTTGCGCTCGCCGCATCGAGTGCGTATCATCTCCGGCACGTCCTCGGCGCGCAGGATACCGGCGCGGATCGTATCGTCAAGATCGTGGTTTATGTACGCTATGCGATCGGACAGGCGCACGACGGTCGCCTCTGTCGTATCATCGGGCGCTCCGTGCGTATGGTGCAGGATGCCCATGCGCGTTTCGTAGCACAGGTTCAGTCCTCTCCCGTCGCGCTCAAGTATATCGACGACGCGCAGCGACTGCTCGTAGTGCTTGAAGCCCTTTTCGTATATTCTGTTTAGCGCGCGCTCTCCGGCGTGGCCGAAGGGCGTGTGCCCCAGGTCGTGGCCGAGCGCCATTGCCTCTGTGAGATCCTCGTTTAAGTCGAGCGCTCTCGCTATCGTGCGCGCAAGGCGCGACACCTCAAGCGTGTGCGTAAGGCGAGTTCTGTAATGGTCGCCCTCCGGCAGGAGGTAGACCTGCGTTTTGTGCTTGAGTCTGCGGAAGGCCTTGGAGTGAGTTATCCTGTCAACGTCGCGCTGGAAGCAGGTGCGTATCTCGCACTCGGGTTCGGGCTCTGCCCTGCCCTTCGAACTCTCGGCTCTGACGCCGTACTCGCCGACGAGCGTCCGCTCGAGCAGTTCGCGTTTTTCCCTCGGACACGCCATGCTGTTGCCTCCTATCAAAAAAGCTTAAAATTTCTCTTCATTACCCTTATACGACGCAAATTCATATTTCCCTTTATTTTTTTCTCAAATTTTTTTAGAGGCGCTCGGACGCTCCTGCCGATACGGTGATTGCGGGTGCCCGGTATCGAAAGCGCGGAGGAAACCGTAACGTTTCGCGCCCCGTTGGCGCGGTAGGAATTTTGCGCAAAAAAGAGAGCATAGCCCGCATGGTCAATGCAAATGCCCTGACCAAACGCCCGAAGCGACTACGGGGACTGCTCTCAATACTAATATATTCAATTTTCCGAAAATGTCAACTCCGTGCCGGCTTCTACTTCACCCGCACGGGCATGAGCTCCTCGCCGACGGCTTTTGCGCTGCTCTGTCCGGCGCTGAGCTCGGTGACGCGAGCCCGGAAAGCCTCGGCCTTCGACTCGGGCAGGAGAAATGTCATGTGCACATCCGCGCCGTATTCAACATCGCTCACCGCGCCCTCGAGCGCAAGGCACTCCGTTTTCATGCGCTCGAGCAGAGAATACGGGCAGGCCGCTTCTAACTTGACCCAGCGGCGCACGGCGGCGATGCCCGCCGCATCCAGCGCGTCTTTGGCGCTTTTTGTGTATGCGCGCAGCAGTCCGCCCGTTCCGAGCAGCACGCCGCCGAAGTATCGCGTTACGACGCACACGACGTTCTCAACGCCCTCGCGCTTGAACACCTCGAGCATCGGCAGCCCCGCCGTGCCCTGCGGCTCGCCGTCGTCGGAATAGCGCACGGCGCCCTCGCGGATGATGTAGCACCAGCAGTTGTGACGCGCATCGTAGTGCTTTTTCTTCATCTCGTTTATGAACTCGCGCGCTTTGTCTTCCGTTTCGGCAAAGCGCACATGGCCGAGAAAGCTCGACCGCTTTTCAACAAATTCCGCCTCGCCGCTTCCGGCCGGCACGAAATACTCGCTCAATCCTCCCAGTCCTCCTTGGGCTCGGTGTAGCCGGGTATATACCTCTTTATCTTCCCGAACACCTCCGGCGGCGCGGTGACCTCGGCCTTGATGCCGTCGTCGAGATACTCAAGGCTCGTAACGGCGGCCTCGCGGTTCAAAAGGTCCATAACCCCCGCGTCGGAATACGGTATTCGCAGCGTGACATGATGATTTCCTCTGTCAAGCAGCGAAGAGAGCCGCCCGACGAGCTCCTGCACGCCCTCGCCGCTTTTTGCCGACAGGCACACGACATCATCACCGTGCGGCAGTATGCCGATGTACGCATCGCACTTGTTGAACACGCGGATGCAGGGCGTTTTTTCTGCGCCGAGCTGTCGAATAAGCTCATCAACAACGTGCGCCTGCTCCTCCCAGTCGGGGTTTGAGATGTCTATGACATGCAGCAGCACGTCCGCATAGCTGAGCTCCTCGAGCGTGGCCTTGAAGGCCTCGACGAGATGGTGCGGCAGCTTGCGGATAAAGCCGACGGTGTCGGATATCAGAACCTCCGTCACCTCGTCGATGCGCAGTTTGCGCGTCGTGGTATCCAGCGTGTCGAAAAGGCGGTCGTTTGCCTGGATACCGGCGTCGGTCAGGCAGTTTAAAAGGGTTGATTTTCCGGCGTTTGTGTAGCCTACGAGAGCGACGACGGGAACATCGTTTTTCTCGCGCTTGCGGCGCTGGGTCGAGCGCACCTTGCGCACGGCGGCAAGCTCCTCCTCAAGCTTCTGTATCTTCCTGCGGATATGACGGCGGTCTGTCTCGAGCTGAGTTTCGCCGGGGCCGCGCGTGCCGATAGGAGACGAGCCTCCGGACGCCGTCTGGCGCACAAGGTGCGTCCACATGCCCGTAAGACGCGGCAGCAGGTATTTATACTGCGCAAGCTCGACCTGAAGCTGACCCTCACGCGTCTGCGCGCGCTGGGCAAAGATGTCGAGTATGAGCCCCGAGCGGTCGAGCACCTTTACGCCGAGCTCCTCGCCCAGAACACGCATCTGCGACGGCGACAGCTCATTATCGAACACCGCAAGATCGCAGTCGTTCATATCTATGAACGCCTTGAGCTCGGCGACCTTGCCGTCGCCGATGAAGCTGCGCGGGTCGGGCGTCGGGCGGTTTTGTATCATCATGCCTATCGCCTCGCCGCCCGCCGTTTCGACCAGCGCGGCAAGCTCCTGCATTGAGATCTCGCTCGAGCGCTCCGACGGCTCCATTGAAGCCGCCGCAAGTCCGGCCAGCACCGCACGCTCGATCTTAATATCATTATTTTCCATGGCGAATTGTCCTTGTTTTTTGTTTTAAATTACGTTTTACATTATATTATACCAAATCGCCGCACGATTGTCACGAAAATATAAAAAGCTTCCGCGGCGGAGCGATATGCCCCGATACGGAAGCTTTCCTTACATTGCCGCGGCGCTCGTGGCAGATCCGAGGATCGAGCGCCGCAGCAGCA
>CALBGG010000028.1 GCA_937893605.1 uncultured Clostridia bacterium
ATGTTGCCATATACGAATCTGATTATGTTACTTATCACCAAAATTTTAATGGTAACCAGTATGTCGTGAAGTTTACAGGAAAGTATAACTCTTGCGCTAATCCGTACTGGGGAGTTGTTCGCCCGGATTTCAGCAGTGCTGCCGTTACTGCGTCGTGGGAAGGCCCGACGGTATCACAAATCACGGAAACCAACGCTCGTTTAGACGGTAAAGTTGTATACAATGCGAAACCAACAACAACCCAGCTGGGTGTTCGCTTGTATGACAACAATAACACGCTTATTGCATATAAGGATGAAACTGTTAGCTACAATTATAGCTATTGTACTATTTGGTATGATATCACTGCCGAACTCGGAGTAACTCTTGTGTCTGGACAGACATATAAAGTCGTATTCTACACTATTGCAAACGGTAAGGAATACTGGTCGCCGACGGTGAGCTTCACAACTGCTCATACACACCGTTATACAGATAATGTAACAGCGCCGACCTGTACTGAAAAGGGATATACCACACATTCCTGCTCCTGTGGCAACAGCTATAAGGACACTTATGTAGACGCGCTTGGACACAAAACTGTGCTTGAGGGCTATAAGGCTGCAACCTGCACTGAAGACGGTTACAGCGGCAATGCTGTGTGCACTGTTTGTGGCGCGACAGTAAAAAATGGTGAAACGATAAAGGCTTTAAATCATACTTATGAGAATGGTAAGTGCACTCGTTGCGGCTCATCAGACCCTGACTATCATGTTCACAGCTACGCCGAGGCGGTTACCGATGCTACTTGCACTGAAAGAGGCTTCACAACATATACCTGCTCCTGCGGCGACAGCTATGAAGGTAACTATGTAAATGCGCTTGGTCACAGCTACTTAAACGGTAAATGTATACGCTGCGGCATAGAAGAACCTAAAAGTGAAGACGGAAGTATCATCGTGTCGACTGCACGAACTCAGGCCGGCAGTAATGCGACAGTAACCATTAGCTTGAAGGATAATCCGGGTGTTGCCGCCATGGTTTTTGGAATTGAATATGATACCGATAAACTTGAGCTCATCAGCACGGAAGACGGTGGACTGACCGGCTGGATAGTTGGCGATAAGGCGGTTTGGTCCGCGCCGGGAATGGACGACAGCACTTATAGTGGCGTAATCCTGAAATTAACGTTCAAAGTAAAGGAAGGTGTTGAAGACGGAGATATCCCGATTACTGTAATTTATGACAGCGGAGACATTGCAAACACTGCTGAGGAAGCACTTTCACCGAGCGTGACGGCCGGTGGAATAACGGTGTGCAGCATAATTCCCGGCGATATGAATGGTGATGGTAAGGTCAATGCTCTTGACCTTATAAGACTCAAAAAATACATTGCTGACAATACGACAGAACTTCCTGGAAACGGAGATGTGAACGGGGATGGTAAAATAAATGCTCTTGACCTTATAAGGCTCAAGAAATACATTGCCAACAATGATGTTGAGATTCATTAATAACATATATATTTTTAAGAGTAATACAATTAAAGTTGTATCCCACGGTCCGGAAATGTGTTTTTAAAGGAGAATGCAAATGAAAAAGCGAGTATTAAGCCTGCTGCTGGTTCTATGTATGGTTCTTACCATTATGCCTGCGGCTACTGCGTTTGCGGATGGCAGCGCGAAAACAACAATAAGCGTTGGTACTGTTTCCGCAAATCATGGAGAAACTGTTACAGTTGATATCAACATAAGAAATAATCCTGGTATTGTTGCACTTCAATTTGCAATATCATATGATAAAACGAAGCTTGAGTATGTCGGCTTTGCAGATAAGAAAACCGATGAAGTTGTTGTAATGAATGGATGGATTATAGGAAAAGAAGCTGCTGTTTGGGATAACTTGACGGCATTTGAGGATGTGACCGCTGATGGCGTAATTCTCAAGCTTAAATTTAAAGTACTTGATGCAGCTGACGGAATGGTGCCTGTAACTCTTACAGAATGCACGGCGGGTAATTGCAATGAAGATCCTGTGGACGTTGATATTGTAGCTGGCGGCGTTAAATCCGATAAATACACCGCCGTGGTGACTCCTCCGACGTGCACCGAGGATGGATACACTACACATACATGCTCTTGCGGAAACAGCTATGTCGATACAAAAGTAAATGCTACCGGTCATACTCCCATTGAAGTAGCAGCTGTAGCTCCCACCTGCACTGAGAGCGGTTCAAAAGCTGGCACCAAGTGCTCTGTTTGCGATACGGTTCTTTCAGGCTGTGAAGAAATTCTCGCAATTGGCCACAATGAAGTTGAAGTAGCAGCTGTAGCTCCCACCTGTACCGAGACCGGGCTAACCGCCGGTGTTAAGTGCACAGTATGCAATAAGATTCTCAGTGGCTGTGAAGTGGTTGATGCACTTGGGCACAAAACCGAACTGAAAAATGCGAAAGTTGCAACTTGTACAGAAGCCGGATACACCGGCGATAAGGTTTGCACTGTTTGCAACAAAGTCATTGAAAAAGGAAGCGTAATAAATGCGGCAGGCCACGATACCGAGCTCAAAAATGCAAAGGCAGCAACCTGCACCGAGAAGGGCTACAGCGGCGATAAGGTCTGCAAGAACTGCGGAGAGACCATAGAAAAAGGAACAGAGCTGGAGCTTGCAGCTCACGACACCGAGCTCAAAAATGTAAAGGCAGCAACCTGCACCGAGGCCGGTTACACCGGCGATAAAGTCTGCAAGAACTGCAAGCAGACGATAGAAAAAGGCGAGGTTGTTAATGCCATCGGACACACTGAAACTGAAGTAGCCGCTGTCGCTCCAACCTGCACTAAAGCAGGCACAGCAGCTGGCACAAAGTGCTCTGTTTGCAACACGGTTCTCTCCGGCTGTGAAGTCGTTAATGCACTCGGCCATAAGACCGAGCTCAAAAATATGAAAGCTGCAACCTGTACCGAAAAGGGCTATACCGGCGATAAGGTATGTGCTGTTTGCAAAGAAGTTATTGAAAAAGGAACTGTAATAAAGGCTACGGGCCACGATTATGTAAACGGTAAGTGCACTCATTGCGGAGCAAGCAAGCCATCGACGCCTATACATGTGCACACAGTGGTCACCGACCCCGCAGTTGCTGCGACCTGCACCAAGACCGGCTTTACCGAAGGCAAGCACTGCTCTGTCTGCAAGACGATAATCGTCGCGCAGAAGGAGACTCCCGCCCTCGGTCACACCGAAGTAGTCGATCCCGCGGTCGCGGCGACCTGCGAGAAGACCGGCCTTACCGAGGGTAAGCACTGCTCGGTATGCAATGAGGTGCTCGTTGCGCAGAAGGAAACTCCCAAGACCGAGCACAAGTTCGAAAACGGCAAGTGCTCTGTCTGCGGCGCGGCCGATCCCGACTATGTAGCACCTGTTGTCAACCCGTTCAAGGACGTCAAGAAAGGCGATCAGTTCTACGACGAGATCCTTTGGGCGGCAGACAACGGCATCATCAATGGCGACGGCACCGGAAATTACAATCCCAACGACGGCATCACCCGCGCGCAGATCGTTATGATCCTGTGGAATGCGGCTGGCAATAAGGAGGCCTCCAAGCCCTCCGGCTTTGCCGACGTGAAGGACGACGCATGGTACGCAAAGGCTGTCGCGTGGGCAGTCGAGAACGGCATAACCAACGGCACAGACCTCGGCTTTGAGCCCGATCGTGTCTGCACCCGTGCCGAGATCGTTACCTTCCTGTATCGCGCGAACAATGAGCCCGCTCCAACGGCGGCGGCAAGCTTCACCGACCTGACTCAGGATTGGTACAAGGACGCAGTCGCGTGGGCGGTCGAAAACGGCATCACCAAGGGCGTCGGCGATAACCGCTTTGCCCCCAACGATACCTGCACCCGCGGCCAGGCGGCGGCATTCATGTACCGCCTCGCCCAGCTCGCAAAATAAACCCCAATAAAGCTGCAGCTCCCTGCGGTTTTCCGCGGGGAGCTGCTTTGCGCTTGCCATAGTGCAAGCGGCTGTGCTATCATATGCTCAACAAGCTTTTCAGGAGGAGCAAATGAACAACACAGCGCTTATAATGATAGATATGCAGCGCGGCTTTATCGATCCGTCGTCGCCCCTGTGCATTGCCGGAGCTGCCGCAACGGTGCCCGCCTGCGCCGAGGCGATACGTTTTTTCCACGAAAACGAGCTACCGGTGTTCTACGCCGTGCGGCACTACCGTGCCGACGGCAGCGACGTTGAAAAGGCTAGGGCGAAGGCCTGGGCCGAGGGCGGAAAGCCCATGTCGGAGGTCTGCGACGGGAATATGTCCGACGCGTTCCCTGAATCGTTTGAGGTATCAGAGTGCGACCACGTTTTTGTAAAGCCCCGCTTTTCGGCTTTTTTCGCAACGAGCCTTGACCTTGTCCTGCGCAGACTGGAGGTACAGACGGTCGTGCTCGCGGGAACGACAACGCCAAACTGCATCCGAACTACTTGTTACGACGCTCTGTCGCTCGATTATGACGTCGTCGTCTTAAGCGATTGCACCTCGTCCGTAAACGACGCGGTGCAGTCGGCAAACCTTGAGGACATGCGGCGCATCGGCGCGCAAATAATGACGCTCGGCGAATTAAAAAACCACGGTTAAAAACCGTGGTTTTTTAAGCTTATTCGTCTTTAGCTATCATTTGGAGGGCAT
>CALBGG010000029.1 GCA_937893605.1 uncultured Clostridia bacterium
CTACGCCGAAATGCTCTCCTGGGTGTGGCTGCTCGTGATGTACCTGCTGCGGTTTCAAAAAGTCCGTGGGGTTTCATGAGCGTGAAAAAAAGCAGCCCTTATGCACCGTATCTGCTGCTTGGAATGCGCGAGCCCGAGATCGCAATCGAGAATAACCGCGAGCTTTTCGACGGACTTATCGCAAAATTTGAAGCAAAGATAGGCTGAAAAAACAAACTTCAAAGGCAGCAAAACGACAAAAAATCTCCGGCCAATGGCCGGAGATTTTTCATTCTCAAAATTACTTGCCGAGATGGAAGGCGTTGCCGTCCTTGTCCTGGAAGTACTGTTTTGCGTAGTTGTCCTGAATGCAGTGAACGACCTTGGTGAGGATGTCGCAGGTCGGGGTGGGGATGCCGAGCTCCTTGCCGTACTCAGCGATCTTACCGTTGAGAACGTCGATCTCGGTCTGGCGCTGATGGAACAGTGCGTCCTGGCACATGGAGGGGTAGTAGTCGCCGATGTTGGTGACGATGTCGGCATGATCGTGGGCGATGAAGTCATCCGCGTTCATGGGAACGCCCTTTGCGGTAGCGACGGCGCAGGTCTCGCGGATAACACCGTGGAACAGCTGCTGACCCCAGGGATCTGCCTCGACCTCGCCGATCTTCAGACGCAGGACTGCGCAGACGGTGTTGACGGTCGCGTTGACGCAGACCTTTTTCCAGATGAACTTGTAGATGTTGTTGTCGGTGCCCGGCTCGCCGTCGCGCCAGTATGCGTCGCAGCCGCCGTCACGGTAGCACTTGAGCATCTCTGCGCATGCGGCGTCGTTGAGCTCGCTTCTTACAGCGCCGCCGAAGTTCATCTGAACGCCGCCGGCGGGGGTGGATACGCAGTGGCCGGGCTCGGGCAGTGCGGTGCCGAGAACGCCGGAGCCGATGATGCAGCGCTCTTTCGGGAAGACCTTGAAGAGGTTGTCATCGTTGCCGAGGCCGTTTATGAGGGAAACGGCGACGGTGGTGTCGCCCACGACGGGCAGAGAGTCCTGGATCGCCTGCTCAAGCTGAGTTGCCTTGGTCATGTAGATGATAACGTCGACCTTGCCCTCGGCCTGCGCCGCCGCTGCGGAGCTGGTGTAGGTGCGGAAGCCCTTGAGCTGATAATTATAATCGGTGTAAGCGCCGTTCTCTTCCTGGTGGATGGTGAAGTGCATGCCGTCCTCGGCAACCTTCTTCATGTGAGCCTCATAGCGGTCGATGAGGATCATGTCTGCGCCGCCCTTCTTCAGGTAAGAAGCAAAAACGCTGCCTGCTGCGCCGGAACCGTACATTGCAATTTTCATTTTTATTCGTCTCCTTATAAAATAAAAATTATAAACTTATTGCTTGCAATACTGCATATCGTAGTTTTGCTGTATTGTCTGTATCATAAGCGTCAGCGCCTCGTTGACCGGGGTGGGGATGCCGAGGAGCTTGCCGCAGCGCACGATAGCGCCGTTTAAAAGCTCGACCTCGGTCTGACGCCGGTGGATGAGCACATCCTGTGCCATGGAGGGGTAATATTTAGCAAAGCCCTCCCGGAGTCTGGGCAGCTCCTCGAGCATTTCCGGCCAGAGGTCAACGCCCGTGAGAGCCCTGGCTACCGCGCAGCCCTCCGCCCATACGCTTTTTATAAGCTGCCGGCCTTCCTCGCAGTCGAGCATGGGACCGACCTTGAGCCGCGTGAGCGCCGAGAGCGTGTTGTAGCCGCTGTTTGATATCGCCTTCTTCCAAACGAAGGGACGGATATCCTTTTCAAAGCTCGTAAGGCAGCCGCCGTCGCAGAAGCACTTTTCGAGCGCCCTGCCGGCCTTTTCGGAAA
>CALBGG010000030.1 GCA_937893605.1 uncultured Clostridia bacterium
TCGGCATATGTACGGTCGGACAATCCCGCGAGCTCTGCGACCTCCGCCTGAGTCATCCCCGACCTTTTCCGCACCGCATAAAGCTTCTCCCCGATCGCATGAAAATCAAATATCAGCATTTTTCTTCCTCCGCATTAGTTTATATAGGAATTATGCTTCCTATATAAGTTGGCAAAAAGGAAGAATAATGGCATAATAACAAGCAGAATAGTTCCTGTTATGTGAATTGGAGAGAGGAGAACGGCAATCATGCTGCTTATTTTGCTTATTGTAGGTGTTGGTTTAATATTTTTTATCCGAGCTGCCATTGAAGATAGAGATGCAAACAAAAAGCTCAAGGCAGCGGCAGCCGAGAAAAAATACCATGACGATTGTGATAGCTATAAAAAGGATTTAGAGTTAAAACTTTTCAGAGAATATTATAACAGCATCGCCACGCTGGAAATTGCCGACTTCATTCTTGCCGGAAAATCAAAGTCTCCTTTTAAAGTTGAGATAGATTACAGCGGCGTAACTGCATTTTTCTCCGATGGTAGTTCTGTCGGCTATTGCTATAGAGCGCATGGTTTGCAGCCTCCACTTGGTACCGAGCTTGTTTATCCCTCCTATTCGCCTTCGAAATGTATATCGCCTTATGAGTACTCTATATTTTTGCACAGCACCGAAATTAGCTATCAAAACGAATTTGGCGAGGCATTGCGGCTGAGAATAACTGTAAGCGCGATAATAAGAAAAACTGCCCGATATATCAGTACTGGCAAAAGCACAAGTAAGGGGGATGCAGCAATGAATAAAACCGCGACTTGTCCGCACTGCGGATATATAGGGCACCTTGTCTGTGTCAGCGGCGATATCGGCACCTATTCCTGCGACCGCTGCCACAAGATGTTCAAAGCGTTTATTTGAAACAAAACAGGTGTTTGCCTGCGGCAAACGGATAAAAAAACAAAAACGCAAAGGCCGGGGCTGTACTCCGGTCTTTGCGTTTTTTACTCGTTTACAGCTTATATCCGTCCAGATCCTCCGACGTTTCTTCCGCCGCGTCAAATTTGGCCTTTATCTGTTCGTTCAAAATAGCGTTCATTACCGGAACAAGCTTCATATCTTCTTCCCTTACGCTCAGCGTTGCGATATCGTCCTTTTCGCCGCATTGAGGGAAGTTTACGAGCCACGTACCGTCGCAGAACACGTCGTAGCATATCCAGCCCTGCATTCCCTTGTGTACGCCCTCCTCCGCGTATTCCTTCTTCTCGACTATGACCTCAACGCAGTCCATTTCCTTCATTCTATTTGCCTCCTTACGGTTTTTACCGCTGCAATTTTCAGCGTGTCATATCGACCATGATCGCATCCCCCGTCAGGGCATTGAGGGTGACGAAATATGTGACCGTACAGCCGTTGCCGATATCGGCGTTCGCGATATCCACCTGTCAGCTGATGCCGTCTGCGTGAGCTCCGCGGGTACAAGAGTCTGCACCGTCGCCTCCTGCGCATTTGCCGCGCCGAGGGCTATGACGGTTATCGCCAGCGGCACTTTGACGCTGTACTTATACATTTTCACGTCAGCCCGACCGAAAGCCGCGGAAAAAACCGCAAAGCTTCCGCTTCACGATTGGGAAGCGGCGGTTTTCCGGTTTTGTCTGCAGCTTCGATACCGGGCAACTGCAATAAACGTATAGGTACGGCTTTAATGCGCCAATAAAAAAACCGCTGCCCAACAGGAGAACGGCAGCGGTCTTTTTGTGGTTTTGTTGCGTTATATTGCGGATTGAGGAGATCCGCAATATCGGTAACAAGCAAAGAAAAGAGAGATGGAAAGAAGAATCAAACGAATAATTTCTTGTTATTTATCTGACGATGTGATAATAACACATCCTCTGTAGTTTGTAAAGGGGTATTTGCGAATTTTTTATCAAATAAATTTAAAATTTTTATGAATTCACGAGCCGAGCTCCTTTTTGATCCTCCCGATCGCGTTTTTCTCAAGGCGCGATACCTGCGCCTGACTTATCCCGATCTCGCGCGCGACCTCGGTTTGGGTCTTGCCCATATAAAAGCGCAGCGAAAGAATACGCTTTTCGCGCTCGTTAAGGCGCGAGACAGCCTCGTCAAGTGCGATCTGCTCGAGCCAGTGCTCATCGGTGTTTTTCGTATCGCCGATCTGATCCATAACGCAGACGCTCTCTCCGCTGTCGCTGTACACGGGCTCGTACAGGGACACCGGCTCGCATATTGAGTCGAGCGCAAATACGACCTCCGAGCGCTTTATCCCGAGCGCCTTTGCTATTGCATCGACGTCCGGCTCTCTGCCAAATTCGGCGGTGAGCCGCTCCTTGACCTGCAAGACGCGGTAGGCCGTATCGCGCGTCGAGCGCGATACGCGCACGGCGCCGTGGTCGCGCAGAAAGCGCCGCAGCTCACCGGATATCATCGGCACGCCATAGGTCGAAAACTGCACATTTTGGCTTAGATCAAAGCAATCTATTGCTTTAATCAGTCCGATGCAGCCGACCTGAAACAGGTCGTCCATACTCTCGCCGCGCCCGGAAAATTTCTGTATGACCGACAGAACGAGGCGCAGATTGCCGTTTATGAGCTTGTCACGCGCTTTACTGTCGCCGGATTGCGCGGCCGCGATGAGCTCGCGCATCTGTGCGTTTTTTAAAAGCGGCAGCTTCGATGTGTTAACGCCGCACAGCTCGACTTTGCCCTGCATAGCATCACTCTCCTAAGTGATGCTATTATTTCCCGCACTTTTCCGTATTATCCCCAAAGCATTCGGCATACCCGCGCCGATAGCAGAAACACCGCAAGATCGGCCAGCAGCGCTGCCGGTATAGCATGGCGAGTATTTTTTATCTTCGCCGCGCCGAAATAAACGGCGATGACATAAAACGTCGTCTCACTCGAGCCGATCATGACGGCCACAGTGCGACCGGCGAGGGAATCGACTCCGCAGCTTTTTATGATATCTGCCGCGGCGGCGGTCGCAGCTCCGCCGCTCAAGGGTCTCAGGAGCGCAAGCGGCACGGTCTCCGCCGGAACGCCGATGCACGCCATAACGGGTGCTAAAAGCGCCGACAGTTCGTCCAATGCACCCGATGCGCGCAGCATGTGCACGGCAGGAAACAGGACGATGAGCGTCGGCAGCATATCTTTCAGCGTTATAAGCCCCTGCGCCGCTCCGCGGCAGAGCGCAGGAAAAATATCCGCACCCGATATTGCGGCGTGTATGCCGACGGCGGCGAGAATAAGCGGCACGGCAAGCTCGAGGAGAATGCTCACAACAGCCTCTCCATCACCGCAGCCGCCAAAAGTCCCGCGAGAACGGAGCCTGCCGAGCTTATCCAAACGGCCGGAAGAATGTCAAACGGAGCGGCGGCTCCCTCGGCTGCACGTATTGCGGCGACGGTCGTCGGCAGAAGCTGAATGGACGCGGTGTTAAGCACAACGAGCCTGCACAGCTCGTTTGACGCGACCCCCGGTGAACCGAGGCGCGCCATCTCCTGAGATGCGCGTATACCCATCGGAGTCGCGGCGTTGCCGAGTCCGAGCAGGTTTGCGCTGACGTTTGCAGACAGAGGCTGCATAACGCTCTCATTCTTCGCGCTTTCGGGAAACAGCCGTCCGAGCGCCGGCCTTAACGCCCGCGACAGCGCATCGGCAAGACCCGACGCACGCATAAGCTCCATCACGGCGCACCACAGGCAAACGGCTCCGCCGATGCCCAGACACAGCTCGACTGCGGCCGCCGCGCCGTCCAACGCGGCCTGCTGAACCTGCAAAGCCGCGCCGTTAATACAGCCGAAAAGAATTGAGACGACGATCATAGCCGTCCAAACGAGCCCCATAAGCATGTTAAAAACCTCACGTTTTCGAACACTTGTTGTTACATTGTATTGAAGCTTGTGCGAATATATGCTCAAATAAGATGAGAGTTTTGTAAAATTGTATAAATTTTATGAATTGCAAAAATTACTGTTGACAGATTGTCCAATTTTGGTATAATGAAAGCGTATTTTGTGGGATATAGTATTTCCGAAACGGAGGGAACAACAATGAAATCTACCGGTATAGTAAGAAAAGTCGATGAACTCGGCCGCATAGTTCTTCCCATCGAGCTGCGCCGTACTCTTGACATCGCCGAAAAGGATGCACTTGAGATATTTGTTGATGGTGATAACATCATACTCCACAAGTATCATCCTTCCTGCATCTTCTGCGACAGCACCAAGAACATCATCACCTACAAGGGCAAGAATGTCTGCCCCGCATGCATCAAGACGCTCAGGGAGAAAATCTGATCTGCAAGAGCGACTGCCTGGAACCGCCGACTTAATTTTACTAAGCCGGCGGTTTTACTTTAGTTCTGACGGGTCTATTTCCGCTCAGGTTTCGTTAAAGCCCTCGCGAATACACAAAGTATGCGCTTCGGGCTTTGCCTTGCCTGAGCAAAAATATCCTCCGTCATGTGTGATAGGTATATTTAGCGAGCAATGCATCGAAGGCCTGAGCTTTAACGCCGTCTGAGCGGAAACAGACCCGTCATATCGTCATAAAAGGTACATCGCCCCAATTATTATCAGAAGCTCAGTGTCGCCGCTCTCGCGGTACATGAGGTACAGTATAAGGATGAGCAGCAGGTCCTCGGTCTCGAGCTCGCCGAGCTTTTTCGGCAGGTCGCCGAGGATGGGCAGCTTGCCGAGAGGCGGCACACCCGATGGGCGGTGCTGAAGGCTCTGCGGCTTTTGCGGCCTCGACTGTGCGGTCGATCCTTCACGACGGTGATCGTCGATGCGCTCGGCGCGGCTGCCGTTGCCGCGATAGAGATTATACGCCGACATCGTCGTCGCCTCCGAGCTGCCCGGCGGCAAGCTCCGCTATGCCCGCAAGGCGTGCGATCTTCATGGCTTTGTCCATTTTCCCGCGCCGCTTTTCCGACAGGAAAGGCCGCATGGCCTCAAGGAGCTTAGCGTCGCGGCCGCCGCTGCCCTTGCCCGACAGCATTCCGCTCAGGTTCTTCAGTATCGACGGATCGATATCGGGAGCTGTGCCTTGCTCCGACGCTGAATTCTCTGCGCCGGACATGAGCGATTTTGCAAAGCCCGCAAACCGCTCCATCTCCTTCGGGTCGTTCAGCAGCTTATTCAGCTTATCCTCAAAATCGCTCACAAAACTCACCTCACTGCATGGCTTTGCGAAGACTTTCGGCAAGGCGCTTGCCCTCGTCGGTCGATAAAACGCCGCGCAGTATGTCCTGCAAAGCCGCCATGTCTCCGCTCTTTGCGGCTTTTTGAACGCTTTGGGCATCGACAAGGCGACCGACCGCCTTCCCGTCGGGCGACTCGGCCAGCTTCATGAGAGCCTCGCTCCTGCCGCTTTTTTTGAGCTCATTGCCGAGCTTATCAAGATCTTTCATCACTATCACCCGCTCACATTATATTCGCGAGCCGGTTAAAGCTTTACAATTTTATTATCACAGGAGGCAGATTATGAAGATCGCCGTTTTTTCGGATACTCACGGATTTTCCCGCGGCATGGAAAACGCCGTCGCAGACTATAAGCCCGACCGGATCATCCACCTCGGCGACGGCATGCGCGATGCGGAGGCTCTGCGCGAAAAATTCCCCGCCATACCCGTGTGCTGTGTTCCGGGCAACTGCGACGGATACTATGACGACGAAGAGGCTTATAAGCTCATAACCCTCGGGCCTTATAAGGCCTTTCTTACCCACGGCCACCGCTACGCCGTGCGCGGCGGCAAGCTCGACGTTCTGCTGTATGCAGCCGAGTGCTGCGGCGCGCAGATAACCATGTTCGGTCACACGCACAGAGCGTTTTTTGAGCAGATAGGCGGCATTTTTGTTCTAAATCCCGGCACTGCGGGAAAGCTCCCGAACCGGACCTGGGCAAAGCTTGAGATCACATCCGATGGCGAGATCGGCTGCGAGATATGCGGCATTGTTCTTTAGTTTACAAAAAAGCGTAGATTATTTAATGCTTTTCGGTTATAATGATTTAGCATTTTAATAACAGGAGTTACGTTATGAAAAAATTTATCGCACTGACACTTGCGCTCGTCATGCTCTGCTGCTGCGCTGCGGGCTGCTCTTCCGGCACCAAGGAGGACACCGTGATGACCGTAAACGGCACGGCGGTCGGCTTTGACGAATACATGGCAGGACTCAGTCAGGCAGTCAGCGAGCTTGAGGATCTGTATCAGAGCTACTCCGGAACGAGCGTCGACTGGGACGGCAAATTCTTGTTCGACGACACTACAACGAACCTCGACTGGTGCCTCAAGCGTGCCGCTCAGCAGGTCGCAAGATACCGGGTGGTCGAGCAGAAGGCCGAGGAGCTCGGCGTTACACTCACCGACGAGCAGAAGGCCGACATCGACGAGCAGATCGAAAACATAAAGGAGCAGTATGTCACCTCCGACGACAAGGCCGATACTCAGCTCAAGGCCTTCTTCGCAACCTACGGCTATACAGAGGACAGCTACAGAGAGCAATGCCGCCTCAATTATCTGTACACGGATCTATTCACCGAGCTCTACGGCGAGCAGGGCAGCAAGCTCAGCGATGAAAAGGTGCAGGCCTACGCCGAGAAAAACAACTATATCACCTCCGCGCACATTCTGTTTCTGACCAGCGAGACAGTTACCGACGCAGACGGCAAGTCCACCTCCAAGGAGCTTTCCGACGAGCAAAAGGCCGAAAAAAAGGCAAAGGCCGAGGAGTTGTGCGCCGAGCTCAAGGCAATAAGCGACGATAGCGAACGCTGGAAACGCTTTAAGGAGCTTATGAACGAATACAGCGAGGACCCCGGCCTTGAGCAGTTCCCCGACGGCTACTGCTTCACGAAGGGCAGCATGGTCACCGAGTATGACGATGCAAGCCGTGCGCTTAAAGAGTATGAGGTTTCCGACGTTGTCGAATCGCAGTACGGCTATCACATTATCATGCGCCTGCCTACAAAGGGCACCGACCTTGTTTCCTACTCAAACGGCTATCAGCAATCGGTCGTTCCGCTGACCTATCTCGCCGCGCCCGTTGAGTTTGACGCGGATATCGCCGACTGGGCAAGCAGCGCCGAAATAAAGTACACCAAGCTTTACGACAGCATTGATTTCAGCCAATTCATCACCGATGAGGGCTTCGTTTTCCAATCCTACGCAGACTACACCGCCGCGCAGGGCAAGAGCAAGGAAAATTGATACCGACACGCAAAATGCAGCAGTCAAATGACTGCTGCATTTTTTATTTATTCCATTTACTCCGCGCCCTCGGCTTCGGCTGGTTTTGTCGGGAGAGTTATTTCATACTCCGTGCCGGTATCGCCGTAGGTGTAAGTGACATGAAGCTCGCCCGTTTCCTCATCCTGCTCACAGGCCGTGACCGTTATCGACAGCGCCTGGACATCGAGGGTCCGCTCGTAGAAATAACCGTTTTCATCGAACATGTCGCGAACCGTCATGCGATGGCCGTTATCGTAATCGTGGTAGGCAACGAGCTTGCCGTTATCCCAAAAGGCATTGAAAAACGATTCGGAAACGCGGCCGTTTTTCAGGTCGTAGTAGCGGCAGAAGGTCTTGTCGTTGACGTAAAACCGAACTCCGAGAAGATCGTCGTTTATTTCGGCGACGCGCGGCTGCTTTGCACAGATGGCGCTCTCGAGCACGTTTCCGGCATTGTCCGTTATCGTGTAGCTGTATTTTGTAACTCCGCTCGTGTGGTTTTCCGTGACTGTGAAGTTATCTCCCTGAGCGAGTATTGTTCCCGTGGGCTCCGGGGTCTCGACCGGCGTATCCTCGCCGCAGGCGGAAAGCAGCATCAGCGCAAGGAGTATTACCGTGAGTATTCTTTTTTTCATTATTTTATCCTTTCATAGCAAATGAAGCTGTATTCGATGTCTCCCTCTCGCAGCGCTTCGCTTTGTTCCGCGATGCGCCAGCCGACAGATGCGTCGAGATCTTCAAAAAAGCTGTCCGAATGCGGGCGGCAATTTATTTTTGTGACGAAAACGCGGTCGATATACGGCATCATGTCGTGAAACACACTCTGTCCGCCGAGGACGATCGCGTCCGTGCCGGATATTTCGGCAGCTTCCTCTGCGCTGTGCGCGATCTCCGCACCGTCAATGCTCATTTTCTGACGGGTCAGAATGATGTTCCTGCGCCCCTTGAGCGGTCTGCCGCCGGGAAAATCGGCAAGGGTACGGCGGCCGACGATGACTGTCTTTCCGAGCGTGAGCTCAATAAAATGCTGCCTGTCGGCCTTCAAAACGACCGGCTGCGTACCGCCGGCGCCTATGCCCCAGTCGGAATAAACGGCAACTATTGCATCCATGGCTTTTCCTTTCAGACGGCGACGGGGATCTTTGTCTTGAACTCCGAATACTCGTAGTTTTCGACCTTGAAGCTGTCGCGCGTAAACTTATAAAAATCGTCCACAGCGGGGTCAATGATAAACCTCGGCGCGGCCTTGGGCGGATTTGCGATTATCTCCTCTATCGCCGGAACGTGGCGGTCATATATGTGCGCATCGGCAATAACGTGCACAAGCTCGCCCGCCTTGAGCCCCGCTATCTGTGCAAACATATGCGTGAGCACGGCGTACTGCACGACGTTCCAGTTATTTGCCGCGAGCATGTCCTGCGAGCGCTGATTGAGTATGGCGTTGAGAGTGTTTCCGCTGACGTTGAAGGTCATGGAGTACGCGCAGGGGTACAGCGCCATTTCGCTGAGATCTGCGTGATTATAGATGTTGGTCATTATGCGGCGCGAGGCGGGGTTGTGCTTAAGATCCCAAATGACCTTATCGACCTGATCCATATCGCCCTCGGGATAGTGGTTTTTAACGCCGAGCTGATAGCCGTAGGCCTTGCCTATGGAACCGTTTTCGTCCGCCCACGCATCCCATACACGCGTGCGCAGCTCGTTTACGTTGTTGCTCTTTGCCTGCCATATCCACAAAAGCTCATCGATGGCCGACTTCCAGAATGTCCTGCGTATCGTCAGTATGGGGAATTCCTCGGAAAGGTCATAGCGGTTTACGATGCCGAACTTTTTGACCGTGTGCGCCGGAGCGCCGTCGGGCCATCGGGGGCGCACCTCAAGGTCTTTATCCCACACGCCGTCAGTCAGTATATCCCTGCAATTTGCTATAAATATCTCGTCAGCTCTGCTCATATCGCACCTCATATTCAAAACTTTTCTCATTCTATCATCTCACCGAATTTAATGCAACGCATATTATGGCATTACCGGAGGTGATCGAATGAGAATTTCAGTTTGCGGCGGCGATGAGCGCAGCGTTATACTCGCCCGTCGTCTTGCAGAAGCCGGGCACGAGGTGCTGTGCTTTTGCCTTGACAAGGCGGAGCTCCCCGACGGCTGCCGAGGTGTCGGTTTTCCCGTCGAGGCAGATGCTGTGATACTGCCCGTTCCCGCAGAGGATGCGCACGGGCTTTTGAATGCTCCGAAAGGCGCACAGCCCTGCTGTATTGAGCACATACTTGACTGCGCGGGAAGCGGCGCTGTGCTCATCGGCGGCAGGATAAGCGCACAGATAAGGTCTGCTGCCGAGCAGCGCGGCATGGCGGTGCACGACTATATGCGCTGCCCGGAGCTCACGGTCAAAAACGCCGCCGTGACCGCCGAGGGTGCTGTGAGCGAGCTGATGAAAAAGACAAAGACCGCGCTGTGCGACATGCGCGTACTCGTCGTCGGCTGGGGCCGGATCGGAAAGCTTCTTATCAGTAAGCTTTCGGCGCTGTGCCCGGCAGTGTGTCTTATGTCAAAAAACTCCGAGGCGAGGGCGCTTGCGTCCGCGCTCGGCTGTACAGCACTTGCGCCCGACTGTCCGCCGGAGGTGCTCGGCGGCTTTGATGCAGTGATAAACACGGCTCCCGCGCAGGTTATACCCGATCTGCGGGCGTTTAAAGATAACTGCATTCTGCTTGAGCTTGCGTCCGCGCCCGGCGGCATCGACGAAAATACCGCTCATAAGCTGGGACTCGACCTCAGCGTTCTGCGCGGCCTGCCGGGACACTACGCTCCCGAGAGCGCCGCTAAAGCCATGTTTTCAGCCGTTTCCGACATATTAAAAGGAGTGATATCATGAACAAACCGCGAGTCGGCATCGCCCTTTGCGGCTCTTTCTGCACATATGATAAGCTGTTTTCGCAACTTATAAGCCTTGCAGATAAATACGAGCTCGTGCCTGTCATGAGCGAATCAGCCGCCGTGACCGATACTCGCTTCGGTGCGGCCGGGGACTTCGTCTCGCGTCTTACAGCGCTGTGCGGCGCAGAGCCTGTACATTCCATAGCCGAAGCGGAGCCTTTGGGACCGGCTGAGCCCATGGAGGCGCTCATAATCGCGCCATGCACCGGAAACACCATGGCAAAGATAAACCACGGCATAACGGACACAGCCGTCACCATGGCGGCAAAGGCGCATCTGAGAAACTCAAAGCCCCTCGTCATTGCGTTTTCGACAAACGATGCGCTCTCAGGCTCGGCTCCGAACATTGCGGGGCTTTTAAACCGCAAAAACGTCTACTTCGTTCCCTTCGGGCAGGATGATCCCGTCAAAAAGCCCTTCTCCATGGCCTCGGACTTTTCGCTGATAGGCAAAACTCTCGAGTCCGCCCTTACCGGTAAGCAGCTCCAGCCTCTTTTAGCGGCGCATTGAGGCTACACCAATACAGTAATTGCGGTTGCCCGGTATCGAAACATTGGCGGAAGCCATATCGTTTCGCGTAACGCGAAATTGTGCGATATCAGTGCAGAAAATTTGCCGGCACCACGTAGGGCACGGGCTTGGTCGGAACTTGCGTCAGCTCGTAGGGGCGATCATCGATCGCCCGCTGGCCTTGGTTTTCTCCTCAGCTGCCAACAAAATCGCAAAAAACGGGCGGGCAATGCCCGCCCCTACCCTATAGATTTTAGTTCCGACAAAGCTTTTGGAAGCGGAACGGGCAAGCCCGTTCCTTACAAAAGTGCGCCGCAACTCCATAGTGCGATGCAAAAATGGTTTCCGACGCAGCATCGACACCGGGCAGCTGTAATATGCGTATAGGCACGGCCTTAATTCGCCTCTAAAAAAGCGCCTCTAAAAAAGTTGACAAGGTTCGACGCGGCGGTATATAATTTTTGTTTGTGAAAAATACAGAATGGATGGGCTGATGATTATGAATGTGATAGGCTTCGACAACGAAAAATACATGCGCGAGCAGTCGCGCAACATAAGAGAGAGAATTGCGAAATTCGGCGGCAAGCTGTACCTCGAGTTCGGCGGCAAGCTGTTCGACGACTTCCACGCCGCGCGCGTTCTTCCGGGCTTCGAGCCGGACAGCAAGGTCAAAATGCTGCTTAAAATGAAGGACGAGGCGGAGGTCGTCATCGCAATTTCCGCCGACGATATCGAGCGCAACAAGCGCCGCGGCGACCTCGGCATAACCTACGACGAGGACACGCTCAGGCTCATCGACGCATTCCGCGGCATAGGTCTTTTCGTCGGCAGCGTTGTCATAACCCACTACCGCAGCCAGCCGGCCGCGGAGCTGTTCCAGAAGCGGCTCGAGCGCCTCGGCATCAAGGTCTACCGCCACTACATAATTCCCGATTACCCCTCAAACGTCGAGCTCATTGTCTCGGAGGACGGCTTCGGAAAGAATGACTACATTGAAACAGAGCGCAGCCTCGTCGTGGTCACCGCCCCCGGCCCCGGCAGCGGCAAAATGGCGACCTGCTTAAGTCAGCTCTACCATGAGCATCAGCGCGGCATAAACGCCGGCTACGCAAAGTTCGAGACCTTCCCGATCTGGAACATTCCCCTCAAGCACCCCATTAACCTCGCCTACGAGGCGGCCACCGCCGACCTTGACGATGTTAACATGATCGACCCCTTCCACCTCGAGGCATACGGCGAAACGACGGTAAATTACAACCGCGACGTTGAGATATTCCCCGTGCTCAACGCCATACTCACGCGCATCTTCGGCGAGAGCGCGTACAAAAGTCCTACGGACATGGGCGTCAACATGGCGGGCAACTGCATCATAAACGACGAGGCCTGCCGCAATGCCTCAAAGCAGGAGATAATCCGACGCTACTACGCCGCGGCGTGCTCGCTGCGCCAGGGTCTCGGCACTGTTGAAGAGGTGCGTAAGATAGAGCTTATCATGAACTCCATAGGTCTTTCCGCTGCCGACCGCCCCGTCGTTGCGGCGGCAAACGCCCGTGCGGAGGAGACCGGCGCTCCTGCCGTCAGCATAGAGCTTCCCGACGGAACGATAGTCACCGGCAAAACGAGTTCCCTGCTCGGCGCATCCTCGGCATGTCTCATGAACGCGCTCAAAAAGCTTGCGGGCATAAACAAGGAGCTGCTGCTCATAGCGCCCAGCGTCATAGAGCCTATCCAGCATCTCAAGGTCGAGCACCTCGGAAACCACAATCCGCGCCTGCACACGGACGAGCTGCTCATCGCACTGTCTATCTGCGCCGTAACAAACCCGCTCGCGGAGCTGGCTATCGACCAGCTCGGTAAGCTGCGGGGCTGCGAGGCGCACTCTTCGGTCATTCTCTCGCGCGTTGATGAAAATCTTTTCTCCAAGATCGGCGTCAACATCACCTCCGAGCCGAAATATCAGGCGAAGAAGCTGTATCACAAAAAGTAAAATATTTTTAAAAGGCAAGCGTATACGCTTGCCTTTTTCATCATTATATTTTAAAATCGGCTTAAAGGAGTTGATAAGCAATGACAATATTGGTCACCGGCGGCATGGGCTACATCGGCAGCCACACCTGCGTGGAGCTGCTCGAGCAGGGCTTCGACGTTGTCGTCATAGATAATCTTGTAAACAGCAGTGAAAAGGCAAAAGAGCGCATCGAGGAGATAACGGGCAAAACCCTCACCTTTTACAAGGCCGATGTGCGCGACAGGAAAAAGCTTGACGAGATATTCTCCTCTCACAGCATCGACTGCGTTATCCATTTTGCCGGACTCAAGGCCGTCGGTGAATCGGTCGAAAAGCCGCTTGAGTATTATGACAACAACCTCGGCTCGACAATAACCCTGTGCGAGGCCATGCGCGCGCACGGCGTTAAGAAGATCATCTTCTCATCCTCGGCAACGGTATATTCCTCGGACAACGACATGCCCCTGTACGAGACCTCACGCACCGGAAAGTGTACCAATCCCTACGGCTGGACAAAGTTCATGTGTGAACAGATCCTGCGCGACTATGTCAAGGCAGATCCGACGTGGAGCGTCGCACTGCTGCGCTATTTTAACCCCGTCGGCGCACATCCGAGCGGCCTTATCGGCGAGGATCCCAAGGGCATCCCGAATAATCTCATGCCGTATATATCGCAGACGGCCATCGGCAGGTTTGAGTATGTGCGTGTTTTCGGCGACGACTACAACACCCCCGACGGTACGGGCGTGCGTGACTACATACACGTCGTGGATCTTGCGCGCGGCCATGTCGCGGCGATATCATACATGGAATCTCACTCGGGCGAGCTTATATTCAACCTCGGCACCGGCAGAGGATGCAGCGTGCTTGAGCTCGTTCACGCCTTTGAAAAGGCAAACGGCCTGACCATTCCGTACAGGATCATCGGCCGGCGTGCTGGCGATATTGACGAGTGCTACTGCTCACCGGAGAAAAGCCGCCGCGAGCTCGGCTGGACGGCGGAATTTGACGTTGAGGACATGTGCCGCGACTCCTGGCACTGGCAGACAAAGAACCCCAACGGCTACAGAGACGAATAAAAGTTTATCCTCCGTATCATGCGGAGGATTTTTTTATAAATGTGCCTACGGCTCATTCCCTGTGGTCGCACTTCTGGCACTGGATCATTGGCGTGTCGCCATCGTCCTTGTAAAACAATCCCGCCCAGCGGCAGATGCTCTGCAGGATCGGCACGACAGACTCGCCTTTTTCCGTCAGCGAATATTCCACCCTCGGCGGTATCTCGTCATATGACTTGCGCGCAACGATGCCGTTTGATATGAGCCCCTTCAGCGCCGAAGCCAGAACTGCGTCGGTTATGTTCCCCATCTCACGGCGCAGCTCGCTGTAGCGCAGAGTGCCGAGCGCAGCCAGCACGCAGATGATGCGGGAGTTCCATTTGCCCCCGAACAGCTCCATCCCGTACTCCAGCGGACAACGTATGTCCTTTTCAAGCTTTCTCTGATACATGGCACCCTCCTGTTTTTTCTCTATTATAATCTCTCACATTGCATAGGGCAAGTGACTGCAAAAAAAATGAGCAGGCGGTTTTATCGCCTGCTCATTTCGGCTCAGAGCTCTTTTTTGTTATCCGCGCCGGGAGTTGTGACGATGACCTTCTCCGGCGTGATGATGAGCGCCCCCTTGGCGGTCGCCGCACCGTTGAACATCTTCTCGACCATGGCCTTAAAGGTGTTTACAAGCTCGCCCTCGGTGACATATTCGGCGCTGCCTTTGATCTGATAGCCCTCCAGGCTCTGCGCGTCATAGACCGAAACGGCGATGCGGCCGTTGTTTGCCGCGAGATTTTTGAGCGTTGTATCCAGGAACACGTCGCCGACAACGAGTTTTCCGTCGGGCGTTACGTCCTTGAACGCGACCGGCACTACGTTCGGCTCACCGTTTGCACAGGTAGCCAGATCCCACATTCCTGCCTTGAGCAGTTTTACGGCATTTTCATTCAGCATAACTGTATCCTCCTTTGAATTTGTTCTAATTATAAGCCGGATATGCGGCCGAAAAAAGATATTGGTCGATTTATGAGTCACTAATAAATTTCATAGTAACCGACGGCAAAAAATCTCCCGTTTTTTCAAACGGGAGATTTTTGCATTATTATTTAAAGTCGTGCGCGTTTTGAAGAACCATTTCCTTTACCTTGAGAAGGCGTACCTTTGTAGCGTTTTCGTTCTCTTCAAGCTTCATGGAGATGTATTTTATGTTGCTCTCAAGCTCCGGGATCATGACATATTCCAGGGCGTTAACTCTGCGGCGCGTCTTTTCGATCTCCTCGGCCAAAAGCTGCATGGTCTTTTCAACCTGAGCCAATCGGAGCATATCCTCAAAAACCGTCGCCATGCGCTCGAGCGCGTCATCCAGCTCGCCCGAGGTCTGCGCAAAGCCGTAGGGATATATCTCCGACGGGTCGTTGTTGCGCGTATGGAACGAATACTGCGGAACGTTGACGCTCATGATGTTTTTAAACTCCATGTCGAGCTCGACGCTCTGACGCGGATATAAAAGAGCCTGTTCGAGCATCTCGGGGCTCATGATCGCGCTTGCGACCTGAAGGGCGGCGAAAGCCTCCGTCAGCCCCTGCTCGACGCGCTCGCGCAGCTGCTTGTTAAGGCGCACGACGTCCATGAACTGACGCATAAGCTCATCGCGCTTATCCTTCATAAGCTTATGGCCGCGTCGGGCGGTCTTGAGCCTGCCCTTGAGCTGCTTGAGCATCATTCTCGTAGGGGTTATCGTGGTGCCTGCCATAAAGACTCCCCCTTACTTCATGTATTTTTCGATCATCTCGGGCTTTACGCGCTTGAGCTCTGCTCTGGGCAGGATGCTCAGCAGCTTCCAGCCGAGATCGAGGGTCTCTTCAATGCTGCGGTTTGTGTTGTTGCCCTGGTTTACATAGGTTTTCTCAAACTCATCGGCAAACTCGGCAAACAGCTTATCGTCGTCGGAAAGTGCGGCCTCGCCGAGGATGGTCATGAGCTCCTTTGCGTCCTTGCCGCGGGAATAGGCCGCAAACAGCTGGTTCATGGTTCCTGCGTGATCCTCGCGGGTCTTGCCCTCGCCGATGCCCTTATCCTTCAGTCGGCTCAGCGACGGGAGAACGTCGACCGGAGGCACGATGCCCTTGCGGTACAGGTCGCGGCTGAGGATGATCTGACCCTCGGTGATGTAGCCCGTGAGGTCGGGGATCGGGTGGGTCTTGTCGTCCTCGGGCATGGTCAGGATGGGTATCATGGTGATCGAGCCCTTGCTGCCTATGCGGCGGCCGGCGCGCTCGTACATCGTCGCAAGGTCGGTGTACAGATAGCCGGGATAGCCGCGGCGGCCGGGGACCTCTTTTTTCGCCGCCGAGACCTCGCGCAGAGCTTCGGCGTAGTTTGTGATATCGGTTATGATGACAAGAACATGCATGTCTTTTTCAAACGCAAGGTACTCCGCCGCCGTCAGCGCCATGCGCGGAGTTGCGATACGCTCGACCGCGGGGTCATTTGCAAGGTTTGAAAATACTACCGTTCTGTCGATAGCGCCGGTGCGCTTGAAATCCTCGATGAAGTACTCGGACTCCTCAAACGTGATGCCGACCGCGGCAAACACGACAGCAAAGCTCTCGTCGTCGCCCAGAACGCGCGCCTGACGCGCTATCTGGGCCGCCAGCGCCGCGTGCGGAAGACCGGAGGCCGAGAATATGGGCAGCTTCTGGCCGCGAACGAGGGTGTTCAGGCCGTCGATGGTGGAAACGCCGGTCTGGATGAACTCTGCGGGATATGCACGTGCTGCCGGATTCATGGGCATGCCGTTAATATCGCGGTAAGCATCGGCCAAAAGCTCGGGGCCGCCGTCGATGGGCTGACCCATGCCGTTGAATACGCGGCCGAGCATATCCTCTGAAACTGCAAGCTCCAGCGGATGGCCGAGAAATCTTACCTTCGTCTGCGCAAGGTTTATGCCCTGCGCGGAGTCAAAAAGCTGAACGACGGCTCTGTCGCCCTCGACCTCGAGAACCTTGCCGCGGCGCGTCTCGCCGTTTTGAAGCTCGATCTCGCACAGCTCGTCGTAGGTAACGCCATCGACCTGCTCGACTATCATAAGGGGATTTGCTATCTGCCGTATGGTTTTATAATCTTTAATCATGCGTCCTCACCTCCTGCGATGACCGCATCGATCTCCGTCTTCATCTGCTCAAGGATGGAAGCATACTCCTGCTTGTAGCTGTCGGGCAAGGCCATCTTTGCGCGGCCTATACGCTCCTTCGCGCCGATCGAGAACAGCGCCTTCATATCCGCACCCTTGCCGAGCGCGTCGCGTCCGAGAGCGTCAAAGGTGAGTATCATGCGCATAAGCTCAAACTGCTTGTCGTAGGACGAATACGCGTCCTCATCGACGAAGGCGTTCTGCTGCAAAAAGTCCTCGCGCAGCATCTTTGCCGTTTCCATGGTCAGACGGTCGGCGGGGCTCAGAGCGTCCTGTCCGACGAGGCGTACGATCTCCTGAAGCTCGTTTTCCTCCTGAAGTATGTGCATCGCCTTGTCGCGGTTTATCATGTACTCGGGGCCGAACTGCTCGTTATACCATTTTGCCAGAGTGTCGACATACAAAGAATACGAGGTCAGCCAGTTTATCGCCGGGAAGTGGCGCGCATACGCAAGCGAGGAGTCGAGCGCCCAGAACACCTTGACGATACGCATCGTCGCCTGCGATACGGGCTCGGAGATATCGCCGCCCGGAGGCGAAACTGCGCCGATGGCGGTGACAGAGCCGCGACGCTCATCCGAGCCGAGACATTCGACGACACCTGCGCGCTCGTAAAACTGCGCGATACGCGATGCGAGGTAGGCCGGGTAGCCCTCTTCGCCGGGCATCTCCTCAAGACGGCCGGACATCTCGCGCAGAGCCTCTGCCCAGCGGGAGGTGGAGTCGGCAAGAACGGCAACATCGTAACCCATATCGCGGAAGTACTCGGCGATGGTGATGCCGGTGTAGATAGATGCCTCGCGCGCCGCAACGGGCATGTCGGAGGTGTTTGCTATGAGCACTGTTCTCTTCATAAGCGGCTCACCGTTTCTGGGGTCTGTAAGCTCCGGGAATTCCATGAGAACGTCGGTCATCTCGTTGCCGCGCTCGCCGCAGCCGATGTAAATGACTATATCGACGTCCGACCACTTTGCAAGCTGGTGCTGAACGACGGTCTTGCCCGAGCCGAAGGGACCGGGGACTGCCGCCGTGCCGCCCTTTGCGATGGGAAACAGCGTGTCGATTATTCTCTGTCCGGAGTTCATCGGGCGCGTTGGCATGCTCTTTGACGCATAGGGGCGGCTTATGCGGACAGGCCATTTCTGCATCATCGTAAGCTCGTGCTTTTCGCCCTTTTTATCCTCCAGGACGGCAACGGTCTCCGTTACGGTGAATTCGCCGCCTTTTATGCCGATAAGCCTGCCGCTCAGGGCGGGCGGCACCATGATCTTGTGCAGTATCGCGCTCGTCTCCTGAACGGTGCCGATAACGTCGCCGCCTGTGAGCTCGTCGCCCTCGTGCGCAACTGGAACGAACGTCCACTTTTTCTTGCGGTTGAGCGACGGAACGTCGATGCCGCGGCTTATGGTAGCGCCGGTCAGCTCGCGTATCTCCGGCAGGGGGCGCTGGATACCGTCGTAGATATTCTCCAGCATGCCCGGTCCGAGTTCGACGGACATCGGCATGCCCGAGCTTTCGACCTCGGCGCCAGGTCCGAGACCCGAAGTCTCCTCATAGACCTGTATTGAGGCGCTGTCGCCGGTCATGTTAAGTATCTCGCCTATAAGTCTGTCGGGACCTACGCGCACAACGTCGGAAACGTTCGCGTCGCCGAGTCCCTCCGCGACTACAAGCGGTCCTGAGACCTTTATTATAGTTCCGCTCATACAGATACCTTTCTTTCTTAATTATTCTCGAGGATGTTCGTGCCGATGGCACGCTCTACCGCGGCATTGAGGGCCGAAAGCCCCATGCCCAGACTGCTCTCTCTGCCGGGGATAAGGATTATCGCCGGCTTCGGACTGTCCTTGAATTTATCTATCCGGCTCTGAAGCTCGACGGCGATATCCTCCTCGACGTAGATTATCGCAACATCCTCCCTGTCGCGGGTGAGCGTGCGAAGTATCGCCTTTGCCTCGGAGCCGTCTGCGACCGGATATGCCTCCAGGCCAAGCGCCGTGAAGCCCATAACGGTCTCGCGCCGTCCTATAACTGCAATTTTAAGCATAAAGATCACGCAGCCTTTCCCGTATGGTATCGGCCGGAAGTCCGGCCAGAAGCCCGGTGAGTATCATTCTCAGCGCGGTCACTTCGCCCTCAACTGCGGCAAGATACGCTATAACGGGCGCTTCGCCGTAGGCTACGAGTCTTGCACCCGTGAGGTACGCCGTCACTGCGTTGTCGCAGGCGAGCTCAAACTCGGTGAGAGCACCGCCCTTCACGGCCGCCGCGCCGAGGGCTGCGGCGTTTGCAAGCAGCGTGTTTGCGTATATCGCCGCGAGCGTGTCTCCCGAGCCGAAGGCCGCGAGGATGCGCCCCGTGTCGATGCCGCCGCCCGAAACGAGCGCCGTTTTGAGAAACTCCGCGTCCTTGTTCATGCGCATGGTGCGCACGGCGCTCCTGAGATTTGCCGCGTCTATCATTATCTGAGCATAGCCGCGCAGGAAAGCGCTGCCGAGCTTATTTGACGCCGCTGTGAGTTCTTCAAAATACGCCCTGTCGAGTATGAAATCGGCAAGCTGGGGGTTCTGTGATCTTGCCAGGGTGGTTTTTGCCTCGGCCATTGCATCGGCCAGCACCGGCGGCAGGCTCAGGTATTTTTCCTCCGCGAAGCTGCGCTTTAAATCCTCGGGGCTGACTCTGCCCGACCGGCTCATAAGGTCTGTGCGGTCGTGTCCGCCCGGTTCGGTCTTTATGACGATCTTGGCGTTGTGGTAATCATAGCGCATGCGGAATATCTCGACAGGCTCTGCGTCCGGCGACATTCGCGCAAGCTCTGCGAATATCTCCGCTCTGTGCCCGGCGAGGGTCTGCTCGACCTGCTTTGCCGAAAATCCCGACATGTCCTTATATCCGCAGTCGGTGAGCATCTTTGCCGCTTCGTCGAAGGACGGCGCATCTATCATGCGCTCCGCCCTGTCGCGGGTGAGCATTTTCGCCTCCCTGGCTCTGAGCATTGCGGAAAGATACAGATATTTTTCTCTGACGCACTTTTTATTTGACAATTCATTCCCTCCCTTTTCGGGATATGCAGCGCCGGAGCATCATTCAAACAGCGCTGCCGCAACTTCAGTCGAAAGACCGCTGCGGCACTGGCGAATGAGCGCGTCGATGCTGCAATTTGTCTCTATGCCGCCGAAGCGGACGATAACGCCGCCGGAGATATCTGCCGTGTCCTCGCTCAGGGTGAGCCTGCCGGGCATGCCCTTTGCCTGAAGCATCTCGTTTGCCGCCTTGCAGACGGCCTTGCCGAGCTCTTTTTTATCGGCCTCGTTCAGGATTATCTCCTCCTCGCCTGTTGAGGACGCGTCGGCCGCCATGCGGGCGAGAAACTGCGTATATTTATCGCGCGGCATATTGACTATCTCGCTGCGCGCAGCGTCAAACGCCGCTGCGACCATCTCCTGCTTTACGGAAAGGACGCTCTTTTTTGCCTCCATCTCCGCAATGCGGCGGCTGCCGCTGAGGATATCCTCGCATTCGGCATTGCCGGCCTGCATGAGCTTTTCGTACTCACTGAGCGCTGCCTTAAAGCTCTCCGCGCGGATCTCTTCGGCTTTCTTTGACGCTTCGTCTATTATTCTTTTCGTCTCCGCGTCGCCGTCGGCCATGATATGTGCGATTATTTTTTCAGTGCCTTTCATGGTAAAGCCCTGCCTTTACGTTAAATTTCACAGTCTTATTAGATATACAGCAGCATCATCATCGATGCAAGCAGGGACAAAATCGCGTAAAACTCAACGGTGATGCACAGGATCATGCCCTTTGCCCAATGGTCGGGATTCTTGGCAAGCAGGTTGACGGACGCCGCGGCGACCTTGCCCTGGCCAATAGCGGAAACGAGGCCGCCGATGGCAATGGGCATGCACGCTGCGAAGTAACGGCAGCCGTCGACGAACGAAAGGCTCAGCGCCGTGCCGTCGAGCAGGCCCATGTTCATGATCGCGACGAAGAAAACGACCAGACCGTACAGACCCTGGGTGCCGGGGATGACCTGAAGGATCATCGCCTTACCGAACTTCGAGGGATCTTCGGTGATGAGTCCCGCTCCGGCCTCACCGGCAATACCGGTACCGACTGCCGAGCCTGCGCCTGCCATGCATGCTGCGAGACCCGCGCCGAGAAGGCCTATTGCAAGGCCCGAGTGTGCAAACAGAAATTCCATTATTGATATCCTCCTATTATTCTTCAGCTATATCGTAATATTTTGTGCTTACTTCAAGGGGCTTGAACGCCCTGCCGCCGTCCTTGTAGAACTTGCCGAAGTACTCGAGACACTGAAGTCTCAGATCGTGTACATAGCAGCCGA
This sequence comes from uncultured Clostridia bacterium, assembly GCA_937893605.1. Classification (GTDB taxonomy): domain Bacteria; phylum Bacillota; class Clostridia; order Oscillospirales; family Oscillospiraceae; genus F23-B02. Next base: position 21,301 of record CALBGG010000030.1, read on the forward strand.
GAAGGTTAAGGGCAAAATTCAGGCTGTGTCCGATTATGAACACTGGGATAAACAGCCACAGGCTGTTTGCTATGCCGCCGATGGTGTTGAATACGGTCGCTATAACGCTGCCGGCGAGCATGAGAGCCATAATTCGCGAGTACGAAAGTATATCTCCGAACCAGCCGGTCACGGTGTTGTAAAGCGTCGAAAACAGGCTTATTATCTTGCCGCCGACGCCCTTTGCTCCGCGGCTTCCGCCGTAGAAGAGCATAGCGATACCGATCACGAGTACCACCGGCACGCCGCCGACATTGCCGACCTTGAGCGCCGTCATGACAGCGCCTATGAGGATGACCCACAGCGAGCCTTCTTCCCACAGCGCTCCTGCGGCATCGCCTTTCTTGACCTTCTCGACAGCGCTTATGACCATGCCGGCATTCAGGTGGATAAGGCCGAGCACCATAGCGCCGATGAGCACCGTCATAACGTCGGTCATCGGGCTGAACAGGCACCACAGCTCGCCCCAGCCGTCGGGCTTGCCGGTGATCTTGCCGATCTGTGCGAGCGCGTCGCCGAAGAAGCCGCCGGTGAGTATGCCCATAATAAATGTCGATATGCCGCAGTACAGAAGCAGCTGGCAGAAACTAAGCGTTCCCTTGCGCGGCTTTATCTTCTTCATCGCCACGACCGCCGCGAGGATCATTATAAGTCCGTAGCCCATATCCGCCATCATAAGTCCGTAGAACAGAATGAAAAACGGAGCCATCAGCGGGTTCGGGTCAACGCCGTCGTACGACGGCAGGCTGTACATGTTAGTTACCATGTTCAGCGCGTTTGTTATCTTGTTGTTTCGAAGCTTGACGGGAACCTCGGGGTATTCCTCAGGCTCGGGGTCTGTGAGCTCCCAGGCACAGTCGAAGCCTGCAAGCGTCTGCTCAAGCTCTGGAACCTTTCTTGCAAGCACCCATCCCTGGAGCGCGACGGCGCTTTCCATTCCGTAAAGCTGTACCTCGGCCTCGGCATAGGAGAGCCGCGTATCCATCCTGTCGGCACAGAGTTCGAGCTCCTGCCTGTGCTCGCCCATGGCCGATATCTCGTCTGTAAGCTCGGCCTTATGCTTTTTGAGTTCACTCAGCTCTGCGTTCAGCTTCTCGGTGCTCTCCGCCGCCGTGCCCTCGGAGTTTCCGAAGGCAGCTATGGAGAAGTTATGTACCCTAAGCGCATCCAGCGCCGCGGTAAGATCCTCCTTAAAGCAGATAAGCGCAAGATAGTGCTGCGCACTGTCGTCGGACACGCTGACTATCTCCGCCTCCTCGGTCACCCCGGCAAGGCTCTGCCGAAGCTCGGAAAGGCTCACCGACGCAGGCACAAAGCCCAGCGTCACCGCGCAGCGCTGCGTTCCCTGCCCGTCGAGCGGATAGTCGAGCGCAAGCCAGGGCTTCAGCGCGTCCACCGCGCCCGCGATGCGTGCGCCCTCGGCGTTTATCCTGCGCACTGTCTCGTCAATGGTGACTATCCTGCGCGCCGTTTCGAGCGTGGACGTGAGCGTGGAGTCATCCAGCAGCGCTTTTACCCCGGTCTCGGGCTTTGCGGAAAGCAGTCCCTTCTTTACCGGCGCATACCTGTCAAGCAGCTCGATTGCCTGAACGAGCGTCGCATAATCGGATCTGCATCTTACGGCGTCGCTTCCTTCCCTCGAAAGATGCTGTCTAAGCTCCGGCGAAAGATCGGAAAGCTCAGGCTCGGATATCTCGACGCAGCCTAAAAGCTGGAGCTTTTTCAGCAGCGCCTTTTTCTGATCGCGAGCGGCCAGCAGCCTGAGCTTTTTCATTTTTTCAATGGCCATTACCCGTTCATGATCCTTTCCGCGATGAGTTTTGCCGCTTTTTCACGGCGGCTTTCGGCTTTAGCGCGGAGCACCGCCTTTTTGTTCTCCGCCTTCAGATATATCTCGTGTGCCTCTTTTTCCGCTGCGGTATGCGCCTCCGCTCTGCGCGCGGCAAGCTCATCGGCCGCCTTTTTGCGTGCCTCGGCGACGTCTGTCTTTCCGGCAAGCTCCGCCTGCGCGACTATTTTTTTTGCCTCCGCCTGCGCCTCGGCGATATTAAGGCGCACACTTTCCTCCGCCGCGCTTATTCCGGCGATTTCATCAAATGCCATCAGCTCTCCTCCCTTCGTTAATTTTCCTTATGCACTATTTGATTTTATGACGATGAATGTTTTTAATATGTTAACAATAACAAAAAAACTCCGTGATTTCAACGGATTTTGTGCATTTTCATTGACAATATTCAAGCAATTTAAATTGTTAAATTATTACTCGGTGCTTTTCCGACCTTAGCCGCACCGCAATCCATTGATACAGCAGGGTCAAAAGCTTGACGCTTACTGCGCGGAATTTGTTTGTTAATTAACATACTAAGCGCAAATTATTGAATTTGCAAGATGTTTTTTCGTTTTGACCTTTACATTTTTTCATATTAGAATTAACATGCTCATCATTTCTTTACTAAATGTCAAAAACGTCGTTTTTTCCTTGCCAAAAGCTGCTCGGCAATGTATAATTACTTCGTACGTTTACGCTAAATTTGTATAACATCAAGGAGGCTTCCTATGGCCAACAATTATAAAAGACGCGCCGGAGACCGTGTTGACGGCAGACGCCTGCGCTCGTTAAACGGCTTTTATAACTTTATTCCGTTTATAATGCCTGCGCGAAACGACGCACTCAACTACTATGAGGAATCGTTTGAAATAACAAACGCCGACCGCTGGTTCAGAAAGCAGCGCGTTGCCGGATACAAGGGCATGGGTATGCTGCACCTGCTCATCGCGGCCTATGTCCGCGCCTGCGCCTACCTGCCCGGACTCAACCGCTTCTGCGTAGGAAAACGCATTTACGCACGTGATGATATCGAGATCGTCATGACGGTAAAGCGCAACCTGACCATTGATTCGACCGAAACGACCATAAAGGTCGTATTTAAGCCGACCGATACGATATATGACGTATATAACCGTATGAACGCGGCCATCGACGAGATCAAGAACTCCGACGAGGAAAACGGCACGGAGGAGTTTGCAAACAAGTTTGCCGCCCTGCCGCGCTTTGTCATAAGCTTTGCCATCTGGCTCCTGCGCGTTGCCGATTACTTCGGCCTGCTGCCGAAAAAGCTTTTGGACGTAAGCCCATTCCACGGCTCGATGATAATCACCGACCTCGGTTCGCTCGGCATCGGCCCGATCTATCATCATATATACAACTTCGGCACGCTGCCGGTGTTCGTATCCTTCGGCGCAAAGCGCCATGTGCATGAGCTCGACCGCCACGGCAACGTCGTAGACCGTAAGTACGTTGACGGCAAGTTCGTTCTCGATGAGCGCACGGTCGACGGTCACTATTACGCGAGCGTGTTCAAGATCATAAACCGTATCATTCAGGATCCCACGGTTCTCGAGGTTCCTCCCGCGAAGGTCAACGAAGATATTTTCTGATAATTAAATTTAAAACTGCCGGATCAAAAACGATCCGGCAGTATTTTTATGCTCATTTCGGGCAAAATATCTGCGGTGATAAACATGAGCAAAACGATCGGCAAGCAGACCATTAGCCCCGAAAGGCCGCCGTCTATCGTATCCTTCGCCTCTGTGGTCGGACAGAAGGAGGGCGAAGGGCCTATAGGGCACAGCTTCGATAAGATATGTCTCGACGCGTATTTCGGCGAAAAATCGTGGGAAAAGGCCGAAAGCTCGATGCTCAGGGAGTGCTTTGAGCTGTGCTGCGACAAGCTCGGCATCCCTCCTGCAGAGCTTGACATGATATTCTCAGGAGATCTTTTAAACCAGTGCGTGGGCTCGGCGTTTGCGCTCAAAAACACCGGTGTACGGCACTTCGGGCTGTACGGCGCGTGCTCGACGATGGGCGAGGCTATGATTCTCGGCGCACTGGCCATCGACGGCGGCTTTGCCGAGCGCGTTTGCGCCGTAACGGGCTCGCACTTCTGCTCGTCCGAGCGGCAGTACCGCTTCCCTCTCGAGTACGGCGGCCAGCGCACGCCGACGGCGCAGTGGACGGTGACGGGCTCGGGTGCTGTTATATTGCAGCGCGAGGGCAAGGGTCCGTATGCAACATATCTCACGCCGGGCAAAATAGTAGACGCCGGAATAACTGACGCGAACAACATGGGAAGCGCCATGGCTCCGGCAGCGTACGAGACGCTCAAGGCGCATTTTGCCGATACGGGCAGAGAACCGGACTATTACGACATGATCGTTACCGGCGACCTCGGCGCTGTCGGCCACGACACGCTCGAGGAGCTTTTCCGCCGCGACGGTGTGAAGCTCGGAAAATTCTACACCGACTGCGGCGTTTTAATATTTGACCGCGAACGGCAGGATGTGCACGCCGGCGGCTCGGGCTGCGGCTGCTCGGCCTCGGTGTTCTGCTCGCTTATCATGCGCGGCTTTTCCGAGGGCAAGTGGGAAAAGGTGCTGTTTGCGCCGACGGGCGCGCTCATGTCGCCGACGAGCACCCAGCAGGGAAACAGCATACCCGGCATATGCCACGCGCTTGCCGTCGAAAAGTCTCTGCCGAATTGAGGTTAACATCATGTTTATTGAATATCTCAAGGTCTTCGCCGTGGGCGGCGCGCTGTGCGCCATAGGCCAGCTGCTCATTGATAAGACAAAGCTCACTCCGGCGCGTATACTGACGGTGTACGTCGTGGCGGGGCTTATCCTCGAAGCCGTCGGACTGTACTCTCCGCTTGTAAAATGGGCGAGTGCGGGCGCGACCGTTCCGCTGACAGGCTTCGGCTCGACGCTTGCAAGCGGCGTGGAGAAGGCCGTTTCGGAATCCGGCGTTCTCGGCGCGTTCACGGGCGGCTTCACCGCCGCGGCAGCGGGCATATGCGCCGCTGTGTTCTTCGGCATAATCATCGCCCTGCTTTTTAAGTCAAGGGAGAAGAAATAAAAAACGCCCGTTGGGCGTTTTTTT
>CALBGG010000031.1 GCA_937893605.1 uncultured Clostridia bacterium
GCGTCCGTGTCGTGCATCTACGGTCTCGGCGACCCGATAGACTATAAAAACATGGTCATATCCCTGCGCCCGGGGCAGACGCGCAGCTTCGACGAGCTGCTGCGCAAGCTCATCGAGATTCGCTATGAGCGCAACGATATAGCCTTCGAGCGCAATATGTTCCGCGTCCGCGGCGACACGGTCGAGATTTTTCCGGCCTACTCAAACGATAAGGCTATCCGTGTCGAATTCTTCGGCGACGAGGTGGACAGGATAAGCGAGGTAAACGTCGTGACCGGTGCGCCGATTCGCTATCTCAATCACGCCGCGATATACCCGGCCAGCCACTATGTCGTCAGCCGCGACAAAATGGCGCGCGCCATTGACGATATCCGCGCCGAGTGCGCCGAGCGCGTGAAGTATTTTCAGGATAACGGCAAGCTGTTGGAGGCGCAGCGTATATCGCAGCGCACGAATTACGATATCGAGATGATGCAGGAGCTCGGCTACTGCTCCGGCATCGAGAACTATTCGCGCATCATATCAAACCGCCCCGCGGGATCCGCACCGATGACGCTGCTCGACTATTTCCCGAAGGATTTTCTTCTGTTTGTCGACGAAAGCCACGTCACGCTGCCGCAGGTGAGGGCAATGTACCGCGGCGACCACGCACGTAAGGAGTCGCTGGTCGAATACGGTTTCCGTCTGCCCTCGGCATATGATAACAGACCGCTGAAATTCGAGGAATTTCAGGAGCGCATAAATCAGGCCGTGTACGTCTCCGCAACGCCCGGCGACTACGAGCGCGAGAGGGCAGGGCAGATAGCCGAGCAGATAATCCGCCCGACAGGACTGCTCGACCCCGAGATATCCGTTCGACCGATAGAGGGGCAGATCGACGATCTGATAAGCGAGATAAACCTGCGCATCGAAAAGGGGCAGCGAACTCTGGTGACGACGCTCACAAAGAAAATGGCCGAGGATCTCACGGAATATCTCGGCGCAGCGGGCATAAAATGCCGCTATATGCACCACGATATCGGCGCTATCGAGCGCATGGAGATCATCCGCAGCCTGCGCCTCGGCGACTTTGACGTGCTTGTCGGCATAAACCTCCTGCGCGAGGGTCTTGACCTGCCGGAGGTAAGCCTTGTGGCCATACTTGACGCGGATAAGGAAGGCTTCCTGCGAAGCGAAACGAGCCTTATCCAGACCATCGGCCGCGCCGCACGCAATGCCGAGGGTATGGTCATCATGTACGCCGATACGGTCACGCGTTCAATGCGCCTTGCCATTGACGAGACGGAGCGCAGGCGCGCAAAGCAGTCGGCATACAATGAGGAGCACGGCATTGTGCCGAAAACCATTGTCAAAAGCGTCCGCGAGCTTATTGAGATATCCAGCGAAAGCGAGAAGACTCTGCGCCGTGCCGACGGCGTAAAGCTTACGAGAAGCGAACGCAAGGAGCTAATTGAAAAGCTGGAAAAGGAAATGAAGGCCGCGGCAAAAATGCTCGAGTTTGAGCTTGCGGCTCAGCTGAGAGACGAAATTGTCCGCCTGCGCGGCGAGGTGAAATGATGAAACTGATGATACTTGACGGCAACAGCATAGTGAATCGCGCATTTTACGGAGTACGCATGCTCAACGCTCCCGACGGTACGCCCACAAACGGCGTGTACGGCTTCCTTTCAATACTCCGCAAGCTGCTCGACGATGAGAAGCCCGAGGCCGTGTGCGTTGCATTCGACCTAAAAGCGCCGACGTTTCGACATTTGAAATACGATGGGTATAAGGCGCAGCGTAAGGGCATGCCCGAGGAGCTTGCAGTCCAGATGCCCATACTCAAGCAGGTGCTCGACGCGATGGGTATACTGCGCCTTGAGCTCGAGGGCTTTGAGGCTGACGATCTGCTCGGCACCGTTGCGGCCAAATGCGAAATTAATGGCTGGGAGTGCCGAATCGTCACCGGAGATAAGGACAGCTTCCAGCTAATAAGCGATACTACTCACGTCTGCCACGTCAAAAGCCGCATGGGGCAGACCACAACGACCGAATACACGCCGGATCTCTTTTTCGAGGAGTATGGATTTGAGCCGAAGTGCATTATAGATCTCAAAGCGCTCATGGGCGACGCGTCGGACAATATCCCCGGCGTACCCGGAGTCGGAGAGAAAACGGCGATGGCTCTCGTGCGGAAATATAAGCACCTTGAGACGATATATGCAGAGCTTGATACGCTCGACGTGAAGGAGGGCGTACGCAAAAAACTGCGCGAGGGAAAAGACAGCGCGTTTTTATCCTTTGAGCTTGCGACAATACACACCGACGCGCCCATAGAATTCTCGCCAGGGGACGCTGTTTGGCATGAAAACTACAGACCCGAGCTGTATGATATTTTCAAGAAGCTCGGCTTTAATAAATTTATTGAAAAATGGGAGATAAGCGAAAATACCGAAAGCGCGGCCGCGGCAAAGCTCGAGCGCCTTGCGTGTATCGATAACGCATCGCTTGAAGACATTATGAGCGCCGTTAAGGCTGCCGGTACTGTCGCAGTTACTTCAGACGCGAGCTTTGACAGCGTTGAGATATGTGACGGCAAGGCGGTGTACATTGCTCGCCGGAATGTGCTCGGCGACGATTACGCGCACCTGCTGGAATGTATTTTCTCCGACGGAGTTAAGAAGATAGGACATAACGTAAAAGACCTCATGACTCGCCTGATATCGGAAAAGCTGCCGCTTGACGGCTTTGAATATGACACGGCGCTTGCCTGCTATCTGCTCGATTCTACGTCCGGCGACTACAGCCTTGGCCGTATGAGCATCGGCTATTGCGGCTCGGAGCTCGACGGAGCTGAGGCTGTGTACAGACTGCGCGAGACAACGGAGAAAAAGATAGAAGAGCTCGGCATGACAAAGCTTTTTTATGATATCGAAATGCCGCTGTGCCGTGTGCTTGCCGATATGCAGGAGAGAGGCTTTCTGATAGACCGTGCGGCGCTTTCAAACTTCGGTGAGAGCCTGACGGAAACGATAGCAGAGCTTGAGCGTGAGATATACACCAGATCCGGCTGCGAGTTCAACATAAATTCTCCAAAGCAGCTCGGAGAGGTGCTTTTTGATAAGCTCATGCTCCCGGCAGGAAAAAAGACGAAAACAGGCTGGAGCACGAATGCCGATGTTCTCGAAAAACTGCGCGGCAAGCACCCGATAGTTCAGATGGTGCTCGACTACCGCATGCTCACAAAGCTCAAATCCACCTATGCCGACGGACTTCTGAAGCTTATTGATTCTGACGGAAGGATAAGAACAAAATTCCAGATGACCGTTACGGCAACGGGCAGACTTTCGAGCACAGAGCCTAATTTGCAGAACATCCCCATCCGAAAAGAACTCGGCAGTCATATCCGGGAGATGTTCATAGCCTCGAAGGGCAATGTCCTTGTCGATGCGGACTACAGCCAGATAGAGCTCAGACTGCTTGCGCATATATCCGGCGATGAACATATGCGCGAGGCATTCCTGTCGGGCGAGGATATACACGCGGTAACGGCCTCGCAGGTCTTCAATACGCCGCTCAATGAGGTGACGGCGCTGCAGCGCAGCCGCGCCAAGGCCGTAAACTTCGGCATCGTCTACGGAATATCCGCATGGTCGCTGGCTCAGGACATAGGCGTAATGCAGGTCGAGGCCAAGGCTTATATGGAAGCGTACCTCGATAAATACGACGGTGTGCGCAAATATATGAAAACGATTGTAGAAAAGGCAAAGCGGGACGGCTATGTAGAAACGCTTTATGCCCGCCGACGCTATCTGCCGGAGCTTAAATCGGCAAACTTCAACACACGCTCCTTCGGTGAGCGCGTTGCGCTCAATATGCCTATTCAGGGCACGGCGGCGGATATAATAAAGCTTGCCATGGTGAACGTCTATAAAAGGCTGAACGCCGAGGGGTTCAAGGCAAAGCTCATTTTGCAGGTGCACGACGAGCTTATATGCGAGTGCCCCGAGGATGAGGCGCAGGCAGTTGCCGATATCCTGCGCGAGGAGATGAGCGGGGCGGCGCATCTGAGCGTACCGCTCACGGTAGACGTGAAGATCGGCCGAAGCTGGGCGGAGGCGCACTGATGCTGACTTATGAACAGGCAGGGGATATCCTTGACGATCTCGTCGACGAGCTCCCCGAAGAAATATTCAAAAACTTAAACGGCGGAGTGAGCTTCGTCGATGAAGCTGTGCGCGACGATGACGGAAGATATACCCTCGGCATGTATTTTCATGATAAAATGGGGCGGCATATCGAGCTCTACTACGGCTCATTTGTTGAGCTCTACGGCGATATGGACGATGAGACCTTTCGCCGGCGTTTAAAAAGCACGCTCCATCATGAGCTCACCCACCATATCGAAAATCAGGCCGGAGACCGCAGCCTCGAGCGCTGGGATGAGCGGCAGGCGGAGCTGTGCGGCTTTAACGGCATTGATGTTAAAAGCATATTGTTCGTCTGCGACGATAACAGCCTTTCAATTGTCGCGGAGGCGGTCTTTAATTCGTCCAAAGCCGACTACTGCCCGGAGGTAATGGCCTATTCCTGCGGAATAAGTGCAAAGGATGAGATAAACAAGCGTGTTAAAAAATGCTGCGAGGCGCTGGATATAAGACTCCCGCGCAGCTACGCCGTTTCGGTAACACGCGAGCTTATAGAGAGCTGTGACGTCGTGCTGTGCATGACTGCTCTGCAGGCGCAGAAGCTGTCCGACGAGTATCAGGACCTCGACGAGCGCATAATGTGCCTTGCCGACGAGGACATTTACCCTCCGACCTTGCCGCTGGGCTGGAAAAAATGCGCTTTGCGTATAGAGGACGAGACGCTTGCCGTCATTGACGAGCTGCGCGAGGAGAATATGTGATGATCCGCATCGTCGACACTCGCCCGGAGCAGCTTGACGATATTCTTCTTATGGAGCGGCAGTGCTTTTCCGTTCCGTGGACGCGTGAGCAGTTAGCGGCACAGCTGTCGGACTCAATGCACATATTCCTTGCCGCAGAGGATGAAAACGGCAGAGTAGTTGGCTATGTGGGGCTTATGTATGTCCTTGACGAGGGCTATATCTCCAATGTTGCCGTGTCGCCGTCAAGGCGGCGCGAGGGCATTGCCGATATGCTGCTTGCCGAGCTTTACGCACGGGCGAAGGAGAAGAAGCTGAGCTTTCTGACGCTTGAGGTGCGCGAAAGTAATATCCCGGCGCGGAGCTTATATAAAAAACACGGCTATACCGAGGTCGGCAGGCGTAAGGGCTATTACAGCCTGCCGAAGGAGGATGCCGTTTTAATGACTTGTTTTCTGAGTGAGGAAGAGAAATGAAAATACTTGCTTTTGAATCATCATGTGACGAGACCGCCGTCGCTGTGGTCGAGGACGGAAGAAACGTGCTGACCGACCAGATATTCTCTCAGGCCGACCTGCACGCCATATACGGCGGCGTAGTGCCCGAGATCGCGTCCAGAAGCCATGTCGAGGTCATCTCGCGCCTGTCTGAGCGTGCAGTTCAGGCCGCAGGCATAAAAAAAAGCGATATTGATGCCATCGCCGCAACCTATGCGCCGGGACTTATAGGCACAGTCCTTGTAGGCCTCAACTTTGCAAAGGCCGCAGCAATGAGCCTCGGCGTTCCGCTTATCCCGGTGCACCACATAAAGGGTCATGTCGCGGCAAATTACATAGCCTATCCCGAGCTTGAGCCGCCGTTCCTCTGCCTTGCGATATCCGGCGGAAATACGCTTATAATCGACGTGCGCAGCTACACCGAGCTTAAGGTCATCGGCGCAACGCGCGACGATGCGGCCGGCGAGTGCTTTGATAAGACTGCGCGTGTGCTCGGCCTGCCGTACCCCGGCGGCAAGCCCATTGACGATCTGTCACAGGGCGGCGATGATAAAAAGTACCACCTGCCGAGAACGCACATTGAAGGCTGCCCATATGAGATGAGCTTTTCCGGTCTCAAGACGGCAGTGATAAACATTGTCCATAACGCCGAGCAGAAGGGGGAGGAGCTCGACCGCAGCTCGCTGGCAGCGTCCTTTACCGCCGCCGTGAGCGACGCTTTGGTTCCGCGCACCATGATGGCGGCTCATGAGCTTGGATATAAAAAGATAGCCATAGCGGGCGGTGTGGCGGCAAATTCGCGCATCCGTTCAGACTTCAGGGATGCCGCTGAAAAAGCGGGCTGTGAGCTGTTCGTTCCGCCTCTCAAGCTTTGCGGAGATAACGCCGCGATGATAGGCTGTCAGGGATATTACGAGTACCTCGCCGGAAATACCGCCGGCTGGGATCTCAACGCCTACGCGAATATGGAGCTGTAAGGAGAGGGGACACATGGGCGTACACGACGGACACAGGGAGCGGATGAAAAGTCGCTTCGCAGAGGCCGGACTGGACGGCTTTAACGACCATAACGCTTTGGAGATGCTGCTGTTTTATGCCGTGCCGCGCAAGGATACCAATGAGCTTGCGCACAGGCTTTTAAAGCACTTCGGCTCGCTGGCTGCGGTGTTCGAGGCAAGCCACGAGGAGCTCATGCGCATTGACGGTATAGGCGAGAATGCGGCGACGCTTATAAAGCTCATTCCGGAGATCAGCCGCCGCTATCTGCTCACAAAAAGCCTGCCGTCTAAGGTGATTCGCCGCAGCGAGGACGCGGGCGCGTATTTTGTGGCTAAATTCATGTATGAGGTCAATGAGATATGCTATGCACTGCTGCTCAACTCATCAAACGGTATAATCGCCTGCAAGCAGATAAGCAGCGGCGTCGTCAATGCGACAGAGGTCGGCATAAGAATGCTGGTAGAGGCAGCGATAAAAAATAATGCAGTGAGCGTTATAATCGCCCACAATCACCCCGGCGCACTGCCGCTTCCCTCAAAGGAGGACGAGTACTGCACACAGCTTGTGAAAAAGGCACTGGAGCTTGTGGACATAAAGTTGCTCGACCATATCATAGTCGGGGGAAAAGAATTTCAATCTCTCAACAAACATGGTCTTATGTAAACAATATTTTGTTTCCGACTTGTAATTAAAATCAACTTCGATTGTTTGAAAATGCTGTAATATTGACAAAAAACATTGATATTCAACACGTTATTTTGTGTTGAAAACTATGTTGAAAATGTTGATAACTATTTGCATAATAATTTATCGCAATAATTATGTAAATTAAATGCCTCATATTTGCAACTTCTAAAGTCGTTGATTTTCTTAAACTTTTCTTATACATAATATTCCGGCAATCGGTATGACAAATTTGAGCATATACGAACTGTTATTACTTTTTTTGTTTGACTTTATGCCCGCTATGTGCTAAAATGCGAAATGTCCTTTGCTGGTGTGGCTCAATGGCAGAGCATCTCACTCGTAATGAGAAGGTTGTGAGTTCGATTCTCACCACCAGCTCCAAGAAAAAACCACTGCTTAATTAAGCAGTGGTTTTTTGTATTAATTCTACGCCTTTATCTCAAATTTGATTTCAATATCGTTTACGCTGAGCGAAGCCGTGCCCGAGCTGCCGCAGGTCTTTACATAGCAGCCTCCCGAGCCGCCCTTGAGCGATATGATCTCCGGGCCTATGAGCTCAATTGGACCCGAGCATTTGAGCATAACGGGCTCCTGCCAGTACGGTGTGAGATTACCGTACTCGTCGACGGCGCGGATGCGCACGGCGGCGGCATCATAGGTATCTACCTCGCAAAGCCGCGTTTTGCTTGCGGTTACCTCAAGGTGCACGCTCTGACCGGGCGAGCGCGTCACCGAGCAAACGATCTTGCCGTCTTTCACCGCGTCAAAGCGCCATTTTGTGGCCTCGCCGCCCCAGTTGCCGACGTATTTTCCGTAAAGCTCAACACCGTCGGAGAACTTAAAGCCCTTGAGCAGTATGAGCCGTGCGAACTTGGCCAGTATTTTCGGCGGCAGAGAGCTCGGCCCGAACTTCGCGACGGCCAGCAGGCATTCCTTCACGGCCTCCGCAGTCTTTTCATCAAAGCTCTCCTGGGTTATGAGAAGTTCGCCTATAAAATCGTCAATTATGACAGGCGGATGCGGCAGGGCGGGATACTCGTCTCGACCCGGTGCGAATTCGCGCACGAACACGCCGTCTTTGTACAGTCTTATGCAGTCTGCGTTTGTAAACACATATACCTTGCCGATATCGCCGGCCGGGTGCTCGCCTATATCCATGGAAGAGGACACGACGCAGCAGGGCTTATCGTCGTTTTGACTTGAATATACAGCGGCGGCGAGCTTCGGATTGCGGAACATATCCATAACGCCGTGGTAGCATATGCCGTCGCCGCTGCCGAAATCCTGATGGGTGTTATAGTCGAACATGCACCAGGGGAATATGCCGCTGATATCGTCGTCGGCGTACATCGCGTCGAGCACCTTCGCATGCCGCAGCGCGTGGCTGAGCCTGTGGCGCTCATCGTCAAAGGGCTTTGTCGGAAACATGTGACCGTTGCACTCGGAAACAAGATAGCCGTTATTTTTCTTTGCCGTGACAGCTTTTTTCGGCTTGAGTCCGGCGTTATCGCCGCAGTGGGAAAAGTCGTTGTATGCGTAAACATCTTCGAGAAGATGGCTTTTCTCAATATACCTAACGCCGCTGGTCTGGCGGCCGGAATCAAGCGTGTGCGCAACGGCGTTTGTGCGCCTGTACAGCTCGTCGCAGTCCTGCGATTCGTTTATCCTCACGCCCCAAAGCATTATCGACGGGTGATGCATATACTGCCGTACCATCTCATCCGTGTTTTTGACGGCCTGCCGCTTCCAGTCCTCGTCGCCGATGTGCTGCCAGCCCGGTATCTCCGTGAACACAAGAAGTCCGAGCTCATCACAGCGCGAAATAAAGTGCTGCGACTGCGGATAGTGCGATGTGCGCACGGCGTTTACGCCGAGCTCGTTTTTGAGTATCTCCGCGTCGAACTCCTGCACGGATTTAGGCATCGCGTAGCCGACATAGGCATAGGCCTGGTGGCGGTTAAGCCCGCGTATCTTCAGCCTTTCGCCGTTGAGATAAAAGCCGTTGCTTTTAAAATTAACGGTTCTGAAGCCGAATCTCAGGCACTTTTCGTCAACGCACTCGCCATTTCGCATGGCGCGAACGCGCGCGGTGTACAGGATGGGGGAGTCTACAGACCAGAGCTCCGCCTCGGGAACACCGAGCTCGAACGCCTTGCCGACTGCCGACGATATGACCGAGCCTGCTTTATCGACAATATCGGTAACGACGTTATCGCACTCGGAGGATATCCTCACGCGTATCTCGCGCAGACCGATGTTTTCTATGAGTACCTCTTGAATATACTCCGGGTCTTTTACCTCAAGCGTCACCTCGCGGTACAGACCGCCGTAGCACAGATAGTCGATGACAAAACCGAACGGGGGGATGTTCAGGCTCTCGCGTGTGTCGAGCCGTACATCTATAACGTTCTCACCGCCGAGCCTTACGAAGTCGGTTATATCAACGCAAAACGCAGTGTATCCGCAGGCGTGATATCCGACATTTTCGCCGTTGCAGAATACAGCCGCCTCGTGCGCCGCACCGTCAAAACGCAGGATGAGCTTTTTGCCCTGCCACTCGGTGGGGGCGGTGAAAACCTTTCTGTATCCGCAGACCATCTGATAGTCACGGCAGTTTATGTAGTTATAGGGTATCTCCTTTGTCGTGTGCGGAAGTCTGACGGAAACGGCATTATCAAAGCCCGCGTCAAAATCCTCGGTGAACAGCCAGTCGTTATTGAAAGCAATGTCCATATCATAGCTCCTTGGAGTTTTTTATTTAATTGTATCATATCTGCCCGCCAATTCAAGATGTAGTTGATTTTAAGCTCATGAAATTATATAATATGCGTGACATTTTAAGATCGGAGTTTTATAATGGATAAGCTTCTTAACACAAAACTGTTTCTTCTGGACATGGACGGTACGCTCTACCTCGGCGACGAGGTGTTTGACGGCGCGGTAGATTTTATAGACACCGTTAAAAAAAGCGGCAGAGAGTATATATACCTGACAAATAACTCCTCACGCGCAGGCGTTGACTATATAACTCGCCTGAGAAAGCTGGGCTTTCCCTGCGAAAAAGAGAATGTTTTCACCTCCGGTATGGCGACGGCGATGTATTTGAACAGCCGACACCCCGGCGAGCTCGTCTATCCCGTCGGAACTCCGGCGTTCCTCGGCGAGCTTGAAAGCTATGGCGTTGCGCTTGGCGACAGTGAGGACGTCGGCGTCGTGTGCGTCGGCTTTGACACGACTCTGACCTATGAAAAGCTCGATAAGGCCGTGCACTATCTGCGCCGCGGCGCGGCGTTTATCGCAGCAAACCCCGACTGGGTATGCCCCATGCCCGCAAACGAGGTGCTTCCCGATTGCGGAAGCATATGCGCACTGCTGACTGCTGCCAGCGGCATCGAGCCCGTGTTTATCGGCAAGCCCAACCGCAATATGGTTGACATAATATCGGAGCAGACCGGCGTTCCGAATGAGAACATCTGCTGCGTGGGCGACAGACTTTATACCGATATCGCGGTAGCACAGAATGCAGGAGCGGTGTCCGTCTGCGTCCTCTCGGGCGAGAGCAGCCTTGAGGATATCGAAAAGGCAGAGCGCAAGCCGGATTATGTCCTTAAGGACGTCACTGAGATCGCTGAAATACTCAAGGCAAATATGTGATTTACAGAATGTTATTTAATTTTCGCCCAATGTGTGCTATAATACACTGACGGTCGGGAGGTGAGCGGATGCCGAAGCAGACCGGAACAAAGCAGATAGCGTCAAACCGCAAGGCTTTTCACGATTATTTCGTGCTCGACAGGTATGAAGCCGGCATAGAGCTTGCCGGAACGGAAGTCAAATCGCTCAGAGCGGGCACTGTCAATATGAAGGACTGCTACTGCACGATAAAAAACGGTGAGCTTTTCGTGAGGTCGCTGCATATAAGCCCATACGAAAAGGGCAACATTTTCAATAAAGACCCCGTGCGGCCGAGAAGACTTCTGATGCACAAGCGCGAGATAGTCAAGCTCAATGCGCGCGTGATGCAGGAGGGCGTGGCGCTCATCCCGCTGTCGCTTTATTTTAAGGACAGCAGGGTGAAGGTCGAGCTTGGCCTGTGCAAGGGCAAAAAGCTGTATGATAAACGAAATGACGACGCGAAGCGCGAAGCTGCGCGCGACATTGAAAGAACATTGAAGGAGAGACATTGATGAGCAATCCTATAGTAACCATCGAAATGGAAAACGGCGATATCATAAAGGCGGAGCTTTACCCCGAGGTAGCTCCCAACACTGTCAACAACTTCATCTCGCTGGTAAACAACAAGTTTTATGACGGCGTTATCTTCCACCGAGTCATCCGCGGATTTATGATTCAGGGCGGCGACCCTCAGGGTATCGGTGTAGGCGGCCCCGGATACTCAATCAAGGGCGAGTTCAAGATGAACGGCGTTCCCAACGACCTCAAGCATACGCGCGGCGTCCTGTCCATGGCTCGTGCGATGGATCCCAACTCCGCCGGCAGCCAGTTTTTCATCATGCACGAGGATGCACCTCACCTTGACGGCCAGTACGCCGCCTTCGGCAAGGTTATAGAGGGTATGGAAAATGTCGATAAGATCGCAAAGTGCATGACCGGCAGAAACGATAAGCCCATCCACCGTCAGGCAATGAAGAAGGTTACTGTCGATACCTTCGGCGTCGACTATCCCGAACCCGAGAAAATGTAAGCCTTAAAGGGGGGCGGCCTCTCCGCACCCCGAAGAAAAATGCCTCAGATATACCATCAATCAATTCAGGCCACAGCAAAATTTGCACCGCACCCTTGGGCTGCGTAGCAGTACATTACAGTATCAATTTAAAGGTCGGGTCACGGCAGTGCCGACTAAGGCTTGACTCAAAGCGCCTCTAAAAACGGGGATGTACCGGTTTCGACGGGGGTATGGAGGCAGGAATAGCGAGCGGATGCGCCTACCATCCTAAAAATGGGCGACTTATAAATTAAAGAACAACAACGATACTGTTCTTCTCGCTGCTTAATTAGCGAGCGTTCCCTCCGGGAGGACCACGGCCCGGAACGGAGCGTCGATCAGTGGTGCCCGTGAGTGCGCAAAGCTTTGAGCGCACCACGCATAATGAAGCTACCGA
Source organism: uncultured Clostridia bacterium (assembly GCA_937893605.1). Taxonomy (GTDB): domain Bacteria; phylum Bacillota; class Clostridia; order Oscillospirales; family Oscillospiraceae; genus F23-B02. The sequence goes on from CALBGG010000031.1 coordinate 12,174, forward strand.
CTCTGCGAGCCTGACGGCCGGCGCGCAGGGGAGGGAATACAGTTGACCGTATGCGCTCGGAGAAGTTCCTGTTAAAGTGCTTTCGGACGGGGGTTCAACTCCCCCCATCTCCACCATAACTGGACACCAATTTTGATACAATGCGTATCTTGATTGGTGTCCAGTT
>CALBGG010000032.1 GCA_937893605.1 uncultured Clostridia bacterium
GCGCAGCAGAGTATGCTCGTCAGAAGGGTCTTGCAAAGGCAAAGTAATTTTACAGACGCTTTTTTAGAGGCGAATTAAAGCTTCAATGAGTCTTTATTGCGCAGCACGATCCATTAAAACAAAGCGTTTCATATGCAGAACAGGCAGCCTTGAGGCTGCCTGTTCTGCATATTGTAAAAAACCTGAGACTGCGCCCTGCTCTATATAGAGCAGGGCGTTCGTACGTTTTTGAAATTTGGAGATATATCAACTGTTGCTGTACACATCCATATCCATCTTGCCGAGACTTTTGGCTACGACGGTCGTACCGACGAGGTCGCCGACGTTATTGAGCGTCGTGTGCGGGGGATCGATAGCGGGCCAAATCGCCGCAAGGATAGGAACGAGGGTAAGCGGCATACCGAGCGCCTCAAGGAGAACGCCGGACATGACCACACCTGCGCCCTTTACGCCGGCTGCACCGATGGAAAGAATAAGGCCGAAGAACACGAACTGCAGGGTGCTGCCGAGAGTGATTGAGAAGCCATAGAGGTTTGACGCAAAGACGCAGCACAGGCCGATGAACACAGCAAAGCCGGTCATCCCCATCGTGTTGCCCAAAGGCAGAGTAAAGCCATAGATGTTTTCGGGAATTCCGAGCTTCTCCTCGCTGAGCTTGATGGAGACTGGCAGTGTAGCCGCAGATGACGAGGTAGATGCTGCGACTATGATGGCGGGAGCTATCTTACGCAGGAAGCCGTAGCCGGACAGCTTGGTGAGAAGCCTTATGATAAGGGGATAGACTACAAGAAGAATGATAATGCAGATGACCCAGTCGGCAGCGATAAATACGATGACGCTCTTCATCATTTCGCCGCTGATGGTGGAGACCATCGTAGCAACGAGCGAAAGAATACCAAGGGGGGAGAAATCAATGACGTACTCTGTTATCTTGAGCATCGTCTCGCTGCCCTCTTCTATGACTTTGATAATGGTCTTGGCTTTTTCGCCGAGTGCGAGCAGTGCAATGCCGAGGAAGAGGCAGAATACGATAATCTGGAGCATGTTCGCGTTCAACATAGACTCAACTATGTTGGTGGGGAACCAGCTGATTACATTGTCGATAAAGCTGTACTCCTGAGCCTCTGTTGCCTCAACACCCGTAAGCAGGTCGGTAACTCCCTTGCCGGGCTGCGTGATGAGACCGCCGAGAATGCCGAATATGGATGCGATAACGGCAGACACTACTATCCACAGTATATAGCGCATACCGACTGTACGAAGCTGCTTTACATCACCCATCTTGCAGACACCGCTGGTGATCGAGAAGAATACGAGCGGGACGATGAGCATCTTGAGCATTCGCATGAAGATATCGCCCAGCGGCGAGATAAAGTCGGCCGCTTCCGGCGACACAAAGCCGATTATAAGGCCGATCGCGACACCAATGAGTATCTTTTTCCAGAGTGCAAAGTTTTTCCAAGCTTTCATGTGTTTTTCCTCCGTTTTTCTCTCTGCTATTTAATTTTAAGTCAGGCTTTTACAGTGGCTGCAATCTCAGCCGTTACGCGCAGAAAATCGTCTATGTCTTCGGTCCCGTGGCAGTGCAGCGGAGAGACGCGAATAACGCCGGTCAGGCCGAGCGATTCGACAATGCGCTTGGAGTAAAGGCTGGTGTTGACGCGCTCAAAAAGCGTGATGCCGCGTTTGTAATATTCTGCGGTGAGCTGTGTGAAGCCGATGCCGTTTATACCGATGGCGCTTATGAGGTCACGATCAACGGTGTCGGCGGAGTCGAGATACACCTGAGCACCGGAAATATGGCGCAGACCGGGGACGGACTGCGTGCCTTCCATCATGTGTATGAGCAACGAGTGCTCCTGAAGATGAATGCGATCCATGCCGGCAACATACAGCTCGCGCCGGTCGTCCGAATCGCTGAAGTGCTTGCCGATCCAGCAGACATAGTCGACAACGGCGGATATGGATGCATAGTTCGGATGGGGGAAGGTGCCCAGCTCCCATTCTTTCTCGGGCTTTGCAAGCAGCTTATGGTGGGTCATCTTGGCAACGCGGTCGGACACATAGCCGTAACCGCAGCCGCGGATGCCGAACATCTTGTAAGGAGCGAAGTTGACTCCGTCAATCCCGCAGGCTTCAACATCGAGAACACCGTGAGGCGCATGCTGGACGGCATCGGTAATGATGTATATATCGGGATTGATCTCACGAGCTTTCTTTGCTATCGTTTCAATATCGAAGATGTAGCCGGATATGTTGGAGGCGCTCATAACGCTAAGCAGCAGGGTGTTCCTGTCAATTTTGCTCAGTATCTCATCAATATCGACACCGCCTGTTTTGGGATTTGCCATAGCAACGCGGAACTCTCTGCCGGTCAGCCCACAGTAGAGCTCCACCGAGTCATATGCAGAGGGATGCTCTATGCTCGTCACAACGGCGTTGCTGCCCCACTTTTCATTCATCATGATGGTGCTTACAATTTGAAACATGACCTGGGATGCGGTCAGCTCCGTTACGAGTGCACCGCTCTTTGCGCCGAAAATCACCTGCATGATATCGCGCACTCCGTCTGCCTTGACCTGCTTCAGCATCATCGATATGTCGTGTACGCGTTCGGGGCAGTCCGGGATCTTCTCAAAACGCGCCTTCTGTTCGACTGCCGCCTTCAGACGAAGCGATCCGCCGGAGTTTTCAAAGAATTGGCGCTTTCTGCCGAGATGATCTTCATGCACATAGTAGAATTTGTCCTGAATCTCCCTCAGAAAAGCATCGTCGAACAATACCTTCTCGCCTGTTATCATAATATAGCCTCCTGTCTTTTTCTCAACGCTCCCCGGAGGACCGAACCCGGGGAGAATTGTGTTTAAATGTTATTTACAATTTTATTATAAAAAAAATACGCTTTTTTGTCTAAGACAAAAAAGCGTATCGGCATATAACCAAAATCGTATGGGATATTGCACAAAAACTACGGTGAAAATGAACGTTTTGACTAAACGCGGCCGTTTCTGCGCCATTTGTATATGCTTTTTATTATACCTGCCCTATTCTGTCCTTTACAAAGGAAAGAAGTGTATTCTCTGCGGCGCTTCTGCCGTCGGCACGGAAGTATAGCATAATATCCCTCATGCTGAGAGGATCGTCTATCCTGTAATAGCAAAGCTTGCTCGATGGCTCGACCGAAAGGATCGTGCTGCGTATAAAGGCGGCGCCGTTTCCGGCCGCTGCGAGTCTGTAGCAGGTCATAGAGGAATCAACGAGCATGGCTATATTCGGCATGAAGCCTGCGTTTTGGCAGATGCTCAGGCCGCGGGAGTAGCTGTCATTTCCTTCGCGCAGGAATACAAAAGGAGTGTCGCGGAAAACCTCGATTCCGACAGGCTTTAAGTCGTAAATACTGCGAGCATTGTTTTCCCCGCTGCCGGGAAGGAAATACGAGCCGCGCAGCTTCTCATTAACGGAAAAAGCTGCGGGAACAGCCAAAATAAGCTCCTCAACACCGAATTTTATCGAGTCGATGCCGTTTGCCTCCAATCGGTCGACCTCCGGAGCGAAGTCTATCCTACGCTGGAGTATCTGACTTATAAGCTCATCATTTCGCATTTCAAGCCAGTCAACGCGGATATTGGGGTATTCCTTGCCGAACTGCTTTATAAGCCCGGACAAAATGACTGTGCAGAAAAAGCTTGCACCTCCGAAGCATATGTTCCCCACAAAGCCGTTTGAAAATTCGCGCAGATACTGCCGCATATCGTCATCAAGCTTGAGAATCCTCTCGACTGTGCGGATATAGTACTCGCCCTCGGGCGTGAGCGAGATGGGCGTTGTCGTTCTGTCAAAAATGGTTATGCCATAGCTGCTTTCCACCTTTTTTACCATGCAGCTGAGCGACGGCTGCGATACGAAAAGCTTTTCGGCAGCTTTGGAAAAACTTTTTTCTTCATACACTGTGTAAACATAGCGCATCTTTTTTAGCATATCCACCCGACTCCCTTACAGTAAAGATGTATTCAATAAATTAATTATACCATAAAATTTGCTCATATCAAATCAGTGCGAAAAAAAGTGCAATAATTTATAATATAAAATTAAATGTTGATTTACCTACGGGGTTGGTTGTATAATGTTCTTAAGAGGTGAATCACATGATATCAACAAAAGGACGCTATGCCATACGCATATTGCTCGATCTTGCCGAACACAACAACGGCGCCTACATCCCCATGAAGGAGGTCGCCGCACGGCAGGAGATATCGCTCAAATATATTGAAAAGATAATGCCATCGCTAAAATCGGCAGGGCTTATAGCCAGCGTTCACGGCATTGGCGGCGGTTACAGGCTAACAAGATCTCCCGATCAGTACACGCTTTGGGAGATACTCAAGCTCGCCGAGGGCGACCTCGCACCGGTATCCTGTCTTCAGGATAATGCGCAGCCGTGCCGACGTGCGGCCGAGTGTCGCACGCTCTCCGTGTGGGAGGGATACTATGACCTCACGCGCAAATATTTTTCCGGAATAACGCTCGCAGACCTCATGAACGCGCCGCACGGCGGAGACTATGTTATCTGATGATAACTCCGCCGCCGAGCACTGTGTCGCCGTCGTAAAGTACGGCCGACTGGCCGGGCGTGACGGCGCGCTGAGGCGCATCAAAGCGTATAAGCGCTTCATTTTCGCTTAACGGTTCAACGGTTGCCGCCTGCTCAGGCTGGCGGTAACGTATTTTCGCGGTGCAGCGTATCGTCTTTAGCGGAGCCTCGCCGTTTATCCAGTTAAAATCCCGAACGATAGCTTCACACGAATACAGCTCATCGCTTTTGCCGAGCGTTACGGTGCCGCTGTCCGCGTCTATTTTGCAGACATAGCGCCGCTCCGGGAGAGAGAGCCCCAGGCCGCGGTGCTGGCCGATCGTGTAGTGAGTGATGCCGCGATGCATGCCGAGAACATTGCCGCCGGCGTCGACAAAATTGCCGGGCGCGGCCGTTTTTCCGGTGAGACGTTCGATAGCGGCGGCGTAGTCGCCGTCCGGCACGAAGCAGATATCCTGACTGTCGGGTTTATGCGCATTCGTGAGCTTTGATGCCTCAGCGATGGCTCGCGTCTCGCTCTTTGAAAGCTCACCGAGAGGGAAGAGGGTGTGCGCAAGCTGCTCCTGCGTGAGCATGTAAAGCACATAGCTTTGATCCTTTGACCTGTCCTTTGCTTTTTTAAGAAGATATCTGCCATTGTCAAGCTCTATGCGCGCATAGTGCCCCGTTGCGATCTTGTCGCAACCGAGAAGCCTTGCACGTTCATACAGCTTATCGAATTTCATATACCGGTTGCAGTCGATGCACGGATTCGGCGTTTGCCCCGCAAGATATGCGCAGGCAAACTTTTTTATTACCTTCTCGCGGAAATCGTCCTTGAAATTAAAGACATAGTAGCGCATTCCGAGCGAAAATGCCACACTGCGCGCATCCTCAACATCGTCGAGACTGCAGCATGTGCGGCTGCGCGGAAGCCCGGCGTCGCAGTTGTCAAAAAGCTTCATCGTGCAGCCGACGCACTCGTGCCCCATGTTGCACAAAAGCTTTGCGGCGACGCTGGAATCAACGCCGCCGCTCATTGCAATCAAAATTTTCATTCTTCCGTCCAGGTCGCCGCAGGAGTCGCACGCATTGCGAGTATTGTGCGGCTGATGAGGTCTTCGAGGCTCCAGCCGAGCATATCCGCGCCGCGCTCGATGACCTCGCGCGAGCAGCCTGCCGCAAAGTTTGCGCTTTTGTATTTCTTCTTGACGGATTTGAGCTCAAGATCCTGGACGCTCTTTGACGGGCGCATTATCGCCACCGCGCCTATAAGACCGGTGAGCTCGTCCGTTGCATACAGGACCTTTTCCATCAGATGCTCGGGCTTGATGTCGACGGTTATCGCGTAGCCGTGGCTGGCCGTTGCGCGGATAAGCCGCTCATCGAGTCCCTCCTCGCGCATCAGCTCCTGGCTTTTTATGCAGTGCTGCTCGGGGTACAGCTCGAAGTCGAGATCGTGCAGCAGACCGACAACGCTCCAGAAATCGGCCTCGTCGCCGTAGCCGAGCTCTTTTGCGAAGTATTCCATTACGCCGGACACGATAAGCCCGTGCTTAATATGGAACGGATCGGAGTTGTACTTTTTTAAAAGCTCAAGCGCCTGTTCTTTTGTCGGGATCATAGGAAAAGCCTCCTGCGAGTCAGTATATCAGTCCGCGAACAGCGGGGTGGAGAGGTAGCGGTCGCCGGTGTCGGGCAGCAGCACTACAATGGTCTTGCCCTCGTTCTCCGGGCGCTTTGCAAGCTCGATAGCGGCCCATACAGCAGCGCCGGAGGAGATACCGACGAGCACACCCTCGCTCTTGCCGATCTCCTTGCCGACAGCGAACGCGTCGTCGTTCTCGACGGGGATTATCTCGTCATAGATCTTGGTATCCAGCACCTCGGGAACAAAGCCCGCGCCGATGCCCTGGATCTTGTGTGAGCCGGCAACGCCTGTTGAGAGGACGGGAGAGCTCTTGGGCTCGACCGCAACGACCTTGACCTCGGGATTCTTGGACTTGAGGAACTGGCCTACGCCGGTGATCGTGCCGCCGGTGCCGACGCCTGCGACGAAGATATCGACCTTGCCGTCGGTGTCGGCGTAGATCTCGGGGCCGGTGGTCTCAAAGTGCGCCTTAGGGTTTGCGGCGTTGACGAACTGGCCGGGGATGAAGCTGTTGGGGATCTCCTTTGCAAGCTCGTCGGCCTTGGCGATAGCGCCCTTCATGCCCTTCGAGCCTTCGGTGAGAACGAGCTCCGCGCCGTATGCCTTCATAAGCTGACGGCGCTCAACGCTCATGGTCTCGGGCATGACGATGATTATGCGATAGCCTCTTGCGGCTGCGACGGATGCAAGGCCGATGCCGGTGTTGCCGCTGGTCGGCTCGATTATTACGGAGTCGGCGTTCAGCAGACCCTTTGCCTCGGCATCGTCGATCATTGCCTTTGCGATTCTGTCCTTAACGGAGCCTGCGGGGTTAAAATACTCAAGCTTTGCGAGGATTTTAGCCTTGAGGCCGTGCTTCTTTTCAATGTGGGTGAGCTCAAGCAGCGGAGTGGAACCAATAAGCTGATCTGCGGAAGTGTATATTTTAGACATGATATTATCTCCTTTTAATTATAATGATTTAAAAATGATTTTAATGATTTAAATGTTTTTTTGCTTGATGTTCGAAAAAAGCCTCAGCCCCGACATCGGAAGACAATATATGCAGCCATGATGTTTACCTCGGTTCGATATTAAATACTACTAACTTCGTAGGTTGGTAGTAGTATAAGCCCGTATTCCCAATTTGTCAATAGCCTCGCGCAAAAAAATATGAAAAAACGCAGCTGTCAAAAAGTATACCTTTTGACAGCTGCGTTTTTCTAATGTCATGATAACTGAAAATAGTCAAAATTGCAATATATTATGCGAAATTTCTCGAAAAAATGCCTTGATTTTATTGAATTTCCCGTTATCAGCCACAAAAAATGCGTAAATTACTTGACTGTCAAAAGGTATACTTTGTGACAGCCGCGTGAAAAAATAACGGGAGGAAAATATGAAGAAACGAATACTAAGCCTGCTGCTCGTGCTGCTGATGGTTGTATCATTGGTGCCGACCGCAGCGCTGGCAGAGGACGATGTCGTCGCCTACGGGGTCACCGGCGGCAATATCTATTTTAATAAATCGACAGGGGAAATAACGGGCTGCGACTCTGAAGTAACTGAAGCAAATATTCCGTCCGAGATTGACGGTGCCACGGTGACGAGCATCGGCGATTGGGCATTCATCGCCTGTAATAGCCTAACGAGTATTGATATCCCATACAGTGTGAAATATATTGGCGACGATATATTTTCCGGCGGTTATTCACTAACATATATAAATGTTTCAGAGGACAATACAGCATACTGTTCGGTTGACGGAATTCTGTTTAATAAGGATAAAACAAAGCTTATCAAATATCCTGCGAAAAAGATAGATACTTCTTATACAATCCCAAATAGCGTGACGAGTATTGGCTACGCTGCATTCTCCCATTGCATGAGCCTGACTAGCGTCACAATCCCTGACAGTGTTACGGACATTGATGCTATTGCATTCGCTGGCTGCACAAATCTGACGGGTATCACAATTCCCTACAATGTTACGAGTATCGTCGGTGTATTTGAAGGCTGTACGAGTTTGACAAGCATAACGCTTCCGAGTAGACTGACATACATAGGAGGATCTGCATTCTACGACTGCACGAGCCTTACGAGCATCACGATTCCGGATGGCGTGACAAGTATTGGGTGGTGGGCGTTTCGCAACTGCACGGGCTTGACGAGTATCAAGATACCGGATAGCGTGACGAATATTGATCAGCAAGCTTTCCAAGACTGCGTAAACCTTACGGACATCACAATCTCTGACGGCGTGACATATATCGGTGACTGGGCATTTAACGGCTGTACTGGATTGACGAGTATCACGATCCCGAGAAGTGTTATGAGCATCGGCTATGACCCATTCTGTTGCTGTACTGACTTAACGAGCATAGATGTTGTGAATGAAAATACGGTATACAGTTCTGTTGATGGAGTTTTATTTAATAAGGATATAACAGAGCTCATCAGATACCCTGCTGGAAAAACTGATACTTCTTATACGATTCCTGATAGCGTAACGAGCATCGGTTACGAGGCATTTCATGGATGTACTAACCTTACGAGCGTAACTATCCCTAATAGTGTGGCGAGGATCGACAACGGTGCATTCGTCGACTGCGCTAATCTTAAGGGCATCACGCTCCCTGACAAAGTGACGAGCATTGGCGGCCAGGCGTTTTGGGATTGTTCTAACCTCACAGATGTATATTATACCGGTACAGAAGAACAGTGGAGCGCGATAGAAATTGCTGATGGCAACGACGACATTCTGAACGCAACTATCCACTACAACTACCACGAACACGTCACCGAGCTCCGCAACGCAGTTGAGCCCACATGCACCGAGGCCGGCTACACCGGCGACGAGGTATGTACGATCTGCGGCGAAACTATATCTCAGGGTGAGACTATCGAGGCGACGGGCCATCACTTCAAGGGCAAGACCTGCACCGACTGCGGCGCGACCCGCTCCACGGCCGACGTTATCCGCAGCTGGTTCCAGGATGTAAAAACTTTCTTTGACAAGCTTTTCGGAAGAATATAATTGCAGCATAACAAGACATAAACCCAAACGCCGGGGCTTTTGCCCCGGCGTGCGGCCTGAATAAGCGGAAGTTTGTGCGTCTTTTGACAAGATTGTGAAAAACTCACAAAAAATCATACGCAAGTTTGGGTTACCTGCGAATTTCAG
>CALBGG010000033.1 GCA_937893605.1 uncultured Clostridia bacterium
GTGCCCTCGCCGGTCATGACATAAACGGGGAAGAGGTAGGTCTTGCCGCTGTGCTCGACTCCGTCGGCGTAGTAGCCGAGCTTGCAGTCTGTGATCTTCGCGTTTGTGAGATCAGTGGTAAAGCTGGCTGAATAGTTCTCGTTTTGCACGTCGGCAGCGACCTCCGCACGGCTTTTCAGTGCGACCTCGCTTGATGCGCTGGTCGGGTTTGCCAAACAGTACACCGACAGAATTTCGCCCTCAAGATTAACGTCGATGCTTATCCTGTAAACTCCCAAAACCGTTTTCCCGTCTACATTCGGGTAGAGGTATACGGTCTTAATTTTAAGACCCTCGCTGCCGTCGTCAAGCATACCGGTCTGATCGGCGACCTGAATGTTGTCCACGCCGCCGGGCCACAGCCCGTTTTCCTCAACGAAGCTTTTGGCGATCTCAATTGCCTCGTCGTCGCTCATCGAAAGACCGGCTCTGAAGGGCGGATAATCGGTCATCTCATAGAACCAGTAGCCGTCATTGTCTATCTCTGCTTGATAGTTTCCGACGGTGTAAATCGTACCGAGTTCATAAGTGACTTTCTCCACTGTCGACAGGTCAACATTAAGGCAGCGCTCGATCTGGGAAATAGATTCCGCTTCATCTATTGTGAGCTCGTACAGCTTGGCTGTCTCATCTGCTGAGTCAATTTTCATATCTGCTGGGAGAGACAGCTTGACGCTCGCACTTGTCCCAGATTGCGCTATGTTTGGATGTACAGAGGTAAGTGTATTATTATTTCCGCAGGCACCGAGAATTATAAGTAATAACAGCGCAAGCAGAGATGTAATAAATCTATTGAATTTCATGATTGCCTCCTTACTAACATCAAGTTGCAGGTATTAGTTGCCCGGTATGGGCTATTGTGCGAGTATCTAAGATGCCGAAACTGGACAGATTGCTTGCGGCTGCTGGCGCATAGGCGTACTCGTTGATTATTCTATCAGCGCTTGCTGATTTATATCCAACTACTCTGGCAATAGAGTCACCATCCTGACGCTGCACTTGATACCTTCTTGTTCCTACGAAGAATGCTTCCATTATTGTTTTACTCATCATCCATTGTCCAAACAGAGAAGCTTCTCGAGAATCAAGGTACATTTGGGATGCAAAACCGAGGATGAGGCGAGTGCCGTTCATCATTTTAAGAATGTTGTTTGCTTTGGTTGTGCTGCCGCCGTTTGTAAGTTGATTGCAGGTGTATAGTGTTACGTATTTGTGAGGGAATCGCGTTTTCGTTGTTATCAGGTTGAAGAGCTCGCTTGTGTTTTCTCCGTTTACCCAATGCGGAAAGAGAGACACCTCGGAAGCGTTTGTGTGTAGAGCGTTATTCTGAGCGTCAAAAATAATACCGTGCCCCGCGTAAGCAAAAAATGTTGACCGAGAAGCCCTTGATATTGAGCCGGGGGTAACTTCGTTATTAGTTAGGCTCTCTCCATTTCGATAACTGATATAGCCACTGCTGCTTAGGTTTCTAAGTTTTAAGGATAAATTTGTTACATATTTTGCGCCCGATCTGTCGCCATGTACGCAATAGCTGTAGTCATTAATTCCAGCGCATCCATAACTAACAGTGGGCACGGCAAAAGCGTCGATGGACATACAAAAGAACATACATATTGCAATTATTATTGATATTAATCTTTTTCGCATATAGTGGCGCTCCTTTCGTTTTTGTGTGTGTCTACTGCGTGGAGTGCGGCTCAGCAGCCCATCGGAATCACCTCCAGATACCGTTTTCTTATCCCCTCATTATATATAGACAGTGAATTTCGGAAAAACGGGACAAATATTTTCGAAAAAATTAAAATTTTGGACTTGGCCTCTCACTATATATATGTCCGCAGAGGCTGATTTGGGGACAACCGTTTTCAAATTTTCTGCAATTTGTCGATTCCCACGAAATCAGCAATGTGCATTTATGGATAATACACAATACATATTCAGCTTTTGTATATTCCCTTATAAAACGGTCAACAATAGGCATAGATAAAGGAGGGTTTATCTATGCAGAACGAAAAAAGCGGCAGACTGGATAAGTTTTTTGCCGGCAAGGGCTTCTACATAGTCCTTGCGCTATGTGTGATCGTGATAGGAATATCGGCCTACAGCCTTGCAAAGGGAGCGGATACGCCGACAGACAGCTTAAACCCCGGCATGAGCGCCGCGCAGCAGACGCGCCGTCCCGAGCCGAGCGAGCAGCTGCCCGTGAGCACCGAGGCTCCGAAGCCGGCGGGTGCTCCGAACGAGGAGGACGTCGTGTCCGCGGGAACGCTCACGCAGGACGATGTATGGCCCGAGCAGGTGACATGGAGATGGCCCGTGTCGGGCGAGATCGAGCGCGGCTACAGCGTGGAGGCGCTAAGCTACGACGTTACGATGGCCGACTGGCGCACGCATGACGGCGTGGATATCCTTGCGCAGCAGGGCGAGGTCGTCGTTGCCGCGGGCGACGGCGAGGTCGTAAGCGTAACTCAGGACGATCTTTACGGAACGACGGTGGTCATCGACCACGGAAACGGCATCAAGACCACCTACTCGAACCTTGCCGATACGCCGACAGTTGCCGCAGGAGACAAGGTAAAGGGCGGAGACGTTATAGGCTCTGTCGGCAAAACCGCGCTTTGCGAGATAGGGCAGGGCAGTCACATGCACTTTGCCATGAGCCGCGACGGAGCGAGCGTCGACCCGACGGCGTACCTCCCGATATGAAATTTGAAGAAAAATAAAAAAATATGTTGACAATCCGGGCTGTGTCTTGTATAATTCCAATTGCTCATTTGAGAAATGGCGGCATAGCTCAGTTGGCTAGAGCATGCGGTTCATACCCGCAGTGTCCCCGGTTCGAATCCAGGTGCCGCTACCAAAAAGGCGCAGATATTAATACCTGCGCCTTAATTTAGGCCCGTTGGTCAAGCGGTTAAGACACCGCCCTTTCACGGCGGTAACATGGGTTCGATTCCCGTACGGGTCACCAAAAAAGCCATCATGCTTTTGCATGATGGCTTTTTTCATATCTTTTTTGCGACTACTATGAAGCGGCCGTCCTCGGTGTGATACGCGCAGGTGGAAAGCGTGAGGAGCTTATCGCCGGGCGAGAGCTCAATGCCGGTGTCATAGAGCTTGTTTTCCTCAATAAATTTAACGTACTCGTTAAACGAAGCCTCATCACCGCTGCCGGTGTATTCATAGTATTTGAAGCCATCGCTGCCCTCGGGCACGAGCTCGGTTTTTACAGCGGCGACGATCTCGTAGGTCTGCTTTTCGTATATTGTATCAAAGCTTATGAGCTTGTGCTGCTTGTAAAAATCCTCGCTGACATAGTACATGAGCGAGCCGAACATCGAATAGTCCTTCATGTTGTGCCCGTAGATTATCAGATTGTCGGACGAGAGTATGTCACAGTATTCATCGACGAACAGACAGCCTCGGTAGGAGTAGTTGCCGTAAAAGTCTGTGTGCAGATACTTATCGATCTCGTCGGGCGCGTACATCACGACGTTGTCTATGCCCGTTCCGTCTATCTTCAGCCAGCCGATCGTGTCATGGTTTTCCGCATACAAAGCTTCATATTCCGGCAGTATATCGGGCAGGGAGGCGCTTGCCTGCGCGTCCTTGAGCCCCTTGAGCTTATCATCGGTGCTTTTGCTTCTCAGATCGTCGATCGCGTAGAATATCAGGACGCCGACCGAGACAACAAGCGCTATCAAAGCTATCAGGCGTATGAACTTTCGCATCTTATCGTTCATTCCGTGTTCCTCGGGAAAATAAAAATAGGAGCGGCTTTCGCCGCCCCTATTTTATATGCACTATTGCAATAAGTCAACTAATCGCCCACATATGATCAGTTTGGCTTTTTCTTGCGATAAGTACCTGCAAGCACTGCCAGGCTGATGACCGCTATCGCAGACATCAAGACAACGCTCCTTGTGTCGCCGGTCTCTGACGGAGTCTTGGGCTCTGTCGGCTTATCCGGTGTGTTCGAATCGTCGGGGTTATCCGGGGTGTCCGGTGTGTTCGGGTCGTCGGGATCGTCGGGATCGTCGGGATCGCTCGGGTTGTCACCGCCGGGGTTGTCGCCGCCGGGGTTGTCGCCGCCGGGATTGTCGCCACCGGGATTGTCGCCGCCGGGATTGTCGCCGCCGGGATTGTCGCCGCCGGGGTTGTCGCCGCCGGGATTGTCGCCGCCGGGATTGTCGCCGCCGGGATTGTCGCCGCCGGGATTGTCACCGCCGGGGTTGTCGCCGCCGGGATTGTCGCCGCCGGGGTTGTCGCCGCCGGGATTGTCACCGCCGGGATTGTCACCGCCGGGGTTGTCACCGCCGGGGTTGCTGCTGCCCGAACTGTTGATGTTCAGGTGAACGACATGACCGCCTACATTGCTCATAAACATGTATGTAGCGTTGCCGGGGACATAGTCTGCGGCGACTCCGGTGAAACCGCTGGTCGGATTCCAGATGATGGCTTCCTCAACGGTACTGCCGTAAATGAGATTCCATCCGTCGATGACGGCTCCGTTAACCTCTATCTTGAGCGTGCATGCACCGGGAAGTCTGAGTACGGTGCCGTGACCGACGATATTAACCGCATCCTTTAAAGTCATGTAGGACTTGTCGAAGGTGGAACGCCAAAAAACGGTGTTCGTAACAGGCAGATAAGCCGTAACGGTAACGGTCGCGTCATCGGGCAGAGTCTCATATCCGTGCAGGCAAAGCAGGAAGTTGATGAAGTTTGCATCCGGATACTCTGTGTTGACCAATCCGATTCCGCTAAAGTAAGACGAAAGGGTCGAGACAGCGTCGGTATCCGCAGCAACATCTACATCGAGTCCGTCGGCATTCGCGTCAGCGCTCAGAGCAAAAACAGCAATCAGGAAGACAGCAAGCACAAAAAGTGCGGTCAGCACAGGCCTGCTGAGCCTTTCCATTTTTACCATGCTATTAAGTTTTCCTCCTTTCCCCAAGGATACATACTAATACCTATACCACAGTGAATTATCCATGCGGCATCGATTATCTCTGCTCTTCGGCAGGGAAGCAGTCAACCGTTATTCACGGAAGCAACGCGGAGGCTATTAATTAGTATTGCAATAATGATACTATATTGTAACCGATATTTCAATGCAAAATATGGTAATATAAGCTTTTTGTAAACAAAAATGCATAAAAATTTGGTTAAAATTTTTGAAAGATATATACAATGCAGTGCTATTGTACAGTGTTGCTAATACGCGGCTTTTGTGCTAAAATCGAAACGATAATTCAGCTTTTATTAAGGTAGGACATACTATGAAAAAACTGCCGAAGCTGCCGAGAATGGCGGCTGTACATGATCTTTCGTGTTTGGGCAAATGCTCGCTTACCGTTGCGCTCCCCATAGTTTCGGCGACGGGGGTCGAGTGCTGCTGCATACCGACGGCGCTTTTGTCAACGCATACGGGCGGGTTTACCGACTGGACGTTTACCGATCTGAGCGGAGATATCGTCCCGATTGCCGAGCACTGGCATAGCCTGGGCGTCGGCTTTGATGCAATATATTCGGGCTATCTTGCGTCGGAGGCACAGGGAAAGCTGCTTGAGCGGGCAATTGAACTCCTGCGCGGAGAGAATACGCTGGTGATCGTCGATCCTGCGATGGCCGATAACGGCAGATACTACGCCAATCTCGGCGAGACAATGACGGAGTGCTTCCGCGGACTTATAAAAAAGGCGGATATCATCACGCCGAATATGACCGAGGCCTGCTTCCTGACAGGCATGGAATACAGACCGGGCGTGCACGATGAGGCCTATGTCACCGAGCTTATAGACCGCCTGTCCGAGCTGGGGCCTTCCTTAGTCGCTATAACGGGTGTAAGCACCGAAAACGGAAGGGTGGGCATAGTCGCGCGCGATAACAGAAGCGGTAAAATGTGCTCGGTCATGAATAAAACGCTCGATGGAATGTTTCACGGCTCGGGCGATGTATTCGCTTCGGCGTTCGCGGCTCTGCTCACTCGCGGAGCGACGCTCGACGATGCGCTCGATACCGCCGAGGAATTTGTGACAGCCGCCATAGAGCGAACGGCTGCGCGCGCAACTCCGCGCCGAAACGGCCTTGATTTTGAGGGGGCGCTGCCGGATTACATAGATACGTGCCGCAAGCTGTTCGAGTAGATAGACAGTATATTGACCAAGTGTTCAAAATGCTGAAATTACCATAATTAATTTCCAAATACTTTTGACATAAACTTGACATTTGAGATGGAATTAAAGTATAATCACATGAAGGAGTATGGGATTCTCTCATACTGAAATAACTGGTAGGCAAAAATTTAAAATAAGCGGAAGGGGTTGCAAATGAAAGACCTAAAACATCTGATCTATTTTGAAAACCTGCTGCAGGACGCTCAGAATGAGCTCGTCACCAAAGCAGTGGAGGATGGGCAGATAGCACTCGGTTACAACTGCTATTACATACCCGAAGTCCTTCTTAATCTTGAAGGCTGCTTCTCTTCAAGACTTCGCGCACCCAATTGCACATCCAGCGATATCGCAAACTACTACATGACAAACCGTACCTGCCCTTATGCCCGCTCCATTCTCGAGCGTGCCATCGAAGGCGGATACAACTACCTGAGCGCTCTGTTCGGCGCGGAGAGCTGCGCCACCATGGAGCGTATGGAGGAGCATTTCTTTCTCATCAATCCCGTAAAGCATGACGGCTTCTTCGTCACCCAGATCGACCCTCCAATGAAGGGCGATCAGACGAACCTCGATTACTACAAGGCGCAGCTCAAGCTCAAGGTCGTTGACGCAATGCGCGACCGCCTCGGCGTCGATGTTTCCGAAGAGGCAATGCGCAAAGCGATCGAGCGGGAGAACGAGCTCAGCCGCATAATCACCGAGATCGGCAATTACCGAAAGCTCGATAATCCTCCCATCACCGGCTATGAGTTCCACGTCATCCAGCTCGTAAGCCAGGTATGTCCGCACAAGCTTATACTGCCTTACCTCAAGGAGACCCTTGAAGAGCTCAAGACTCGCGAGCCCGAGGAGAAGTTCCCGTTCCGCGCGCGCGTTGCGCTCGTCGGAAGCGAGGTTGACGATCCCGAGTTCACAAAGCTCATCGAGATGTGCGGCGCAATGGTCGTTGCCGACCGCTACTGCTTCGGCTCATTCCCCAGCAGAGAGCAGATCGAAATACGCGACGGCGAGACCGCGTTCGACGCTATCTGCCGCCACTACCTGTACTGGAACCAGTGCGCACGCTTCATGGACGGCTTCAAGATCGACCAGCGTCATGCCATAGCCGCTCAGCTCGTTGTGGACTTCAAGGCCGACGGAATCATCTATGAGAACATGAAGTTCTGCGAGTTCTGGAGCTATGAGAAGGTTCTCGCAAACCACATTTTCACGAACGAAAAGCACATTCCTTGCTGCACCATCGAGAAGGAGTACTCCCTCGGCGCAGTCGGACAGCTTCGCACACGTTTCCAGGCGTTCATCGAATCCCTGGAGATCAAGTCCATTCAGGGAGGTAAGTAATGATGTTCGATAAAGTTATAGCAGCAATAGATAAAAAGCTTGAGCGCTTTGATCCCATATGGCAGGCCGAAAACGGCGTCGGCGGTCAGAGATCCCGTTATTACGATAAGACCGGCGTTGCAAAATGGCGCGAATGGCGCGGCGTTAAGGATACGCTCGTTGACTACAAGGCATGGCTCAACAACCTCGTTTCAATGGCGCTGATGGTCGCCTC
Source organism: uncultured Clostridia bacterium (assembly GCA_937893605.1). GTDB lineage: Bacteria > Bacillota > Clostridia > Oscillospirales > Oscillospiraceae > F23-B02. Next base: position 7,774 of record CALBGG010000033.1, read on the forward strand.
CGCTCCGCTGCCCTGTCTCAAGGGCTTCTGGGAGTACCGCTGGATGGGCTCCTATCTCGGCACCTTCATGTTCATCGACCGCCTGTTCGAGGGCTTCCGCGGCTATGAGCTCGTCACCGCGCACAAGTGCATGCACGCCATCGTCCGCAGCCTGACCAAGAAGATCGCGTTCTGCCTGTCCAATGACCGGCGTCTCGGCGGCGGCCCGGATACCGACCGCATCGTTCCCATGGACGAGGTTCTGCCCCCGCTGTTCATGATGGGCTTCAAGGAGCTCGTTCCTTTCCCGCTTCAGACGCTGCCTGAGTTTATCATCTGCGACGTTGACCAGCACATAGAGCCCTACTATATCGACGTTGCCGAATCCTTCGGCCTTCCTGCCGACGTCTGCTCCCGCTGCGCGGCAGAGACCGGCGTTGCTCTCGACGATGCATTCCCACTCATCGGTAAGGCAATGCTCTCGACCAATATGCCCTGCAACGCATCCGAGGCTACCTCCATGTTCCAGCGCCGCCGCATAGGCATGCCGGACTTCCCCGTAACTCTCGCCATGATTCATAACGAGCCGGGCGCACATCCGTATTCCACCCAGATGCTCAAGGACGCTATTGCCTTCATAGAGAAGGAGTACGGCGTAAAGTATGACTGGAACAACCTCTTTAGGTATGCAAAGCTCATGAACGAGCAGAACACCATCGAGCTCGAGAAGTGGGATTACTTCAAGACCCCGTACTCCGCGCTGTGCGGCATAGCGGAGACGCTGTACCGCCTGTATGCCTGGGCTTCCGTAAACGGCACTGATCCTTACTTCAACAAGGTCGACCGTCAGGTCATCAAGATCATGCGCAAGGCGTATAAGGAAAAGAGGGAGCCCTTCGGCGGCCGTACCCGCCACCGCGCCTTCCTGTGGGGACCTTCAGCGGTTTACTATACCGATTTCCCGACCTGGGTACAGAACTGCTGGGGCATCAATATCGTCCTGAACATGGACTCCACCATGGGTCACAACATGATAAACACCGAAGACCCCGAAGAGGCGATCAAGGATCTCGCGCTGTTCTCCGAGAAAGCGACCATGCGTCACCATGCCGTCGGCGGCTGGGACAATGTCAACGCCATCTGGGAGTGGGCAAAGAACTTCAACTGCGACATGGTTCTGTTTAACGACAACATCGCCTGCAAGGGTATGCTCGGCGTCCACGCTCTCATGGAGGAGCAGGCAAGGGAGCTCGGCTTCCACTTCATCTTCATCGAGCATGACCTTGAAGACAGCCGCACTGTTTCCCGCCAGGATATGCGTAACTGCGTAAACGGCTATATGTCCGTCGTCCTGGGCGAGAAGCCTCTTGATCCTACCATTGTTGAGTTTGACGACAGTGAAGCATATTAATAGGAGGATATAATAACGATGAAAAACGTTGCAAAGATCGGCGGCAAGCTCGCCATGTTCGCATTCCTCGCTTTTATCGGCACCTTTACCCTGTATATCACCAACGGCGAAAACAAGCTCATCTACTATGTCATTCGCCCTCTGCTGAACAAGCATTACGATTCCCAGGTCCGTGACCGCAGGATCGTCTGATCACGTATTCCGATCACTCAGAGACCCCGATTTCCGGGGTCTCTTTTTTTACCCTCCGCCAAATTGACAATTTTGTTGAATGTGTATAGCAGAGCAGGCTTTTTGCGCAAAAAAACCTGAATTTTTCATATAAAACGCAGTATATTCTCTTGCAAATTCAAGGCACTTGTGTTAAACTGTTATCAAAATGCGTAAGGTATGTCTGAACGCAATTGAAGGGGGGACGTATTATTGGAAAACAAAGCGAAGATCATAGCGGTCGCCGGTAAGGGAGGCGTCGGCAAGACGTCGATCTCGGCATCCATCGTAAGGCTTCTGGTGGAAAACTTTCCGGACAAAAAGATACTTGCGATAGATGCAGACCCCGCTGTAGGCCTATCGGTAGCTCTCGGCGTTGATGTTAAGCTCACGCTTGACGATATCCGCATGAGCATCGTTGACAGCGTCGAAAACGGCGAAACAAGAGAAGCACTCGAACTTTTGAGCGAGGCACGGTTCAAGATCTTTGACGCACTGGTCGAAATGCCCGGCTTTGCATTTCTCGGCATCGGCAGACCTGAAAGCTCCGGCTGCTACTGCAAAGTCAATTCCTATCTGAAGGAAGTTATCGGTATTTTGGCAAACAGCTTCGACTATGTGGTCATCGACGGTGAGGCCGGCATTGAACAGATCCAGCGCCGCGTTATGGATAAGGTAACGCATCTGCTGCTCGTCACCGATCAGAGCAAGAAGGGCTGTCAGGTCGTATCCACGATCAAGAACGTTGCAGACGAGCTGATCGTTTACGACAAGATCGGCGTCATCATAAACAGAATGACCAATCCCGAGCTTGCGGATCTGATCAAAGTACCCGGTGTTGATATCGTGGCTCGTATCCCGGCGGATAATGTATTTGCCGCAAACGATATAAAGGGGCAGAGCGTGCTCAAGCTGCCCGAAGATTCTCTTATGCTCAAGGGAGTAAAGGAAGCACTCCAAAAAATAGAAATTCTTTGAAGAAGAGGTGTAACATTTGAAAGATCTTAAGCATCTGATCTACTTCGAAAGTCTTCTTGAGAATGCCAACAACGAGCTGGTAAAGCAGGCTCAGGCCGAGGGCGATATCTGCCTTGGCTACACTTGCTATCATGTTCCCGAAGCACTTCTCAACATAGGCAACTGTTTCTCCGTGCGTCTGCGCGCACCGAATACAGGCTCGATCGACATCGCGACCTACTACATGTCCAACTACACCTGCGAGTACGCACGCGCACTCGTAGAGCGTGCTATCGAGGGCGGCTATCAGTTCCTCGATGCACTCATCGGCGTGGACGCATGCTCCATGATGAACCGTGCAATGGAGCACTTTGAGGTACTGAAGGTCAACACCAAGGAAAAGTTCTTTGTAACTCACATGGACATTCCCTTCAAGGTGACCGACTACACCCTCGAAGCATATGAAACCCAGATGCAGATTCACATTCTGGATAACCTGAAGGAGAAGTTCGGCATCGATACCTCCGAGAAGGCTATCCGCAAGGCTGTTAAGGAGCATAACGAAGTCTGCAAGATCCTCACCGAGATCGGCGATATGCGCAAGGCTGAAAACCCGGTTATCACCGGCTATGAGTATCATGTCCTGAACCTCGTTTCCTACACCTGCCCTAAGAGACTCATTCTCCCGTACCTGAAGGAGACCCTGAAAGAGCTCAAGACCCGTAAGCCCGATCCCAAGCCCTGGTTCCGCGCAAGAGTTGCTATCGTCGGAAGCGAGATCGACGATCCCAACCTCACCAAGCTTATCGAAGGCTGCGGCGCATTTGTCTGCTCGGACCGTTTCTGCTTCGGCTCGACTCCCGGCCGTGAGGTTATCGAGCTCAATGACGAAGAGCCTGCACTCAAGCAGATCTGCCGTCACGTAATGGAGCACTCCGAGTGCGCACGTTACATATCCGACGAGAAGGTTCTGCAGCGTCGTCAGACCGCAGACCGCCTTGCAAGAGAGTATCACGCAGAAGGCATCATCTACGAGCAGATGAAGTACTGCGACTACTGGGGCTTCGAGCGCGCGCTCGTCAGCCATGTTATGGCTGAGGAATACGGCTGGCCCGTACTGTCTATCGACAGACTGTACAACAACGGCAACTCCGGTCAGCTCCGTACCCGCTGCCAGGCCTTTGTTGAGTCTCTGGAGATCAAGCGTATTCATAAAGAGGAGGGCATAAAGTAATGGCTAAGACTCCTAAATATCCTAATCCTAAGTTTTTCAAGGCGAAAGACAACATCGACTGGAAGAAGCAGTGGGAAAACCTGAAGCTTTGCGGCGGTATCTTCTATGATATGTTTAAAGAGACCGACTGGGAAGCATTCAAAAACGGCTGGAAGAACACCCTGAAGATGGATGCAGAGCGCATCAAGGAAGAGTACAATGCATTCATGGCACTCGACCAGCAGGGCAAGCTCGATGCTATCCTGTACGGTGAAAAGAGACTTGGCAGACTGTATGCCAAGGGCGCAATGGCAACCGTGCGTCGTGAGTGGCGCGGCATTAAGGACACCGCATACGACTTCTATGAGTGGGCTCGTATGTGGGGCATGCTCCTTATGACCTTCTCCAAGGATCTCATTCCCGCACTCAACAGTGCTCTGCACTACCGCTGGATGATCTCCTACTTCTGCTGCCATGGCTTCATGGATAAGAACATCATGGGTCTGCGCGGCCGCGCACTCAAGATGAGCCATCTGCTTATCTACGATATATTCCGTTACGTTGCAGAGAACCTTGTTCTTCTGTCCAAGGCTGACCGCAAGAACGGCAACAGCAACGAGCTCAACAAGATGCTCATTACCTTCGACGAGATGACCATGGGTCAGATCATGGCAGGTTTCCCCGATCTGTGCGGTATTCCTCACCAGCTGCTGCCCGTCTTCCTCGTTTCCGAGATAGATCAGCTCACCTGCGTGCCTTACATCGATGCAGTTGAGTCCTTCGGTCTTCCTTCCGATACCTGCCCGGTTCCTTCCTCCGAGTGCGGCGCACTGGTCATCGACGCACTGCCCGATATGGGCTGCGGCTTCATCTCCAGCTCCATGCCCTGCGACGGCTCCACCATGGCATCGTCTTACTTTTCACGCCGCTTCCCGAACACTCCCGTGTTCCACCTCTGCTTCCCCGTACGTTACGAGGACGAATCCGTCCTTCAGTCGGCAGCCGAGGATATCAAGGCCTGCATAAAGTTCATTGAGGATAAGACCGGCGCAAAGTGGAATTGGGACGCATACTTCTCCGCTATGAAGCGCTTCAACAAGGAGACTTCCTATGAGCTCGAGAAGTGGGAGATCAATAAGACCAAGTATCCGCAGCTTCTCGGCCCCTGCTATGAGCTGTTCCGCAAGTGGAACTACGAGATGGACGGCGGTATCGATCCCCGTGTTATCTCCACCTGCGAAAAGGTCAGCAAGCTGATCCGCGAGGCATATGAGGATCGCGACGAAGCTTGGGTAGGCAAGATGAAGTACCGTGCGATCGTATGGTCCTGCCCGGCTCACTACTATGCAAACTTCTCCAACTGGGCTGCCAACTGCTGGGGCATCGACGTCCTGGTAGAGATGGAGTCTCTCAACTTCACCAAGCCCCTCGAGACCGAGGACAAGGAAGAGGCACTGCGCGACCTTGCTCGTCTGTACGAGCGTATGGTTATGCGCCGTCACACCAACGGCGGTTACCACAATGTCGTAACCGAGCTGTGGCGTCAGTGTGAAGCATGGGATGCAAAGCTCATCATCATGTATCAGAACGTTGCATGCAAGAATATGGCAACTGTTCAGGGCCTGCTTGACGACCAGGGCCGTGAGCGCGGCTACGATCTCATCTGGATCGAGCACGATCTTATGGACCCGCGTACCGTTTCCCGCCGCACCATGCGCGACAAGGTAAACGAGTTTATGCGCACCGTTAAGAACGCAGAGCCTGTCGATCCTTCCCTCGTGGAGTTCGAGGACGAAGTCTGCATGTAATCGCGTTAAGCAAACATGCCGGTGGCATGTTTGTAGCGATTACCGCAGGAGCTATGCTCCGAGGAGGGCAGTTCGTGCGTTAAGCAAACATGCCGGTGGCATGTTTGCAGCAATTACCGCAGCAAGCTTGCTCCGAGGATGGCAGTAAAATGAAATTAAATGTCATCCCCGGACGGCGCTTAAAGCGCCAACAATGAAAAATTAATTGGAGGAAATTATTATGAAATATTTTGGCGGTTGTGACGTAGGCTCGACCTACACAAAGGCAGTCATAC
>CALBGG010000034.1 GCA_937893605.1 uncultured Clostridia bacterium
CACCATTGCAAGGCAAAGCAGAAGCGAAACGATCCTCTTCATTTTCTTCATATTTTACTCCTTTGTTTTAATTCCTGCCGGCAGGAATGTTATTGACATTTTATTTGTCACCGGGTGACGGCTCACGCAGCAATCCACGCCGTAGACGCTGCCTATGTTCTCCTCCGTGAGAACCCCCTCCGGTGTGCCCTCAAGAACGATCCGCCCTTCCTTCAGAACATAGACATAGTCGCAGTACAGCGCGGCCATATTAAGATCGTGTATCGCGGACAGCACAGTTGTATTCAGTCTTTTAATGAGGTCGAATATCTGTATCTGAGAGCTTATGTCCAAATGGTTCGTCGGCTCGTCGAGTATGAGAAAGTCGCTCTCCTGTGCGACCGCACGTGCTATTATCGTTCGCTGCTTTTCGCCGCCCGACAGATTCAGATAGCTTCGGTTTGCCATATCCGCCAAGCCCAAATGCTCAAGAGCATGGTGAACTATCTGCTTATCGTGCATATTATCGGCGTCGAAAAGCTTTTTGTGCGGAGATCTGCCCATTGCAACGATCTCCTCGACCGTGAAGTCGAAAGGCAGCTCGTTTTCCTGCCCGACGACAGCCATTTTCAGCGCCGACTCCCTGTAGCTCATTTTGAGCAGGTCCTCGCCGTCAAGGAGTATGCTCCCCGCGTCCGGCCTGAGCGCACGGTATATATTTTTCAAAACGGTGGATTTCCCCGAGCCGTTGGGTCCTATAAGACCTACAAACTGCCCTTTTTTCACGCTGAATGACACATGGTCGGCAGCATCCCGCTCATTGCCGTAGCTGTAGCAGAGGCCTTTTACCTCAAGTCTCGTTTCAGGCACGCTGACCACCTCTTTTCTTGAGCATCCATATGAACATAGGCCCGCCGATGACTGCGGTCAGAACACCGACCGGCATTTCCTCGGGAGCTATCAGGCATCGCGCCGCGACATCGACCCACACAACGAGTATACCGCCGAGCAGAGCCGAGACCGGCAGCACCCTTTTGTGATCTCCTCCGACCCAAAGCCGGGTGAAGTGCGGCACCATAAGTCCCACGAATCCTATAGTGCCGCTCACGGCTATGGTAACGCCCGCCATGAGAGAGGTCAGCAGGACGAGCATTTTCTGAAGCCGCGAAACATTCACGCCGAGTGCTCCCGCGCTCTCCTCTCCCAGAAGCAGAAGATTAAGGCCGCGGTAGTTTATCATGAGCACCGTAATGCAGATAAGCAGCACCGCAAGAGGCAGCGTAAGATACGCCCACTTTGCTCCCGCAAGGCTTCCCGACATCCAGAACTCGGCATTGTGCAGGCCGAGTGCGTTCGGCGCGCTGAGCTTTATGATGCTCGTTATGCCGTCCATTATCATGGATATTGCAACACCCGACAGCAGCAGCTGCATGATATTTATCCTTCCGCGAACGCGCGAGATCATATACACGAATATTATCGTTACCGCCGAGCCGATAAATGCGCTGATCGACAGCGAATATGTTCCGAGAAAAGAGAACGCGCCGAAGAGCATGCCCAGCGTTGCAAACGCCGCGGCTCCGCTCGAAACGCCGAGGATGAACGGGTCTGCGAGATTATTTCGCACAAGCGCCTGCATCGTTACGCCGCAGACGGCAAGAGACGCGCCGACAACAAGTCCGAGACATACTCTCGGCAGTCTGAGCCCGAGAATAATGTTCTCGTCAAGCTGCTGCCAGCTGTGATCGATCAAATTGCCGACAAGCGGTATGCGGCTTATAAGTATCTTCGCCGTTGTAAGCGGCGCAACGGTCACCGGCCCCATGCCGGTCGCAAGTATCATCGTTAAAACGGCGATGACGGCAAGCGCTATGCAAACCTTACCCATGCTTTTCTCGCCGCCCTTAAGGCGTTTTTCCTGTGTCATGTTTTCTCTCCCCAACGTCTTTTATCCTCTGTCTGTTTGGCAGTATAGCGTAGCAAAGACGGCCGCACAAGCCGGTAGGGGGGTTATTTTTTTATAAAAAAATTAAAAGCAGCGGCTCTTACCGCTGCTTTTAATTTGCAATTTAATCTTGAATCCGATGCTATATACGGCGATTTTCATACCCGGCCGTCACGACTTTGCACAGCGCTGACGTTACGCGAAGCCTCACGGTTTATTTTAATGTTCCGATACCGGGCACCTGCAATATACGTATAGGTACAGCCTGAATGCGCCTCTAAAAAGAAAGCGGCAGGCCAGAGCCTGCCGCTTCCCGCAGCTGAATTAATTTAAAAGGAGATAAAGTTTGCTGTTTATTACTCGCACTGCGCGGGGTTTTCCCAAAGCAGGAGCTTGGTGCCGATGCCCTTTTCGAGCGCGGTCTGGTACAGATCGTAGCCGAGGCCGAGGTCGAAAACGCTCATGCCGCAGGCGATGAAGCAGATGATGTCGTCATCGCTGGTGCGTCCCTGCTGCTGACCCATGATGATCTTGCCGATAGCCAGAGAATCGTCGAGCTGCTCCTTCATGCCGAGGTCGATGAGGTGGTACACGGGGCCGCCGATAACGCCTGCATAGTACTCCTCCTTATCGCCGGTGGCGATAGCGTCCTCAACATATGCGTGGTGCAGACCGATATGGTCGTAAACAACCTTCATCTTGGTCCACAGGCCGCCGTTTTTCTCATACTCGCCGCCCTCTTCCTGGTCGAAGTGCACGGGGCCGGAGGCAAGGATGGTGCAGCCGGGCTTTACCCACTCGCCCTTGATGTTCAGGAACGCGGTGCGGGATGCGGCGACGGAGATGACGTCAGCCTGACGTACTGCTTTTTCGAGATCCTGCTCGACGACGGCTTCAACGCCGTATGCCTCGCGGACATGTGCTGCCAGCTTCTCTGCCGGAGCGAGGGAGTGGTTATTGCAGATGACCTTCTTGACCTTGGGCATCTGAGTTATGACATTGTCAAGGCAGGAGGTGCCGATAGCGCCGCAGCCGATGCACAGCAGGACCTCTGCGTCCTTGCGGGCGAGGTAGCGCGTAGCAACGCCGGGAACGGCGCCGGTGCGGGCCGCGCTCAGAAGGTTTGCGCTCATGTAAGCGATGGGTTCGCCGGTATCCTTATTATTAAGGGTGACCATCAGAATGCTGCGGGGCAGACCCTTTTTCTTGTTTGCGGCGTTCGAGCCGTACCACTTCTGACCGCAGATATCGAATCTGCCGCCGAGATATGCGGGCATTGCGACGAAGCGGCGGTCAGGGCCTGCTACGGGCATATTGGGGAATTTGCTCTCCTTGGGAAATACGATATACATACCGTGGTTATTGTGATTGTTGCCGCCCATTAGATAATCGCCCTTTGCGAGGAGGGTAAATACCTCTTCTGCGTTATCGATGCACTTTTTTGCATCCAGTACGCCTGCCGCGATGGTATCGGGCTCGGACAGATAAAGAAACTCGGTTCTATGAGCCATGATGGTTCTCCTTTCGGTAGATCGGGGCCTTCCCGTAATTCTTAGGTCAGGGCAACACCGCGATATATTGCCCTGCGATATATCAAAATTTACAATGTACACGCATAATAGTCAATGCCTTGGGTAAACAAATAACACTATATTCTCAAAAGGTGAGAATATTATTGCTTTTTTTATGAAAATCACAAATACCCATTGACCGCCGGCAGGCTTATGTGTTAATATTTTTGTACTAAACAATACAGAATAAATTAATTTTTGCTTGTTAATGGGGGTGTGACTTGCATGAGTGAGCAGTCAGCCAAGATCAGAGTGCTTAATCAGTGCATCAGTCCGGCATCGAAGACCGTTGGGCATCACCGCCACCGCGAGCCGGAGCTTCTGCTTATCACAAGCGGCGAGCTGCGCGCGCTGCTGCCGAACAGAGAGCTCGTTCTGCACGAGGGCGAGGGTCTTTTCATAAACAGCGGCACGGCGCACGGAGTCGTCGCAAATTCAAGAGAGGGCGCAAATTTCATCTGCGTGAGCTTCAGCACCGACTGCATCGCCACAGCCGATGACACAAGGCTCATCGCACGCTATGTTGACCCGATACTCAAGGCGCGCAATTTTGAGTATATCCCTCTGCGCGGCAGCGGCTGGGCAAATGACATATGCGATATCCTGCGCAGCATGCAGTCGGCGTATTCGGCGAAAATGCCGGGGTACGAGCTGCGGCTGAAGATAATGGTGTCGGAGATATGGCTCACGCTGTACGAAAACTGCGTTCCCGATCTCGGCGATAAACGCAGCGTTTCGCACACGGAAAAGGCGCGCATAGATATTCTGCGCAGATTTATTCAGGAAAATTACGCCGAGAAGATAACTCTTGAGGATATCGCCGCCTCGGCGCATATAAGCCGCGGCGAGTGCTGCCGCATATTCAAGCGTCTTTACGGAACGACGCCGTTTCAGTATCTTGTCCACTATCGCCTGACGCGCAGCGTATATTACCTGTCCGAGACCGATAAGAGCATCTCGCAGATCGCGCAGAGCGTCGGCTTTTGCAGCAGCAGCTACTACACCAAGTGCTTCCGCTCGGAGTATAACTGCACGCCGCTCAAATTCCGTCAGGCGCAGCACCGCCTGGCAGAGATATAGCCGGTCCCATCAAACACAGCCCACAATATACACCATTTGAAAAGCAGCCTCCGAGGTATTTACCCCGGGGCTGCTTGACTTTTATTCAACGATTTTTATCTCGTCGCCGGTCTTTACGGCGCCGGATTCGAGCACCTTTACGAAAATGCCCTCGCGCGGCATGACACAGTCGCCTGCGGCCTTGCGTATGGCGCAGTCGTTGTGGCACTCCTTTCCTATCTGCGTTACCTCGCACAGCGCCTGTCCGATGCGAAGATGCGTTCCCACCGGCAGCGTGTGCACCGCCATACCCTCGACGAGGATGTTCTCGGCAAACGCACCGTGCTTGAGCTCAAAGCTCAGCTTCTCCTGAAGCTTATTAACGCTGGCGACCGACAGCAGGCTCACCTGCCTGTGCCAGTTCCCGGCGTGGGCGTCGCCCTCGATGCCCCAGTCCTTTTTCAAAAACGCCTCGGGGATCTCGTGCTTTTGTATCCCGCGGACGTCGCTTATGCAGATCGCTGCTATCTTAGCCATATTTCAGCCTCCTATACGGTACATGCTTCGTTTTGCCTCGCTGCGCTCGGTTGCCGACAGCTCGACGTGCTTTTCCGGCTTGTGCGACACGGCCGTGAGTATCGCGCTATTGAGCTCCTGCCCGTGCAGACCGCGCACGGGTATCTCCTCGGCAGAGTGCAGGCAGGGCTTCAAGCAGCCGTCGGCCGTCAGGCGCAGGCGGTTGCATTCCGCGCAGAAATGGTTGCTCAAGGGGCTTATGAGACCGATCTCGCCCTTAGCGTTCGGCAGCCTATACAGCCGTGCGACGGTGTGCTTCTCACTCGGGACAGGCTCAAGCTGCGGCAGTCTGTCCAAAACCGTGCTGTCGGGCAGATACGCTTCTGCCGAAAACTCGCCCTTCGTATCGCCTATGGGCATGAGCTCGATAAAGCGAAGCTGCACGGGACAGTGCAGAGTAAGCGCTGCAAGCGCTTCGATCTCATCGTCGTTAAAGCCGCCTATGAGCACCGTGTTGAGCTTCACGGGGCTCATTCCGGCCTCAAACGCCGCACGTATACCGTCAAGTGCGTCGGAAAGCCGCCCTCCGCGCGTTATTTTTTCGTACTTTCCCGCGTCGAGCGTATCGAGGCTTATGTTTATCCTGTGTATCCCGGCCTCAAACAGCTCACGCGCTATCGGCGCAAGGAGCGTTGCGTTTGTGGTAAGGCTCATGTCCTCGATGCCGGGTATTTCGCCGAGCCTGCGCACAAGCGGAACGATGTCGCTTCTTACGAGCGGCTCGCCTCCGGTTATGCGCAGCTTTTTCATGCCGAGCGAGGCCGCCGCGCGCGCGATCTCGACAAATTCGTCCGCGCTCATGGCCTGACGGCAGGGGCATTCCTTCATTCCGTCCGGCGGCATGCAGTAGATGCATTTGAGGTTGCACGCATCGGTCACAGACATGCGCAGATATTCAATTTTTCTGCCGTATCCGTCAGTCATTTTTACTCGCAAAAAACTCCGTGGGCTTTTCTGAACTGTGTTATGCGCTCATCGAGAATGTGTCCGTCCTTTATAACGGTCGCCTTTTTGAGCGATTCGGGATATTCGTCAAAGTCCTTTTCGATGATGGTGTCGATGTAATTTGAAATACCCTCGCTGAGCACCTTCGTCACGGTTATGGGGTACATGGCCGGGGTGTTGTCCACGGCGTAGTGAATAACACCGTCAACGACGTACACCGGGTCATCTATCGTCGTCGGGTGCGAGGTCTCGATCTCAAGATGCGGATCGCAGCTTACGTCGATGATGAGCGTACCGGGCTTCATTTTTTTGAGGTCTTCCTTATATATTATTCTGTCGGTGCGCGTCGTGTCCCACATGACGCAGTTTATGAGCACATCGTAGTCGAACATGTTCTGTCGAAACAGCTTTTCGAGTCTGTGTCCGTAAACGTCGACCTCTGCTCCGAGGCCGTGAAGGATGCGCATCGCACCCTTGGCGGTCTGGCCGTTGCCGAGAATGGCAACGTGCGTATCATAGGGCATCTTGCCGCAGTAGCGGAACGCCTGCATGACGGCGGCCTCGCCGGCGATCTCACGGTTGCGGTAGAATATATAGCGGCCGTGCTCAAATATCTCCTCCCATGCAATGACGGTGTGCTTTTTGCGGATCATGTCGCTTGTGAAATCTATATTCTGCACCGTGTGCGCCCAGCCGAACATAATCTTACTGTCGGTTATCTCGTCAAGGTAGTCCGCGTCGCCGAGCTTTACGTCGGTTATGATGTCGCACTTGAGCGCTTCCTCGCGCGAGACGATATGGCAGCCGCAGGAGGCGTATTCCTCGTCCGTAACGCCGACGGCAAGGCCGTAGCCTTTCTCAAAATACATCTTATCCTTATTTTTTATCCTGCCCATGTGCTCGGGCAGAAGGGCTCGGCGGCCTTCGCCGTTTTTATGACTTATGAGAAATCCGATAGTTTTCATATTATCTCTCCTGTCTCAGTATTTTTTAAGATCATACTGCTTTGCCTTGAGCGCGAGCTTGTCGCGGAAGAATGCCTTGAACTCCTCCGAGTGCTCGGCTACCTTGTGCAGATCCTGATGTATGTTTATCTCGATTATCTTAAACCCGTCGTCGGTGATGGCGATGTCAAAGCCGAGATACTCAAGCTCCGGCATGAAGCGGCAGATATCCGTTATGCCATTTTTCATGAGCTCCCAGTTTGGAACTGTGCCCTCGATCTTGACGCCGGTGTCCGGGTGCACGGGGCAGGGCGTGAACTTGTGGTCGATGATCTTCTCTGCGCAATAATAGCGTCCCGTGGGTATATCTATCTTCGCGCATATGCCTCCGTAGCCGACGTTGTCGGTAAACCCCGTTGAGGAGGAGCCGATACGCATATATGTCTGCATGATCTTCGGCTCGTATGCCGACTGGTTTACGACGGCGACACGGATGGTGTTTACCGAGTACGGATATATCTTTTTGAGGTCACGGTGCATGAAAAGATACTCCGTTATGACGTAGATGGACTTAAAGCCCTCTATCATCTGCCGTATCCCGTCCTCGGTCATCTCCGCGCCGTTTATGAGGTAACGCCCGTCCGCGTACTCCATACGGTAAAAGCCGTCGCCGTGCGTTCCGGACGAGGGCTTGAGGGCGAGGAGCTTTTCGCGCCGAAGCAGGGCGAAGATGCCGTCAAACGACGCGTCGAAGCCCTCGGGGATATCCTGAAGCGCCTTTATGCAGGTCTGACCCTCCATCTTGATTATGTCGTAGTAGTATTTCGCGAGATACTGCTTGTACGGCTCAAAGACGTAGCGCGTCGTGGTCTTGTCGTTTATCCATATCTGATAGCTGTTGTTTATGCGGTTTAGCCAGTGATACTGATAGTCGGACAGGAAGTTTTTATAATTATCCTTCGTAAGCCCGTACTGCTTTATTCGAAACGACAGAAAGCCGCGCTTATAGCACCAGAGCTTCTGCGAAAGCGTCGTTCCCTTATTGTGCCGCAGATCGTCCCACACCGAGCTCATCCAGAGCTTTTGCATATAGGGTCTTATGCCCGGACGGCAGAAGCGGCGAACAAAGCGCTTAAAGCGCTTATCCTTAAACGCCGTCCACCATTTCTCGCGCGTCACGACGACGCTCTCACGCTTTTCGCGCAGCCTCGCCAAAAGATAATCGTTGAGCGCATCGCTGTGCGCAATGGGCGGAAGGTCGGGATTGGTATCGATGGAATCAATGACAAAGCCGCCGTCGGTGAGGATGATGCTTGCGGTGAAATATTCTATCTCGCTTATATAGCCGGCTATATCGGTGACGGTATTTATTATCTCGTCCCAGCAGTCTATTTTTTTGCCGTCAAGCTCACCCGAGGGCGTCACCGCGAGGCAGCGCACCGCGCCGCCGTCAAGGTCTGTGTAGTAATAATCGAGAAGCCTTGTATCTTTGAGCTTTTCGTTTGCGACGTATATTCTGAGTATGCCGGGCTCGGTATCGCGCATTTTATAGGGCTCTGCTATAACATAGCCGTATTCAAACGTCGAAATGAGCTCATAAAGGCTTTCCTTGTCGTAATACTCGCGCTTGCAGGGATTTTTCTCAAAGCCCTCGGGCAGCTCGTCGGGGTATTCGCTCAGCAGATACGCCTGATCGTAATCGTTGCCGAATATATTCATGCGCGTTTTGCAGACCTTATCCTCGCACAGCTCGTAGCGGTTCTCTCCCGTGCGCCTTATGATATACGCGCAGCGCTGCGCCGAGCTGCGGTCGGGGCGAATGACAAGCTCGCCGCGCTCGTTTAAAAGTCTTATGAAATCATCGTAGTTCTCGCCGAATTCGCGGCCTACGGTGTCTATCGGAAGAAACAGCTTCTTCTCCTCGCGCTCGATGATGTTGAAATACATGACCGGCAGATGCTCGCGCCTGCCTATGAGCACTCTGTTTTCCGTAACGAGGTCGCCGACCCACTTGGTAAAGCTGTTGTTAAAGGGCTTCAAGTACAGGTAATCGACATCGCTTATATATTTGCTGTCCGGCTTATTTTTAAGATCGTACTTTGCGATACTGTCGGACAGATAGCCGCGCTCGTGCGCCCGTTTTTTATCCGCCGCCGATACTCCGTTATCCGTCTGAAGGTCTTTAAGCGTCTTTTTGTAATATGAATTTGCCAGACGCCTTGAATAGCCCTTTTTAAGCCAGGGGCGGATAAAGAGCTCTCTCCTTATCCTGCTTATTACTCCCATTTGCCGCTCTCTTTCCTGCGGAGCAAAATCCGCATAAATATCCATTGTAACTTTATTATTATAGTACAAACTTCGCCGTAATTCAATCTTATCGGCCCCTAAATTATCAAGTTGCGCAAAATTTAGATATATAGTATAATAAAATGATTTATCTGCAGCTACGGAGTTTCGACATGAAGACTTCAAAACTCATAAAAAGCGCCGCACTGCTGTTTCGCGGCTTTACCTTCGCGACGGCAGACGAGTGGTTTTATCTTGACAGCATAAAAAAATATAAGCGCAGAAACAATATCGGCATGAGCGATAAGGAAATTTTTTCGCTTCTGCCGTTTGACGCGAAGTTCGATAAGCTGTTCGGAGACGTGCTTTCGACCTCCTACGCGCTCGACAGACACCCCGAGCTTCTGCCCGAGCAGTACTACAGCCTCTTAACGCGCGACGGAGAGCAGTTTATTCTTCCCCTCAGGCCCGAACTTGAGCAGAGCACGGACGGCATAGTCTCGCTTATCCGCGAAAAGGGCAGCGTGCTCGTTCGAAAAGCGTCAAATTCCGTAAAGACAAGGGAGCATGTCTGCTCCTTTGACGGCGAGTGCTTTTTCTTTGACGGAAACGCGCTCGACGAGATCGGAATGCGTGAAAAGTTAGCTTTGCTCCCATCCGGAACGATAATAACGGAGCTTATAAAGTCCGATTTCGCCCCCACCGTGCACCTTGCGTTCTTAAACCGGGGCGACGGGCCGGAGCTGCTGTTTTCCGTTCTGACCGAAACGCAGGAGAATGCGCCGCAAAACTGGTATACGCAAAACCGCGAGCTCTCCGCCATCGACGAAAACGGCAATTACTCAGGAGGCAGGATAGACGGCTTTGCCGATATCGCAAAAGCACTGCGCGGCATAGCCGCGGAATTCAACGAGCTCGAGTACATGAGCTTTGCCCTTCGTCTGACCTGCGGCGGCTTTAAGATCCTGCGAGTGGATACGGGCGCAGACCTTACATACCTTGAGCATTTCAACGATAAGACCGCCGGATTTATCCGTTATAAGCGCTCAAAAAAGCCGCGCTTTGTCGGCTTTAAGCGTGCATTGACCATAATCGACCGCTATTTTTGGAGCTTTCGTGCCAGGCGACGCGGATTCATGGATTACATGTACCGCGGCTGGAAAAGGGCTCTGCGCGAGGATATGCACGATAAACACACAACGGCCGCGGAGAAAAAATGGGCGCACGAGCGCGGCTTTTTATCCTATCACATAAAGCAGTACGGCCTTACCGAGGAAAACTGGCGCGACTGCCTGTCCGACCGCGACTACAAATGGCTCAGGCCGCTGAACAACGAATACCGCAAGCTTCTGTGGGACAAGGTCACGCTGCGCTACTGCCTGGATAAATACCGGCAGTATCTGCCCGAGTATTACTATCACATCGTTCCGCGAAACGGAAAAACCGAGCTTCTTAAAATGCCCGACTGCCCCGAAGGGCTTCCCCGCAGCTTTGACGGTCTGCTCACGCTCCTGCGCGAAAGGAAGCTTCTCGCCATGAAGCCCACCGTCGGCTCGCACGGCATAGGCTTTTACAAGCTCGGCTTTAACGGGGAGCGCTACACCGTAAACGGCGAAGAAAAGACTGAGAGCGAGATGCTTGCGTTTTTCGCATCGCTCAATGATTACTATAACATCTCCGAGTACATCGTCATGCATAGCGAGCTTCGCAGGATTTACAGCGAGGTCGCGTGCACGGTGCGCATAATGGTCATAAACCGCCACGGGCTCGACCCCGTTATCGAAAACGCCTACTTCCGCATCGGAACAAGAAGCACCGGCTTTACAGACAATATCGGCTCCGGCGGTGTTTTCGCCTATGTCTACGAAAAAACGGGATATTTCCACGACGCCGAGGTCATTAAGGATCACGTCATCACCCCCTGTCCCGTCCACCCCGACACGGGCGTAAAAATCGAGGGCACGCTCCCGCACTGGGATGAGGTTCTCACCGTTGTCCCCAAGGTGTGCCGGTACATATCTCCTCTTGAATATCTCGGCTTCGACGTCGTCATAACGGACGCAGGCTTTAAGATACTTGAGATAAACACACATCAGGATCTGCACCGTTATCCTACGTATAACGAGAATGTTCACGAATACTTCGCGCATAAGCTTG
Organism: uncultured Clostridia bacterium; assembly: GCA_937893605.1. Classification (GTDB taxonomy): domain Bacteria; phylum Bacillota; class Clostridia; order Oscillospirales; family Oscillospiraceae; genus F23-B02. The sequence continues at coordinate 11,463 of CALBGG010000034.1, forward strand.
AGCTGAAGAGAGCGGGAAAAAAGCTTTGTTAATAATTTTATGGTGACAAAACTTTTTCCTGCGCGTATAATTAGTCGATTTTCAGTTGTGCCCGCACGTGGCATAAAAGGAGTATTATGAGAATAGCTGTTATTTTGCTGCGCTGGGTAATGAACTTCATCTACTTTTTTCTGAAGCTCTGCCCGACCGACAAAAACAAGGTCTTATTCCTCAGCCGTCAGTCGAACACCGTGACGGAGGATATTGATTTTCTTAGCCGACGCCTTAAAGAGCTCAAACCCGAGACGAAGATCGTCATCATAACAAAGCGTATGGATAAGGGCTTTGCGAGCATGCTCGAATATGCCGGCGCAACGATAAAAAGCATGTATCACCTTGCGACGGCCTCGGTGTGCGTGCTCGATTCCTACTGGCCGGCCGTATCGGTGCTGCACCACAAAAAGCAGCTCGCGGTCATCCAGATGTGGCACGCCATGGGCAAGATCAAAAAGTCCGGCTACCAGTCGCTCGGCAAGAAATTCGGACGCAGCGGCATGATCGCGCACGAAATGCGCATGCACCGCAACTACGACGTCGTCATAGCCGGCGGAAGAGCCTTCAACCCCTTCTACTGCGCCTCGTTCGGTGTGGAACCCGGCATTTTGTATAACGTCGGCCTTCCGCGCATGGATAAGCTGCGCGAGGGGCAGGAGGAGGCGCAACGGCAGTTCTACGAGTCCTATCCGCAGCTCAAAGGGAAAAAGATCGTTCTTTACGCCCCGACCTTCCGCAAGGGGCAGGCCCTCGACCCGAAGGAGCTCGTGCGTGCCTTCCGCTTTGACGACGGCTGCGTGCTCATCATAAAGCGCCATCCGAATCAGCTGCTCGTCACGGATAACCTCGCCCCGGCGCTGACATGTCCGGGCATGCCGACCTCGACGGTGCTGTCGGTGTGCGACTGCGTCATAACCGACTATTCGGCCATAACGATCGAGGCCGCGCTTCTGGGAAAGCCCGTTTATTTTTACCTCTTCGACTACGAGGACTATCTTGACCACAACGGCCTGAACGTCAAGCTTTTCGAAGAGTTCCCCGACTGCATATTCAGCGACCCGGAGGATCTTGTCGCCGCCATAGACAGGGGCGGTTACGACATGGATAACTACAGGCGCTTCTGCCGCAAATACCTGCCCGATCTAACGGGCCGCGCGACCGACAAGATCGCCGATCTTATAATCGACTGCATGGAGAGAGATAAACATGATGCGATTTCTGAGCACATTGCTCGCCAAAATAAAATTGATGGTGCTGTGGATAGTGAGGATACTGTTTGCGCCCAATCACTTTAAGCTTCCGCTGCACACAAGGCTTTACTACTGCATTTTCGGCGGCTATATGGTCGATCAGGCCGCCATGTACGACTTTAAGCACAACGACAAAAAGCAGTATCTATCCGAGTTTGACTGGTACCGCTCGCGCCGAATAAACGACCCGTACAGCGAAATGCTCAACAACAAGGTCGTTTTCACGCAGATAATCGAGCGCTACTGCAAAACGCCGGAGATCTACTGCGTCAAAAAAGATAAGCGTCTCGCGGGTATGAACGGGCACGTCATAAACGATTATGACGATCTCGTTTCTCTCCTGCACGAGACGGGCGCATTTGTCGTAAAGCCCGTGCGCGCGGGCAAGGGCAAGGGCGTGTACGTCGTAAAGTATAACGGCCACGGAATAATCTGCAACGACGAGCCGCACACGGAAAGCGAGCTCACCCAGCGTCTGCGCCGCGATGCCGAATGGCTCATCTGCGCCTACGCGCATCAGGCCGCGTACCTCAACAAAATTTACGCCAACAGCGCAAACACCCTGCGCATGATCGTCCTGCGCAGCGCCGAAACCAAGGAGTTTGAGCTGTGCTTTGCAGTGCAGCGCATAGGCGCGGACTGGACGGGCTCGGTCGATAACGGCAGCCGCGGCGGCCTTGTTGCAAACGTCGATATCGAAACGGGCGAGATGAGCTATGCCCGAACGCTGCACAACCTCACCGTCTACCGCACGCATCCGGACACAAACGCGCAGATAGAGGGCGCTTTTATCCCCGATTGGGATAACATAAAGGCCGGAGTTATGGAGATAAGCCGCGCCTTCCCCTATCTTGACATCATAGCATGGGACATCCTCCCGACCGACGACGGCTTCACCGTCATCGAGGCCAACACCTCCTCGGGCGTGAACATCATCCAGCTCTGGGGGCCGCAGCGCTACGGCAGACTGGGAGATTTCTACCGCGAGCACGGGATAATAAAATGAGATATGTCATAATGGCCGACGGCAAGGGCAGCCGCTGGAACGATTTCATGGGGCACAAAAAGCACAATATCAGCATATCGGGCGAAACGCTTCTGGAGCGCACCGTGCGCCTTGTGCGCAAATTTGATAAGGCCGCCGAGGTCATCATCACCTCGCACGACAAGTCCGTCGATATCCCCGGCGCAAAAAGATACGAGCCGAAGAACAATGTTCTTGAGATAGACCGCTTCACAGCCGAGCTCATAGATGACGATATGTGCTTTCTCTACGGCGACGTGCTGTACTCCGAGGACGCGATAAAAACCGTTATCGCGCATCGCGGGCAGGCTCCGCTGCTGTTTTTCGGCAGCGAGAAGAGCATATGCGCCGTGCTTATAGGCTCGGGCGGGCTTTTCCGCTCGCTGTACCTCGAGGTACGCAGAAAATTTGTTGAGGGCGAGATAGACGAGTGCAAGGGCTGGCAGGTGTATCATCTGTATGCCGGGCTGCCGCTTTCCGGCCGCGAGATCGGCAAAAGCTTCGTTGTTCTCGACAGCTTCACGCGCGATTTCAACACACCCGAGGACTATCTGAACTATGTGTCCGAAAATTAATATGGAATTATGCAGAAAGCTGTGGTATAATAGCGCGATAGTGTGATTTTTTCCACAGTTTTTTGCTTTTCAAGGAGAACGAACGTTTTATGACTTCGGACAAAGCTAATCACAGTTTTTTGCTTTCTGAGCTTATAAGGCGAGACTTTATCAAAAAATACAAGCGCACGACCTTCGGCATACTCTGGAGCGCGCTTTCGCCGCTGTTTCTGCTGCTGACCATGGACGTGGTCTTCGGCACGTTTTTCGGCCGCAACATGCCGCACTATACTATATACCTGTTCTGCGGACTGCTGCTTTTCAACTACTTCTCCTCCGCAACAAGAAGCGCCATGCGCGTTTTGTACGACAATGCGCAGATATACAGCAAGGTGCCCGTTCCCAAGCACTATTTCCTTGTGTCGCAGAGCGTCGCGCAGGCGATCGACTTTCTTGTTTCGCTGCTCGTGTTCTTCATCTTCGTCGCCGTCGACGGCATAAGCTTCCACTGGCGCTTTTTATACCTGCTGTATCCGATGATATGCCTTTACTTCATAAACTTCGGAATCGGCATGTTTTTGAGCACGCTGTACATATTCTTCCGCGACGTAAGCTATCTCTGGCCGGTCGTTACGCGAGTGATCATGTACGCCTCGGCGATATTTTACGATCCGTCGATACTGCCGGGCATCATGCGCAGGCTTTTAAACTGCAATCCCCTGTACATGTGCGTTGATTATTTCCGCCAGCTCATAATCCACTCGACCGTTCCGAACCCCTCGACGCATCTTATAATGTTCGCAATGGCCGCAGTCTGCTCCTTCCTCGGCTGGTTCACCTACCATATCGCTCGCGATAAGATCGCGCTGTATGTCTAAGGAGGTGCTCTGATGGACGGAAACAGGATACTTGTTCTCGACGATGTTTCGGTGCGCTACCGCAGGCAGGACTCGCGCTCGACCTCGGACATAGTAAAGCGCATACTCGGAAAAGCACCCCGAAGCAACGAATTCTGGGCGCTAAAAAATATATCCTTCAGCCTCGAAAGGGGCGATATGCTCGGCGTTATCGGTAAAAACGGCGCGGGCAAATCGACGATGATGAAGGCAATAAGCGGAACTCTCACTCCGGCCTCGGGCACGATCGGGAAAACAGGCAAGATCTGCGCGCTGCTCGAGCTCGGCACGGGCTTTGACCGCGAGATGACGGTTAAAGAAAACGTATATCTTCGCGGCGCATTCATGGGCTATGACAAGGAGTTTATAGACTCAAAATACGATGAGATCATCGACTTTGCGGAGATGCGCGAATTTCAAAACAGCCCCTTCCGCACGCTTTCAAGCGGCATGAAGAGCCGTATCGCCTTCGCGATAGCCAGCATGATAGAGCCCGATATTATAATCCTCGACGAAATTTTCGCTGTCGGCGACGGCGATTTTCGCAGGAAAAGCCAGCAGAAGATGCAGAGCATCATCGATAACGGCGACACGACCGCGCTCATGGTATCGCACTCGCTTCAGTCGGTCCGCTCGCAGTGCAACAAGGTGCTGTGGCTCGACAAGGGGCGAATGGTCATGTTCGGCGACCCGAACACGGTCTGCGACGCGTATGCTGAGTATCTCAACACCGGCAAGCTGCCGCAGACGGATTCTCTCGCCAGAACGCAGGAGGATCCGCGCAACGGGCTTAAAAAGAACACCGGCAAACTCGTTGCTACCTGCGCCGTTTATTTTGCGCTGCTGCTGGCCGTCATCGCCGGCTGCTTTGTGTGGGCGCAGTACGATCTTCTGAAGTCCTACGTCATAGCGCAGAACCTCACTACCGAGCAGATAAAAAACGAGGCTGCAAACTACCATCGGCAGATCGACCGCCTGCTCGGCGTCGATACGACGCGCTGGGACACAGCGATATTCAAGGACGGTGCTCAGCGGATAATAAACGAGGAGGCAACGTACACCGATGTCGCCAAGGAGGTCCTTCTCCAGGCCGGCGACCTCAGCCGCGTTCAATACAAAAAGGCGCTCGCCGCGGCAGAGATCGAGGCGATAAAGTATGCCCACATGGCTCGCCTTGATGCGCTTGTGGCTCAGATGCGCTCGGAGTTTGAGGCTCAGCCCGAAGGAAAATACCGCAGTCTCATGGTTTATGCCTACACCAATTGCGACAGGTTCTATGCTCTCGAGGAGGATTGCGAGAACGACCTTCAGGAGGTCATAGAGGAGATCCGCACCTTCCAGCGCAAGGCCGGTCAGCCCGAGGATCTCGCCGACCGCGTCTGGAATGCGTACAAGTCGGAGAAGACCTACCTGCTCTCATACTACTGCGTAAAGCTAAGATAACACAATAACATAGCCCTGTGCAGGCGCACAGGGCTATACCTTTTGTTCAGGATTTGACAAAATATTCGTTATGAGATATTATGCTCTTATAATATTCTAATTTTTTAAATAAAGGAATGATACGAATGGAAAATATAAGCGCGAAAGCGCCGTGGAAAAACCATTTGGGCGAGGTGCCCTTTACCCTTGATTATTTCGACGGCTCGATGTTCGAGGCCGTTGAGAAGATAGCAAAGCAGTATCCCAACAATGTCGCCTTTGACTTTATGGGCAGGTCGACGACCTATAAGACTCTCATACGCGAGATCGAAGACTGCGCCAAGGCACTTCGCACCATCGGCGTGCGCGAGGGCGACAAGGTCACGATCGCCATGCCAAACTGCCCCCAGGCCATCCAGATGTTCTATGCCGTAAACCTCATCGGCGGCATCTGCAATATGATCCACCCGCTTTCCGCAGAAAAGGAAATAGAGTTCTACCTCAACGAGTCGGAGTCGGTCACGGCCATAACCCTCGATCAGTTCTACAACAAGTTTGAAAATATCCGCCAGAACACCAAGGTCGTGAACATCGTCATCGCCAGCATAAAGGACGAGCTTTCAAAGCCCGTCAAGGCCGGCTATATGCTCACCGAGGGCAGAAAGATCAAAAAGATCCCCGAGGACGCACCGGTTATCCGCTGGAAGGAATTCCTGCGCATGGGAAAGCACTGCTTTTATAATTATAAGGTCAAGCGCACAGGCTCGGACCCCGCCGTTATCCTCTATTCCGGCGGCACGACCGGCACGACAAAGGGCATCCTGCTTTCAAACCGCAACTTCAACGCCCTCGGCCAGCAGGTCATAGCGGCAAACCCCATGTTCCGCGTCGGCGACAAGATGCTCGCGGCAATGCCCCTGTTCCACGGCTTCGGCCTGGGCGTGTGCATCCACACCATGCTCTCGCAGGGCGGAAGATGCATCCTCATCCCGCGCTTTACCGCGCAGACCTACGCAAAGCAGATAACAAAATACCACTGCAACTTCATCGCAGGCGTTCCCACGCTGTACGAGGCTCTGCTGCGCCTTCCGAGCATGGACAAGGCCGATCTGAGCTCGCTCAAGGGCGTTTTCTCCGGCGGCGACAGTCTGTCTATCGAGCTCAAGAAGAAGTTTGACAAGTTTCTGTACGATCACAACGCCAAAATTCAGATCCGAGAGGGCTTCGGCCTTACCGAGTGCGTCACGGCAAGCTGCCTTACGCCTCCGCACATGGCCAAGGAGGGCAGCATCGGTCTTCCCTTCCCCGACACCTATTACAAGATAGTCGAGCCCGGCACGGATAAGGAGCTTCCATACGGCGAGGAGGGCGAGATACTCATTGCCGGCCCCACCGTCATGATGGAATACATAAACCACCCGGAGGAGACCGCCCAGACCCTTCGCAAGCACGACGACGGCCTTACCTGGATGTACACGGGCGACCTCGGCCTGATGGACGACGAGGGCTTTATCTACTTCAAGGGGCGCGCGAAGCGCATGATAATAACCTCCGGCTACAATGTCTATCCGGGCCAGCTTGAGAATATTCTCGACGCGCATGAGTTTGTGCACATGAGCTGCATAATCGGCGTTCCCGATCCGTATAAGATGCACAAGGTCAAGGCCTTTGTAATGCTCAAGCCCGGCGTTCCCGAAAGCCCCGAGACAAAGGAGGCAATACTCGCCTACTGCCGCAAGAACATCGCAAAGTATGCAATGCCGTATGACATTGAGTTCCGCCGCGAGCTGCCCAAGACCCTCGTCGGCAAGGTCGCATACCGCGTCCTTGAGGAGGAAGAGGCCGCAAAGCGCGCAGCCGAAGCGAAAGCCGAATAAAGCGATCTCCCGGCCGTCCGAAAAAATCGGGCGGCCGGAACTTCCGTTTACTTTTTTCGTCTTGATGTGTACACGCCGTATATGATATAATCGGCAGGCATAAGCTGGCGGGAGCCGAACGCCTACCGGTTTTGACAGTTTTTTAGAGGCGCACGGACGCACCTACAGATACGTATTTTGCGTCAGCCCGGTATCGAAGATGCCGACCATCGCATTAAAAATTGACACCGACAGGTGCTTTGCAGTTTTGACAGAGCTGATTTTTGCTCAGGCAAGGCAAAGCCCGCAGGGAATACTTCCGTATTTTCAAGGGTTTTAACGCAGCATGAGTGAAAATCAGCCTGCCAAAACCGGCAGGGGCTCGGCTTCCGTCAGCTTAACAAACAAACGAGGTGATAACATTGAGCAAAAAATATATCGCCCTTGCAGCGGCTCTCATTATGCTGCTGTGCGTTCTTTGCGCATGCGGCAAGGATGAGACCGAAACGCCCGAGGAAACGGGCACACCCCCGGCAGTGAGCACCGACGATCCCAACGCGCAGCCTTCGGCCGCAGTTGAGCAGACCTCCGTCGAGCTCGGCGAGACTGCCGACGCGGGCGACGGCTATATTTCAAAAATGGTCTTTATAGGCGACAGCACGACCTACGGTCTGAAGGCCTACGAGGTCCTGGACGCCTCTCAGGTCTGGACGCCGTCGAGCGGTACGCTGGCTCTGTTTAATCAGAGCATCGCCACGATTGTCTATCCTCCCACGGGCGAGGAGATACCCATTACCGACGCCGTGGGCCGCGCAAAGCCCGAGTATGTCGTCCTCACCATCGGCGTAAACGGCGTTTCGATGATGGACGAGCAGCAGTTTAAGGAGCAGTACACCGCGCTTATCGAGCGCATAAAGTCCGTAAGCCCCGGCACGAGGATCATCTGCAACTCCATCTATCCCGTTGAGGCCATGTACGAAGCCAAGGATAACGGCATAAACAACGCCGTTATCGACCGCGCCAACGGCTGGATACTCCAGATCGCCGAAGCGACCGGCACGCACTTTACAAACTCGGCCTCCGTTCTCAAGGGCTCGGACGGAAAGCTCGTATCCGATTACGGCAACGGCGACGGCATACATCTTAACGCTGTCGGCTTTGAGCGCGTGATAGATTATCTCAAGACCCATGCATGGCTGTGAAAGGTGAAGACATGAAAAGAAAAATTTGTTCCGCAGCGGCTTTTCTGCTGCTTATCTGCATGCTCTGCGCGTGTAATAGCGACAAATCCGACAAGACCCCGGATATGCAGACCGTTGCCGACGCCGTCGGCAAGACGATAGACCTCAGCGAAATGTCCCTGCTCCCCGATGAATATGTAGAAAGCGTCATGGGCATCGCGCCTGACGGATATGTAAGCCGCAACACACTCAGATCCGCCGTCGGCACGAACATCAACGAATACGGCATATTCCTCGCAAAGGATGCCGAGCAGGCGGATACGCTCAAGGCAGCGCTCGAGAAGTATCTTGAGTACCTTGAGAGCGTTTGGATGGACGAATATTTGCCTGACGAAAAGCCCAAGCTCGACAATGCCGAGGTCTGGCAGCAGGGCAACTACGTCATGTACGCCATCCTGAGCGACGATGCGCGTCAGGCAGCACACACGGCTTTCCAGAGCTGCTTTGAGGGCTGATAAGATGAAGCTTATATGGCACGGTCACGCCTGCTTCGAGCTCATATCGGCCGACGGCAGCGTGGTATTCGACCCCTACGCTCCCGGCAGCATACGCGGGCTGAAGCTTAAGCCCCTGCGCGCCGACAGCGTTATTTGCAGCCACTCCCACTCCGACCACAGTTATGCAGCCGGAGTTGAGCTAACGGGCAGCACTCCCCGCTTTGAGATTATTCGGATACCCACCTATCACGACGGCAAGCTCGGCGCACTGCGCGGAAACAATCTTTGCAGCATAGTCTGCGCCGAGGGCTTGCGCGTTGCGCATCTCGGTGATCTCGGACATACGCTCGACCCGGAAACGGCGGCGGCCTTCGGTGCTGTAGACATTCTCATGATCCCTGTCGGCGGCTACTACACGATATGCCCGCAGCAGGCAAAGGAGGTCGCGCTCGCGCTCGACGCGAAGACGATAATTCCGATGCACTACCGCAGCGCGGGCATGGGGCTTGAAAATGTCGCGTATGTCGATGATTTTCTCGCCTTATGGAGCGATGATGAGATAGTTTATCTCCCCGGCTGCGAATACGAGGCAGAAAAAAGCGCAAAGCGGCGCATAGTCGTATTCAAGCCCGACGAGAGCTGCATATTATAATAATTATGATACTATAGCAAAACCCGAGGTCAATGACCTCGGGTTTTTGGTTTACTTGTTCTCTCCCATCATTCGGATAATATCCGCGCGGCGGCGCTCATAGGCGGCCATATTCGTCTCCTCAAAAAGAAGCTCCGGCTTCTTTACGCCCAAAAGCGTCATGAGATATTTCACAAACGGCGGGTTCATCATGATAAACGGTCCGACCATCGAGGTCGAGAAGTAATTCTTTATCCTCACGCCCTCGAGCTTCGATTTTTTGTTTATGCCGATGCCGTATTTGGTCTCGGCAAAATAAATGGCCGAATTATCGCCGTAAAGCTGCGAAAACTCCGCCTTGAAGCCGACGAGCTCCATATCCTCAAAGATGCACAGCTGCGTGGAATTGAACCTGTGCATCATATCGCGCTTTGCGTGCAGCGGCACGAGCCCGAGTCCGGCAATACGGCTGCCGTCCTCATTTTCGATATACTCGCAGAAGACCTCACCGGCATTTGCCGTCATTAAAAACACAACGCCCGAATCTATCAGCTGTCTGAGTCGGTCACGGTAAGGCATGAGCTTTTTTATGGCAAGCTCCTGCCCGTGCTCGGTCATCGCGCCCATTATTATCATGTCGACCTTTTCGGAGACAAAGCGCGGCTCATCGCCATACCCTGTCTCTATCATTTCGGCCTCCGGCATGCAGCGGGCAAGATAACGCCAGTTCCAGCAGTCGCCGAAGAGATTTGCAAATTCGGGAAACAGAACCTCTATCTTCATTCCTGCGCCTCCTTTCCCTCAAGGCGTGCAAGTATGCCGTCGCGCACCTGACGTGTCAGCTGCGGCGTTGTCAGATCGTGCAGAATAAACACCTTGTCGGTGCCTTCAAGCTCAAGCTCGGCCGGGGCATCGGTCTCCTGCTCTACGCAGCGTATCTTCTCCTCCGGAACACCGGCCAGCAGCAGGCGCAGATGATAGTCATGCAGCCTGACGCCGCCGACAACGATGCGCTTTATGCTCGGATCGTTCAAAAATTCAAAGTCCGCATCGTACACCCAGGTGACGATCTCGGTCGTTTTCTTATACGTCTTATCATCGAGCATGACGATGACCTCTTTAACTCCGGGCTCGGAGCGGATATAGTCGAAAACGATGGAGCACGCGACGGGATTCTGACCCTTGGTCATATTCGTCACGACCTCGACGCCGTTTTTCTTCACGTTCGTGTAGCGGGACTTTACGATGCTCATGTGCGAAAAGCTCTTTGCGATATCCTCGGCTGGAAGGCCGAGCTCGCGCAGGAGCGCAACGACGGTGACCTGATTGTAGGTATTAAACACGCTGTCGTTAATGAGCGGGTACTCCTCGTCGCCCTTTGCCGAGTGTATGACGATACAGCGCTTTTCATAGTCGGGAGATGCGAGATAATCCGGCTCGGGCGAGGCAAAGCCGCAGCCGGGGCAGCGCATTTTGCCGATATGGTGATAGCGGACATACTCGTATTCGAGCTTGCCGCCGCAGCGGGGGCATGCACGCATGTCGTTTATTATATTGACGCACTCGTCCCTGTCGCTCGGCAGGCGGCCTATGGAGAAATAGCTGCGCTTGTTGTCCTTTTTAAGCTGACTGCTTATGGGATCGTCGGCGTTTAAGATCATATGCGTATCGTCCGGCAGAGCCGAATCAATAAAGGAGAATATGAACTCCGGGTGCGCGTTGCGCTGGATAGAGTCGCGGAAGAGGTTAGTGCACACGGCGTAGTCGGGGTGGACGTACTTGTATATCTTCTGCGAGCTGCGCTCATCGACCTCGAGCACGGCATACTCAAACTTCGCTTTCCCGCCTATAGTGCTGCCGGAAATGAGCGATGTCGCAATGCCCGCGTCTGTGTTCGAGCCTGCTCTGTTGTCGAGCACCTTAAAGCCCGCGTCATGCAGAACATCGAGTATCATGTTGCAGCAGGTCGTCTTGCCGTTCGTGCCGGTGACGGTTATTATGGTCTTCGGCTTATCTATCCTGCCGAGAAAATCCGGGCAGAGCTTTATTGCAAGCTTTCCGGGAAAATAGCTCGCGTTCATGCCCAAAAGCTTTTGCAGCCACATTGCGAGCTTGCCCAGCCACAGGGCGATCATAAATCTCAGATTCTTTTTCATCATTACCTTCCTTTTTGGAAATATGATACCTTATATTATAGCTCACTGTGCGCGAGCTTGTCCACAGCTTTTTGTCATCTTGACCGAAGCTGCGTTTTAATGTATATTAAATTTACTGGAGGGATGAAATATGCCGTGGTATATGTATGCTGCGTTTTTGTTTCTCGGCGTTATCGCGTATTTCGTGATAGTTGAGATAAAAACCAAGCAGAAGCTCAAGGAAAAGAAGGCTGCCGACCGCAAGGCCGCAAAGGAAGCGGCGAAGAAGTCGAAGTCGGCAAGGAAAAAGCCAAAGTCGAAAAGATAAATAAAAAAATTTTTCAAAAATCATTGACAAGAGGCTGAAAATCTGTTATATTAACTGAGCCGTGGCCGAGTGGTTCAGTCGGTTAGAACGCCGGCCTGTCACGCCGGAGGTCGAGGGTTCAAGTCCCTTCTCGGTCGCCACCGATGCCCCTTGAAAAAGGGGCATCAGCTTTGCTGCTGTAGCTCAGTAGGTAGAGCGCATCCTTGGTAAGGATGAGGTCGGCAGTTCGAATCTGCCCAGCAGCTCCAAGATAAGCCCTGAAGTCATTGAGATTTCAGGGCTTTCTTGATTTTACGCTTTCAAGTTGGGATCCCGTCCGAAACGCATTTTATATGTGTTTCACTACATTTTCTGTACACAATATGGCTAAAAAGATAATCGGCATTCTCGGCGGCATGGGGCCGGCCGCGACCGCCGACCTGTTCAACAAAATAATAGTCTCTACAAAAGCTGCAAGCGATCAGGAGCATCTGCACATCATTATTGACAGCAATACGGGCATTCCGGACCGCACCGAGGCGCTCATTCACGGCGGAGAAGACCCCACGGAGCAGCTTACTCTCAGCGCAAGGCGGCTTGCCGCGGCGGGAGCGGAGCTCATAGCCATGCCGTGCAACACGGCGCACGGCTTTTATGACGCGGTGTGCGCGGCGGTGGATATCCCCGTTCTGCATATGATAAAGCTCACGGCGCAGGAGCTCAGGCTCAAGGGCGTAAAATGCGCCGGGCTTCTTGCGACCGACGGCACTGTGCAAAGCGGCATTTACGAACGCTGCTTTGAGGGCAGCGGTATCCGGCTGCTCACGCCCTCTCCCGCGGCGCAGGCCGCCGTCATGCAGCTTACATACAGCGGCGTAAAGGCCGGGCGGCGCGATTTCGACACGGGCGGCTTTGAGAAGGCCGCGCAGGAGCTTTTGGATCGCGGCGCGCAGACGCTGATCCTCGGCTGCACGGAGCTTCCTCCGGCGTTTGAGATGTACGATCTGCATTATCCGCACATAGACCCGACGCTCGTGCTTGCGCGAGCCGCCGTGCTCGCCGCCGGCGGGGAGCTGACCGACTATTCCTTTTGAGGCAGTCGGCAATCACGATGCCGGGCAGCCGCAATAAATGTATTGACAGAGCCTTGGTGCGCCTCTGAAAAAATCCCACGGGTTTCCCCGTGGGATTTTTTCTTATTATGACTCGCTTGTCGGGATAGTTATCTCGCGGTCGTAGCCCGCGCCGTAGCAGAAGGAGCGTATCTTCCCTTCCGTCGGGTTAATGACGTTTACGACAAAGGATGTGTCGTTTGCGGTATCGTGCGTTTTCGCGTAGG
>CALBGG010000035.1 GCA_937893605.1 uncultured Clostridia bacterium
GTCGGTAAATTCCTCGCCTTCCAGAACGACAAGACCTAAATTTCCCGTGAGCTGAGAGAGCCTGACGGTTTTCTTTTCAGACGGTACGGCTGTTTTAAGCCTCACCGTGCCGGAACGAAGTTTCGTTTCGACAAGCCTCAATTTTTCGGCTGTTTTTATAGCCTTGTAAGCCGTCCCTTCGCTTACTCCGTTATCCTTGGCAAGATTACGCACCGAAACTCTCGTGCCGGCAGGCAATGCCGATATATACTTAATTAATTTTTCTTCTTTTTTTCCGGCCATTGTTTGATTTTCTCCGAATGTAAGTGCTTAGTTTTACTGTTGTTTATTGTTGAATATTAACTCCTTGTGCGGAATTATAACAGAAATACGCATCTGTGTCAACACGCCGGCGAATTAAATTAAATTTGTGTTATTGTTTTAAGTATAACAATCTTTTTCGAATTGAACAATCATACAAAGTTACCTCGAAACTTGGTTATTAAATTGACGTACAGCAAATTACATGCTATATTTGAATCATAAATCAAGACAGATTTAGAGCTTCGTATAATTTTTTCGGAGAATTAAATCGACATTTTTCGAAATATAGCCACAATATAACAGATATGCAACAAAACTGTTATAAAAATTATAAGGAGGAACAAAATGCTTATCAAATTAACGGAAGAGCAGAAAATGCTGCAGGATGTAGCACGGGAATTCACTCAAAAAGAAATCGCGCCCAGAGACAAGTGGATGGACGAAAACGGTTTTGATTGGGATCTGTGCAAAAAAATAACCGAAGCCGGCTTTATGGGCGCAAACATCCCCGAGCAGTACGGCGGCAGCGGCGGCGGTATAGTCGACACGACTATCATCGCTCAGGAATTTGCAAAGGGAAGTGCCAGCATAGCAACCTTTATGGGCGGGCATTGGCTTGCATCAAATCTTATTCTCGAAAACGGAACAGAGGAGCAGCGCCAGAAATACATGCCTCTCGCCGTTTCGGGTAAGATATTCGCGTTCGGTCTGACAGAGGCAAGTGCTGGCTCCGATGCAGCCGGCATCAAATCAATTGCCGCAGAAACCGAGGATGGCTGGGTGCTTAACGGTGGCAAGGCGTGGATCACGAACTCCGGTGTTGCTGATTACTACATTATTCTTGCAATGACCGACCCCGATCAGGGCACAAACGGCATCTCGGCCTTTATCATGTCCAAGGACGTCGAAGGACTGGCCGTCGGCAAATTCGAGGAAAAGATGGGCGTTCGCGGGTCGGCAACCTGCGAGCTGGCTTTCGACAACATAAAGCTTCCCAAGGATGCGCTTCTCGGCGTTCGCGGCAAAGGCTTCAAGATGGCCATGCAGACGCTTGATATCGGCCGCATCAGTGCAGCGGCTGTGTGTGCCGGCATCTGCCAGCATGCGATGGATCTGGCCAGGGATTATGCCAATGAGAGAAAGGCTTTCGGCAAGCCTATCAAAGCGTTCCAGGGCTTGGCATTCCGCTTTGCCGATATGTATGCCGAGATAAAGGCTATGGAGCTGCTGGCGTATGAAGCGGCAACTACCAAGGATGCCGGCGGACGCTGCACACTGGATGCCGCTGCGGCAAAGCTATTTGCAACCGAAAAGGGAACACAAATATGCATACAGGCTCAGGCGGTCTTCGGCGGGAACGGAATGAGCAAGGAGTATGATATCGAGCGCCTGCTTCGCGATATCAGAGTGTGGTCCGTTATGGAAGGCAGCACGGAGATATTGCGCATGATTGTCAGCGGCACTGTTCTTGCAAAAAAATAGTTAATTTCGAAGACCCGGAGAGAAAAATATGAAGATTTTAGTGTTTGTAAAGCAGGTACCCGATACCGACGATGTAAAGCTTGATCCCAAAACAGGCAATTTGATGAGAGACGGCGTACAGAGCATTATAAACCCGCTTGATGCAAACGGAGTTGAGACTGCCCTCGAACTCAAGGAACAGGTCGGAGGAACGGTCATTGCGGTAAGCATGGGGCCGCCTCAGGCCGACGATGTTCTTAAAAAAGCACTGGCTATGGGATGCGATGAGTCTGTTCTTATAAGCGATCGAGCTCTCGGCGGTGCTGATACCCTTGCAACAGGATATCCCTTGGCGAAGGCTGCGGCGAAGATAGGCGATTACGATCTTATCATATGCGGCAGGCACGCCACAGATGCGGAAACGGCGCAGACAGGCCCGATCATTGCGGCTTTTCTCGACATTCCGCAGGTGACGCTTGTCGAGCATGTGACGATCGAGGATGGATGCGCCATATGCCGCCGTTTGCTCCCCGACAGGTATGAAACCGTTAAGGTCAAGCTCCCTGCGCTCATTACTGTTTGCAGTGAGATCAACTCTCCAAGATACCCCACGCCTTTGAATATAATGAAGGCGTTGAAAAAGCCTCGTGTTGTGTGGAATGCCAAAGACCTCAACTGCAGGGAGGATATGATCGGAGCCGCCGGCTCGCCGTCATCCAACAAAAAAATATTTGAACCTCCCAAGCGTATGGCTGAAACCAAATACTTCCGCGGAGATGCCGAAGCAATGGCAAAAGCCATAGTCGACACGCTTGAAGCAGAAAAAATCATATAAGCATAACAGGAGGTTTTAGTATGAGCAATGAAAACTATACCGGCATTTGGGTATATGCCGAGCAGGAAGACGGCAATCTCTCCGAAACCGTCTTCGAGCTGCTGGCGAAATCTCATGACCTCAAAGCAAAGCTTGGAGGCAGAGATGATGTAACGGCAGTGGTTTTGGGAGACGATGTAGAACGGTTGGCCGATACCCTGTTCGCCTACGGAGCCGAAAAAGTCATAGCTGTTGAAAATGACAATCTCAAATTCTACAGTGCCCGCCCCTATGCAAGAGCACTCACAGATATCTGCAATAAATACAGACCCTCAATTTTTCTGTTTCCCGCAAGCCCTCTTGGGCGAGATCTCGCGCCCCGCGTTATGTGCGAGCTGCTTACCGGACTTACTGCCGATGCAATAGACCTTGATATTGATGAGGACGGAGTGTTCGTACAAACGACTCCCAATTTCGGAGGAAATATTCTGTCTCATATCTGTATCAGGGAAAAGCGTCCTCAGATGGTCACTGTGCACCCCAAGGTGTTTGAGCCCTTTAAGCCCGACATGGGCGCAAAGGGAGTGCTCATCACCGAAAAGGTCGATGTCGAGGCCGACGACTGCTATACCGTTATCGGAAGCGAAAAGAGAGTTTTTGAGGGCTGCCCCATAGCCGAAAGCAGCGTCATAGTTGCCGGCGGCCGAGGAATAAAAAGCAAGGATGACCTGGAACAGCTCAGAGAGCTTGCAAATCTTTTGGGAGGCGAACTGGCGTCTTCGCGTCCGCTTGTTGATAACGGCTGGCTTCCGCACGAAAAGCAGATCGGCCAGTCGGGAACTACGGTAAAGCCCGATTTCATACTTAATGTAGGCATTTCCGGCTCCGTGCAATATTTGGCCGGTATGCAGAAGGCCAAATGCATCATGAGTATTAATAATTTTGCCGAAGCGCCTATTTGGGATGTTTCCAATTACGGAGCGGTAGCCGACTATTCCAAGCTTATTCCCGCAATAATAGCGGAAATAAAAGCACGGAAGGGTCTGTGAGTAAACAGCCGGGCAGTACGAGCCCGGTAAAGATAAAATATTTTAATAGGAGGAATATCCATGGAACTGCAGAAACTTATTTACAAGGTTGAGGACGGGATAGCCGTCATCACGATGAACTACCCCAAAAACCTCAACGCTATTGACGAGCAGATGGCTGATGAGCTTATGTATGTCGTCGATGCCGCGGAAAAGGATCCCGCAGTCAAGGTCGTTGTCATTAAGGGCCTCGCGAGAGCGTTCTCCGCCGGCGGTGATATCGGTTATTTCTATAAGCTTATCCAGGCAGGCGGCGAGGTCAATATGGACGGCCTTATCTCCAAGGTCGGAACAGTTGCCGACGGTCTTAAGAAGATGAGCAAAATGGTCATCACCTCCGTCAGCGGCGCTGCTGCGGGCGCAGGCGTCAGCCTTGCACTCGGCGGCGATTTCATGATCTGCGCGGACAATGCAAAGTTCATTCTTGCATTCGTAAATCTTGGTCTTGTTCCCGATACCGGCGCAACTTATCTGCTGGCAAAGAGCATCGGTGTCAATCGTGCAATGGAGCTTGCCGCCACCGGTCGCCCTGTAGGTGCTGAGGAAGCAAAGGCTCTCGGCCTCGCCTATAAGGTCACCACTCCGGAAGAGCTTGACGAAGTAACCATGAAGTTTGCTCACAAGCTGGCCGCAGGCCCCCTGCTTTCCTACAAAAACATTAAAAAGCAGGTTTATGACACCTGCTATGCCGACTACAAGAAGTGGCTTGATGAGACAGAGGTTCCCACTCAGCGTGAATGCGCCGCATCCATGGACTTCCAGGAAGGCTGCAAGGCCTTTATCGAGAAGCGCAAGGCTGTATTCGAAGGCAAGTAAAAATATAAGGAGAAAAATCAATGGAACATCATGCAGCATCACCGACCCCGGCCGGCCTTGTCGCATTTGCCGTGGCCTGCTATACCTTCACGGCCGTGTTTGCCGGCCTTGTTCCTGGCGAAGGACTTTTCCTGCTCGGTTGTTGGCTTTTGGGCGGCTTTGTTGTGCAGATAATCGTTGCCAGCAAGGAAATTGACCATGGAGTACAGCTTGGCGGTAATGTATTTCTGTTCTTCCAGGGCTTCTTTATGCTGACGGGCGCAATCAGCAGCTTTTCCAAGTACCTTTGCCTGTTTGTATGGCAGACGCCGTACAATACCATGGTCGAGGGCTTTGGCTGGCTGGCGTGTACAATAGCGCTTATTCTTTGGACACCGGGATACCTTAAGACCGCAAACAAGCCCTTCTCAACTGCCGTTGTTTTCACCGATATTGCACTTATCGGAGTTATCCTGAACGATATGTATCTTTTGGGTGACGCGGCAGCGATAGTAAAGCCCATAGTAGCTATATGCCTTGCAATAGCTGGCACTCTCGGCATTTATGTAGCAAGCGCCATACAGCTCAATTCCAGCTTTGGAAGAACCGTATTTCCTCTGAGCGAGCCCTGGCTGAAGGACAAAGCAACGGATAAAGCTTAAAATTATAAATTAATAATGAAAGGTGGAAGTCAATTGAAAAATAAAGTTGTAGAATTGAATCAGGCCTTAGACGCCTTTAAAGACGGTCAGACTGTTCTGTTTGCGGACTGGCATGGCGAGAACTCCGCTGAAGAGATAATAACCGGACTTATCGAAAAGGGCGTCAAGGACATAACCGCAGTCGGCGTTTCCGGCGGTATGCCCGACCAGGGACTTGGAAGAATGATAGTCAATCACCAGATCAAAAAGCTGCTCACCACTCATATAGGTCTCAATCCCGTGGCAAAGGAGCAGTATGTTGCCGGAGAACTGGAGATTGAGTTTATCCCCCAGGGTACATTTACAGAGCGCATCCGCTGCGGCGGCTATGGGCTCGGAGGCTGCCTGACACCCACCGGAGTAGGCACTGCGGTAGCTGAAGGCAAGCAGATCCTCAATCTTAACGGAAAGGACTATCTTCTTGAAATGCCCATCCGCGGCGATGTGGCTCTCATTAAGGCAACAAAGGGCGATACTGCCGGCAATATCCACTTCGACAAGACCAGCGGCGCGATAAGCAATACCATGGCCTTTGCGGCAGACACCGTTATCTGCGAGGTCGAAGAGCTTGTCGAGGTCGGCGGAATTGATCCTGACGAGATAGACGTTCCCGCGCCTGTTGTAGATATGATCTATGTCCGCAAGGGCGAAAAGAAGCCCTTCTGCCCGATGTGGCAGAGAGCAAAAGCAAAAGCTGAAGCAAAAGCAGCAGAAGGAGGAAAGTGATATGGCACTGACTGGACGTGCTCTTATAGCATCGCGTACCGCTAAGTTCTTTAAGGACGGCGATCTTGTTAACCTGGGCATCGGCGTTCCCACCATGTGCGTGAACTACCTGCCCGAAGGCGTAGACCTTTGGCTTGAGGCCGAGATAGGTATTGTCGGCTGCGGTCCCACTCCCAAATGGGAGGATGCTGACCCTGATTGCATCGACGCCGGCGGCCAGCCCACCACAATCATAAAGGGCGGCAGCGTTGTTCCGCATGATATGTCCTTCGGTCTTATCCGCGGCGGCCATGTAGACGCCACTGTTTTAGGCACATTACAGGTCGACTGTGAGGGCAATATAGCAAACTGGATAATTCCCGGTAAGGTAATTCCCGGAATGGGAGGCGCAATGGATCTGTGCGCAGGTGTAAAAAGAATTGTAGTTACCACCGACCACTGCGAAAAATCCGGAGCTTCCAAGATACTTAAAAAGTGCACTCTGCCGCTCACCGGCGCAAAGTGCGTTACCGATATCGTGACCGAGCGAGCATATTTCCAGGTTACGCCCGACGGCCTGCTGCTCAAGGAAATTGCAGAAGGCTACACGGTTGATGATATCCGCGCATGCACTGATGCAGACTTCACAGTTGCCGAAGACCTCGGTACTATGGAATAAGCGTTATAATAAGATAACCAAGAGCATTTTTTGAACAGCACCCCATTTGTTAGACAAGTATGATAAAATACTTGTACTGATAAATGGGGTGTTTTCTATGGCAAGTGGAGTACCGAACAAACGATACACACCAGAGTTTAAGAAAGCGGTTGTTGAAACCATGAAGAAAGAGCGTCTCAGTTACAGGTAGACGGCTCGACAAGTTTGAAACCAACAATCATCGCAGAATACAAGACTGGGAGCGCATATAATTAACATGAAAGACAATGGGCATTTGCCATTGAACGGCGCGGCCTCGACACCGGGTTACCGCAATAAGGGCATCCATAGCTGCATCAATGCGCCGCTAAAAAAGAAGATTGTCTACGCCGGTGCGCATTTCGAACAGTAAGGCGATGAAGCTCTTCATGAACGGTATGAACTCACCCGAGTCTATCATCGCGCAGACCTCCTCGAGCGTCGCCCAGCGTGCGTCCATGACCTCCTCGGGCTGAAAGCGCAGTTGACTTAGTTCAACGTCTTTTGTAATGATGTAGTAATCATCGAAGCCGTCCTCGAAATTCACCGTAAGGCGCGGGCGAATATCGGAAAAGTCTATGTCCAGCGCGAGCTCCTCGCGCAGCTCGCGCCGCATGGCCATCTGGCTTGTCTCGCCGCACAGCGCGCTGCCGCCGACAGTGACATCCCATTTTTCCGGGAAGGTAGGCTTCTGCGTGCAGCGCTGCTGGATAAGCAGCTTTCCCTCGCTGTTAAAAATCGCAATGTGAACGACCATGTGGTAAAGCCCCTCAGGGTGCTTTTCTCCACGGATAACGCTTTTGCCGGTCGGTATTCTGTTGATATCATATGCATCCCATGATTCCATTTTCATCACCCGGAACACAGTAGCATTTTTTGCCCCTTGCGTCAAGAGCCGTCGAAAATTATTGCTTTACACCGGCGGCGCGATTTGTTATAATATTTGAGCATTTAAATGCAAATGCGCCCGTAGCTCAGCCGGATAGAGCGTCAGACTCCGACTCTGAAGGTCGTGGGTTCGAATCCCGTCGGGCGTACCATACCGCCGCAAGCGTCATTTCGCTTGCGGCGGTTTTTATGTGCTGTGTCAAAAAGCACTCGTGCTGCTCCGAGCCGTTTCCTTTCCAACTTCAGCCCAGTTGTGACCGGGGGTCAGTTCATTGCTTCGCAGGATTTTATTCCGCGGTACACGGTGGGTTCGCTGCATCCGAGCATCCTTGCGACGCGAGGAACGGCGCCCTTTATGAGGAAAATTTTCCTGTCACTGAGTATGCGCAGTATGTTCGTGCGCTCGTCCATGGAGAAGTGCTGCGGTATATTCTCTCCATACAGCTCTGCCAACACCTGATTGACGCTGTTCGACACGCCGTCCACAAATATTTCACTGGCCTGCTCGGCATGATTGGGGACGATCCCGCCGAGCTTCAGCGCAAGCTCGCTTATATGCGTGTATGCCGAAATGTCAATATTTATGCAGAGCATCCCAAGCAGCTCGTTATCGTACTTAATATAATAAGAGGATGAACGCAGGGGGGTGCCATCCGACGATACGCCGGAATAGTTGGCTATATAGTCCGAATGCCTCCAGTCTCCCTTTTCAACAATCTGACAGGCGAGATTGGTCATCGGTGCGCCGACCGTTCTTCCGCTTATGTGCCCGTTGGCTATGGCGACAAGCTGCTTTGAGCGGCAGTCGAGCAGAGCTATCTCATACGTGTCGCCGAGGACCACGCCGAGGAAAGGGACGATGTTTGCGTAATACTGCATTATATCCGCCGGGGTCGAGTTCCGCCCGTTATATGTGTTGAAATGATAATCCATTATTTTAATATCCTCCGTTTAATTGCTTCCCTGATTTTTCCTGCTGTAGTCCAGCTCACTGAACCACGGCAGATGCGAGACCGAGTTATTCGGGCTGAGCTTTGAAAAGAAGTCCTTGGCTTCGTTTATGAGTATTCTGCTCAGGGGAGAGAGCTGATCCCAATGCCGGTAGATTATACCAATATTCCTGTACGGCTTTTCCCTGAGCTCCCGGGATTCAATGGGAAGATCAAGATAATTTTTGAAGCTCATTTCCGGCAGGATACTGACGCCGAGCCCGTCCGAGACCATTTTAACGGTGAAGTTATCATCGCTTACCGAATAGGGCGAATTGAGCTTCAGCCCGTATTTGCGGATAAGCTCGCCGATCTGATGGTTGGGGCCTTCGCCGGGCATGATGAAATCATAGTATTCAAGATCGCTCAGTTCGACAGTCTCTTTTGCGCAGAGGGGGTGATTCGCTGGGAAAACTGCCATAAGCCTGTCGCGCACGAGCGGGACATATTCAAACGGCAGAGAACTTGTGACCGATGTGAAGCCGAAATCCACCCGTCCTCCGCTGAGCATTTCCTCAAGCTCCTCATAGTTCCCGTCAATACAGACGATATGGACCGCAGGGTACTTTTCGTGGAAGCGCCTGAAAAGCTCGGTGAAAAACTGCATCGGCAGGCTCATGATAGACGCGATGCACAGCGTACCGGATTCAATGCCGCGGTACGACTGAAGTGAGAGGTCAAGTTCGTCCTGCGCGCTTGCCACATTGCGGATATGCGGCAGAAGGTCAATGCCGGCTCTTGTGAGGGATATCTTGTTGTCCTTCCTGTTGAGCAGCTGAAAACCGAACTCCTTCTCCATCACGGCAATAGAATGGCTGACTGCCGACTGCGTGTAGCCAAGCTCTGCCGCTGCCTTTGAAAAGCTCCTGTGCTCCAGGACTTTCAGAAAAATCTGATATTTATTTGTATCCATAGCTCCACTCCTTACTGTTTATCAGCTTGCGTTAAAAAATTTTTCATATTTTATTCCGCTCAAACACCGGAATTTCGGAAAATCTAGTGAAAATTTTTTATCGTCACGGGATCATGAATGAATTTTATCGCGGCTATGAAAATAATTTGTTCGACTTAATGTGAATGCTCTGCTAATATAATATCAATGGATTGGTATGTTTCCACAAATAATCCTACGCGTTAAAAGGATATATAGTTTCTTTGACAGTCAAGCCTTGGTGATCATCACCAAATTCTTCAGAGATGCCGTGCTCTCTGTGGGCACATTAATAATAATAAATTATTATCACGATTGCAAGCATTTTTCGAATTTAAATAAAAATGGATGGTAGGTTGATATGGAAGAATTGACTGGGAGAATAATAAACATTCAGAAGTGCTCCATTCATGACGGCCGAGGGATGCGCACCACAGTCTTTTTCAAGGGCTGCGGTCTGCACTGCCTCTGGTGCGCCAATCCGGAGTCTATCCACTTCTACCCCGAGGTCTCCCTCAACGCTGCGAAATGCATGGGCTGCGGCTTCTGCGCGAAGATGTGCAAAAGCGGCGCGGTCACGCTCGGAGAGGACGGTTCCCTGCATTATGACCGCAAAAAATGCACCGGCTGCGGAGCCTGTGCGCGTATGTGCCCCACCGAGGCGAGAAAGCTCTTCGGCGAGGATTACACAGTTGACGAGCTTTTCAAGAAAATATATCAGGATCGTTATTACTTCCAGCACTCCGGCGGCGGCGTGACCTTCTCCGGCGGTGAAGCGCTGATGCAGCCTGAGTTTCTGCTTGCGGTGTGCAAGAAGTGCCGCCAGTACCGCATCAACGTAGCGATCGAGTCCTGCGGCTGCGGAGACTATGAGAAGTTCAAGCCATGCCTTGATTACATAGACTTCATTTATTTTGACCTCAAGCAGATGGATCCGGAGATGCACCGCAAAATTACCGGGCAGACAAACGAACGGATCCTCGCGAACCTTGAAAAGATAAGCCAGCACGGCATCGAGATATGCGTACGTACGCCGGTCGTCCCCGGATGGAACGATTCCGAAGAGAACATCCGTGCGACGGCGGAATTCATAAAGGATCTGCCGAACGTCAAGCGCTATGAGCTGCTGGCATATCACAAGCTGGGCATAAACAAATATAAGATACTTGACCGCGAGTACCCGCTCAACGATGTTGAGGAGCCCAGTGCCGAGCATATGTTCTCGCTTGTGGACGTTGCCAACGAGGTGCTGCTGCCCGTGGGCAAGAAATGCTTCTACAATAATGAGAACATGAAGGACGAATAAACCCAGTCAAATAAAGCGGATAACCGCTGAAATATATTTCAAAAAGGAGAAAATGCAATGGCAAGCGAAAAAGTTGAATTTTTGAAAGCACGTCTGCGCAATACTGCACCATCTATTTCCCTGGACCGTGCACGTCTCGTAACCAAGTTTTATGAAATGCCCTCTGTAGAGTCACCGGTCTCACGCAAGGCGCATCTGCTCGAGTATCTTCTGAAGAACATGAAGATATTCATCAACCCCCAGTCCATCTTCGTCGGTGATCACGGTGAGAGATACCGTTCCGTCCCTGTATACCCCGAGTGGGGCTCCAAATGGATACTTGAGGACATCGACACTTTCGACACCCGCAGCACCGATAAGCTGGCATGGGGCGATCCCGGCGACAAGGAAGAGCTGATAGGCATTCTCAAGCAGTGGGAAGGCCGTTCTTTCCGCGAGATCATCGACAGCAAGCTCCCCGACGACATGAAGAAGGCTTCCGACAACGGCCTTATCACCATCGGCTCCCGCATAGTCTCCACCGCAAGCCATATGCCTCATTACTCCAAGGTCCTGGCGACCGGCTACAAGCAGATGATCGAAGATATCCAGGCCAAGCTGGACGGCATCGAGCATTACGACTATATCACCCAGGAGCAGAAGGACGTTTGGGAAGGCATGATCGTCACCCTCAAGGCAGGCATTGAGTTTGC
>CALBGG010000036.1 GCA_937893605.1 uncultured Clostridia bacterium
CTTGCGCAAATTGCCCGCGGCGATAAGGCCGCACTGGGTGAGCTGTATGAGCGCACGCATGCCGCGGTGTTCGGCTTTGCGATGAGCATGTGCTGCTCCTCTCCCGCCGACGCGGAGGATATACTGCACGACACATATCTTGCGGTGTTTTCCTCGGCAGGCCAATACAAGGCAAGAGGTAAGCCGATGGCGTGGATCATGACCATTGCCAAAAATCTTGCGCGAATGCGGATTAGAAAGGCCGGACGGCAGTCGGATATAGCGGATGAGGACTGGGAACGCTATCTTGCCGCGAAGAACACGGTCAGCCCCGATGAGCGCATTCTGCTTCGGGCGGCGCTGAAGATCCTTTCCGATACAGAGCAGCAGATCGTGATGCTGCACGCGGTCGCCGGATTAAAGCACCGCGAGATCGCGGCCATACTCGACATGCCGACTGCGACGGTGCTTTCCAAATACTCGCGGGCTCTGAAGAAGCTCGCGTCTGCAATGGAGGTGAAAGGCGTATGAACAGCAAAAACCTTGAAGCCTGGCTGCGCTCCTCGGTCTCGCACGCGGCTCCCGACGCTTTGGATGACATCCTCAGCGCATGTGACGATGCGCAAGAGAAAATACCGCTTGCGGAGGCAAAGCCCGCATTCCCGCTGCGCCGCCTCGGTGCGATAGCTGCGATGCTTACACTTGTGATCGTCGGTGTTTTTGCCGCAAAAATGCTGAGCTCGGCGCAGTTCCCCGTATACCCCGAATTCAGCTACCCCGGCGGCGAGAGCACCATCGACGGCCTGTATCTGCCCGATGACGTTGAGGTCGAGGCCGAAGGCGAAACGGCAAAGCTGTATGAGCTCGACATGAGCTTTGAGCGTTCAGTTCAGCAGATAGAGCGCTGCCTCGGAGCTGAGATGCCGTCCGATACCAAGGAGCGCTTAAAACGCGGCGAAAGGTGCACTTTAAAAGGATACAGTATCGATATTGAGCCCGATACCATGTACTGGTCGCTTTTTAAGCTTAATAATTCCCGCGCCGCGGTCGAAGATCCTGTCAGCGAAGATGAGGCCGTCGGGATCGCAAAGCGTTTTGTTTTCGAAAACGGGCTGTGGACGAATGATGTCGAGAATATCAAGGTCGCAAAGCAGGAGGGCACTAACGCCGACGGTGTGTACGGGCTCAGCGAGTATTCCGTTTTCTTTTACCCCTATATCGACGGAAAAACGGTTTCGGGACGTTACAGGATAAGCATCAATGTGAGCCTTGAGGGCGAGATAATCTCTGTGTATTATCTTGTAAACCCGCTCGGCAATGCATCCGACGCAGAACTCAAAAGCCGCGAGGATATCGCTGCCGACATTGAGGCGAAGGACTATGTCGGTGAGCTATGCGAAATTGACAGCGGCGCAAGGATAATCGCCTGCAAGCTCATCTACTACGCCGACGGCTGGGCGCACAGGGGCAAGACCTACGCCTTCCCCGTCTACTGCCTGATCGTCGAGGGCAAAAGCAGCTCCGGCGAGACCGTGCGCACAAGCTTACTGATAGACGCGCAGAAATAGGGCATTTAATAACCCCTCCGGTCAAATGACCGGAGGGGTCGTGCTTTATACATACTGCTTGCGGTTACGCATGTTTACGCATGTTACGGTACTTTTCTATAACTTCAGTATTTTTATTTTTTTCTTGCAATTTATATAAATCTACCGTAACATGCGTAACACGAGACTTTTCTTTTTTAAAAACCTGTGTTTTCAATGGTTTTTTCGTGCTTTTTCCTGTTACGGCCAAATGCATTTTTGTCGTAGCATCCGCAGCGTCGGCGGACTGTCACGCCTATTGCAAAAGCTCTCCCATCCAAGACGGGAGAGCTTTTGCTCATACATATTTATACATACTGCTTGCGGGGGATCCTGTCGTAGTTCCATAGCAGGATGGGCTCTACGCAGTAGGCGAGGAATTTCATATCGAGGTTAAAGAAGTATATTGCAAACGTCACGGCGAAAAGCCCCGCTCCGCCGCCGAGCATTTTAAGGGGCAGCATTTTAAGTTTTGACATATCGTTTCTCCTCCTTACCATGCGTGCTCATCCGGCAGGATCTCGATTGTCGGATCTATCGGCTCTTCACGCATAACGGTGCGCATGTACTGATTGAACTGGTCGCGGATAGCCTGGCGGGTGTAGACTCGCGGATCGGCAAGATCGTGGCAGACCCACACAAGATGTATGCCGCGCTCTCTCGCCTGCTCCTCGAACTGGCCGTGCATGCCGGTCAGTGCCTTGCAGGACATGTGCTCCCACATCATGACCATGTCGGCGTTCATTTTCTCGCAGTACTCCCAAAGCTCGTCGACAAGCACCTTGTAGCCGCCGTGGGTGTGGTTGCGCATGATCATATTCATAGTAAGCCATGCCATATCATAATAAGCCTGCTCGCGGTTTTCGGGCGTATCCTCTTCGGCTATCTCCTCGCTTATGACCATAGAGAGCATATCCGTCAGAGGAACTACGCCCCAGCACTGGATCATCCAGTAGAGCATATCGATGATATACTGCGGCTGAACGCCCCAGACGATGCATCTGTGGCGGTATTCCGGCGCCATCATGGTCTTATTCTTATAGCCCTGCCGAACGAGCTTCATGACCTTCTTGTCGATCTCGACGAAAGCGGGATAGCGGCCGCAGTTGCCCATGTAGTTTGTGTCGTTATACAGCGAGAACACGGCGCCGACAAACTGCGGATAAGGCGTGCTGTTGACCTCGAGCCAGCTTACACGGTTGCGGGTCGTGTTATTGACGCGCTTTGCACATTCGAAATACGCATTCCAGTCCCACTTCTCGCCTGTCTGCTCTTCAATGAACTTTATGGCGGCCTTGACATCGTTGGCGGCATACTTCTGAACATCCTCCTGCGTGTGGCGCATGGGCGCTACGAGCTGGAAGGTCGGTATGCCGTACTCGCGCTCAAGGCGCTTTGCTATGAGCCCGTTGCCCATAAGTGAGCCGTCGCAGGTCGTGTTCACCTGCACCGCGCACTTGCCGAGCACCGGGAAGTCATCGTCTATCGAAACGCCGAGCTCCGCCTCCGGCATGGGGCATACGTCGCCGGGAATCCCGAACTGCTGGGCAACATCGAGATAGTGCATGCCGGAATGCTGATTTAGGAGGTTTGCCGAGAACATCGTCGGCACCTCGCGCAGGATGCAGTTGAGCGTCGGGAAGCCCATCATGACCGCCGTCATCGCATTTTCGTCCCAAAGCACGCACTTTTCCGAGTATTTTACGTTGTTTCCCGTGCGGCGGTCGCCTTTTATGGAATTATCTATGCACTGGGCAACGTCCTTTACGACGAAATCCATTGCGGTGTGGGTTATGCGCAGCGGCTCGTCGCGCAGGCCGATGGTGAATTTATCGAGCATGTGCGGCACGGCAAGATAGTTTGCAAACCATCTGTAGCGGAACATTGCCTTGACATTGCGCGGCTTTATAATAACGCGTGCAAGTATTGACAGAAGATAGAGCCATCTTGTGTAATCATAAAGCGTATCCTTCAGGCCGCGCCATTCGCGGCGGCGGCGGACCTTGCCCTGATCAAAAAGAACACCCAACCGCTTTTCGCCCTTGCGCTCTTTATCGTTTACCACTATCGCCATTACTTTGCACCTCCCTGAAGCTTTTTGATCTCAATGCTTTCCACGAACGCCTGAACGCGGGTGCGCATCTGTCCGACGGACGAGCTTATGTTATACGGTCTGTCGACGGACAAAACGGGGTAGCCGTAATCCTCGCGCAGCATGGTCGAACCGAGAAGCCGCTCGTACGCCCAGGGGTCGCAGAACTTTATCTGCTGATATATGATGCCGTCCGCGCCGTACTCCTTTGCGATATCGTTTACATACGCCTTGCGGCCGTAGACCTTCTCCATGTTGAACATGCGCGGGCAGTGGCCGTTATAAACATAGTGGCGGCAAACCTGAGTAAGCGCGTCCTCTTCGTTGTTGAGTTCTATCTCCATTCTGCCGGGCAGCGAGCCGAAGCAGAAGCGGTCGGCGCAGACATAGGCGCCCGTCTCCTCAATGAGCTTTATAAAGCCGCTGTCATCAACCTCGGAGCCGACGACCGCTATTCTTGCGCGGTATTTCTTGTCCTCCGGCTCGCGCGTTTTTATCTCCTTAAGCGTCTCCTCAA
The DNA here is from genome assembly GCA_937893605.1 of uncultured Clostridia bacterium. Lineage (GTDB taxonomy): Bacteria > Bacillota > Clostridia > Oscillospirales > Oscillospiraceae > F23-B02. The sequence continues at coordinate 4,175 of CALBGG010000036.1, forward strand.
GCTTGTCGATTATGAGATACTGCGGCATAACGTATGTAGCCAGCGTCAGAACGTGGAACTCATAGCCGGTTATCCTCGGCCTTGATTCCTTGCGGAAGTTCCCGATCTCGGTTATCACGCGGCAGACGCGGTTGTGCTCCTCGACGGCCTTTCTTATCGCTGCGTCGGAAACGTCGATGCCGTAGTTTTCGCTCAGGGGATTGAGTATATGATTTTGGCACTGCAAAACGAGCAGCTCGACGCCGTTATCGTCGGCCTTGAGGGGTATCTCCATAAACTCATGGAAGAACTTATCGTTGCCCTCGCCCATGGTCTTGAGAAGCTCCATATTCTCCACGCAGCGATTTATCATCGTGCAGCCGTCCGGCGCGATGACGCAGTCGGCAAAGTTGAAGCCGCCCTCGATGGCGCGCTCGAGAAGCGCCCTCGACGTTTCGCACAGAAAGCTCGTCATGTAATACGTCGCTATGTCCATCGAGCCCGTGTTCGGCGCGTGCAGGCGGATGCCGAAGGCATTGCCGAGGTTCATAAGCGGCTCGGGCGTGTTCTCGCACACAAAGGCGACGCAGACCTTCCCCTCCTTCTTAGCATGAGTGATGAGCTTGTTGTTCGCCTCCTGCAGGAGGTTCTCGAACCAGTTCAGATGCTTCAGGTCTCTCATTTTTAAACTCCCCCATTTCATGTTTTATTCCGATTGCGATCCTTTCGGATACTGCATGTTAACATTTTAGCATTTTAGGCATATTATTTCAATATATTTATGCACTTTCTCTGTTTTGTATATTAATTTCACACATTTTTGTGTATTATAACAACAAGAAGCATTCTTCTGTCTAATCATTCGTCGGTTTTGTGTTGAGTTTAATATTCATTTCTCTTCACGTTCCGACTTTACAGCGTTTACCTGCAAGGGCGCAGAAATCCCCCGATATCTAATATGATATCGGGGGATAAAGTTTATTATGACTTCGCTTGCGACGCCGCGTCGACGAACACCTCAAAGTGCTCGGCTTCTCCCGCGTCATTATCTATCTCTGCCGAGAAGACATAAACAGGCTGCACATACAGCTTGCCGTCCTTGACAACACCGTCGCAGTAATAGCAAAGCTCATAATCCGTTATAGTGGCAGTGCCGGAAGCTCCTGCTGCGTTTGAAATAAACTCACCTTTTGAAATGCTCTGTTTGACTTCGTCTATGCTTTTTAGCTTGACCTCTCCGCCGGCCTTGGGTTCAAACGACTGCTTTGAGAAATACACGGTTTTTCCGCCTTCACCAATACCGACAGTAGTTCTGAATATGCCGTAAACGTTCTTTCCGTCAACCGTCGGATAAAATATCACGTCTTTTTGCAGTATTTTTTCATCACCATCCGTGGTATAAGACAGCACGCCGCTGTCGCTTGTCGAGCCGATCTTGAGGCCACTGTCGGCAATTTCTTTGGCCGCAAACTGCTGCGCCTGCGCATCCGTCGGCATATTATCCGGTGCAGCCGACGGCAGCGGTGTTGAATATGTCCATGATCCGGCGCTCGTATCTATAAGCAGCGTTCCTTCGCCGGCTTTATAAAGCCAATAGCCGTCTGTATTATTGATAAGCTCGACCTCGCCGTTTACTATCTCGGACACGCTGTAATATTCCTTGATCATCGTCTCAACGTCCGGCACCTCATAATAAAACGCCGTCAAAGTATCCTCGTCAAAGCTGAGCGAACTTTTCATTTCCGGCGTCTGTATCTCCTCCGGGTTTGCTGCGAACTGAAGCTCCGGTATTGCGACCGTATCTACCGGCTCTGAGCATGCGGTCAGAAGAAAGATGAGTAAAACTGCAAATAACAGCGTACAATACTTTCTCATGTTTTTCGTCTTCGTTTCCTCCTTTACTAAACTATCATAAATTCCACCATTCAACTCAAATATTATATTCCTGCCATATTTACGAATTCAAGCATAACAACATGTGGCTATTGCCGAAATCCCCCGATATCTTTATGATATCGGGGGATGGGATGACTTATGAGAATTTTACGAAGCCCGTGAGCGTTCCGAGGGGATAGCCGAGCGTCCACTCGTTATCGCCGCACCTGGGGCAGACCGTTCCGTGCTCATGCAGCTCGTCGATATAAGCCTCGGCGCGCTGGATGTACATATTCGTCTTTACGACGTACTTGCACTTCGGGCAATAGACAAGGTAGTTTGCAAAGCTGTCGTAAATGCCCTTTTTGCGATTTTCCTTCTCCTCGTAGGAGAGGGCTCTTGGGAGGATATTGTGATTTGTATAGCTCATCGTTCCGCCTCCTCAGATCAGGTGCTCGCGCTTTACGCTGTCATAATGCTTATCGAGGAAGGGCACGATGACGCTGCGCATAAGGCGCATATCGAGATTGAAGTAGTATACTGCAAAGAGCGCGGCGAGCGTAAGGCTGCCCATGCCCATTATTTTAGCCAGAATCTTCATGCTGCTTCTCCTTTCTTACCAGCCCATCTCATCGTCGAAATCGACGAGGGTCGGGTCAACGGGCTCTTCGTGCATAACGCTCTGCATATACTGGTTGACGGTCTTGCGCGCCTCGTTCGTGGGAACGATGCGGCAGTCCATAAGGGAGTGCGGCATCCAGATGATATTGAATCTGTCGCGATGCTTGTGGAACTCCTCCTCGAGCAGACCCTGAGCGCCGGCCATGCCCTTGCAGCCGATATCGTCGTACATGATAATGGTGTCGCAGTTGAACTTCTCCGCAGTCTCCCACATCTGCATGAGGTGGCGGTTGCCGCCGACGGTGTGCGTGCGCATGGGCGTTCTCGCGTGCCAGTCGGCAATGTCGCTCATCATGGTCTCGCGGTCGGTGGTGTCAACGATGTTGTGGCCGGTCAGCGAGTCCATATTTATAACGGTCATGATGCCCCAGCAGTTATACAGCCACTGCACGCCGTGGGCGTAGTAGGTAGAGCCGCAGGACCACGCCAGTGCGCGGTGACGCGCGAGCGGGAACGGGTGGATGTTCTTGCGCACGCACTTTTCAAAGACCCTGTTTATCTTCTTATTGGCCTTCTTGAAGTATTTCGTGCCGCCCTGCTGATAGAAGTAAATGCGGAACAAGCCCTGAACGACGGAGTTGAGCGCGCCGTTATCGCTCTTTGCGTAGATATCCCAGCGGTTTAATGAGCCGCGGTTAAATTCGTTGGTATCCTCGATGTGCTCGATGAAGGTATCCCAGTTGAACGGAACGCCGAACTGCTGCTCGAGAAACTCAATAGCCGAATATACCTCGTGAACGCCGAGCTCCTTGGTGGTGGGATCGTCGTACATAAGGGGCGTCGTGAACGGGTGCACGGCCTTCTTGCCGTCACTCGACAGTGCGCGCCACATCGCGGTGTTGTCCATCATGTTCGCGTCGCAGGGGTTATTCGTCGTCAGCCAGCAGTTGCCGATATCGGGGTACTCGTTTTCGACGGCGACGCCGACCTCGACAAGAGGCAGCGTGCACATATCGCCGGGGATACCGCAGGCAACAGCCTGGTCGACGTAGTAGCAGCCGAGCTGCTTGCGCATGAGCGGCAGCATGAACGCCGCGTGCTGCTGCATGTTTATGGCGTAATGTCCGGGGAAGCCGAAGATTATGTGCTTGGGCAGAGTGTAGTCAAACGCAACGGTTACATCCGACCATTTGGTCTTGCCGAGCTTACGGTCGGCGCGAAGGCTCTTCCACAATGTGTCGGTCGAGTCGGAGATCATGCAGTCGAGCGCATACAGGTCTGCTCTGAGCGCCTCGCCGCGGTCGCCCTCGATCCACTTATCGACCATCATGGGAGCGGCAAGGTATGCCGACAGCCAGCGGTATTTCCAGAACGCCTTTGCAATGCGTATAGGATCGTGCATGACGAATATCGCCATCTTGACCCAGGTGCACAGCCATTTGTAAAATGCAAACGCCGTGTCCTTGACGCCGCGCCACTCACGGCGGGCATAGAAATTCGTGCCTTCGATGTATCTCTGGCCTATGTAATGGCAGGGCTCGTCGCCTTTAAGGAAGTGCTCAAGGGTTCCGTACTGCTCTTTGATGCTTACTTTTCTTTTCCACATAGCTGTTCCCCTCCTCAATTAGCCTGAAGCTTTTTGATCTCAAGCGATTCAACAAACGCCTGGAATCTTGTGCGGAGCTGACCGGTCGCGGCGTTGGCGTAGTCGCGCTCTATCTGACAGGTCGGTATCGCAGACGGAACGTGCAGACCCTCGGCCAGCCACTTCGCGGCAATGGCGCGCTCATAGCCCCAGTATTCGCAGAACTTCATGTTCTGAAGAATGATACCGTCGGCCTTGTATTCCTTTGCGATATCGTACAGATACTGCTTGCGGGCAATAATATTCTCCGTACCCATGGCGCGGGGGCACTCGTTTATCCTCATATAGTGCTCTGCCAGCGCATCGAGCGGATGCTGTCCGGGATCGACGACTATCTCCTCCCTGCCGGGCAGCGAGCCGAAGCAGTAGCGGTCGGCTACGACGCGCGCGCCGCACATCTCGACGAGCTTTGTAAACTCCGGATCGTCGATCTCGGAGCCTACGAGCATGACCTTTGCTCTGTAATCGGGCTTCTCGTCCGGCTCGCGGGTCTTGAGCTCCTCGGCCGTCTCTCGCAGCTTATCGACGATGAGGTACTTCGGACACACGAGCGTCACGAGCTGGATGATGTGGAACTCATAGCCGGTGATTGTCGGGTCATCGAGCTTGCGGTAGCTGCCGATCTCGGTTATCAGACGGCAGATCTCGTTATGGCGCTCGATGGCGTCCAGGAGCTTTTCCTCGGAATAATCGACTCCGTAGGTCTCCTTCATGGGCGCTATGATCTTCTTTTCGATCTGGCGGCGGAAATAGCCGGCATACCAGTCGCCCTTCTTTATCGGCATGTCGATACATGCGGTAAAGAATTTTTCGTTGGGAATGAGCTTGCAGTACTCAAAATACTGCTCCATGCGGTTCATAGTGGTGCAGCATTCCTGACCTATAAGGGCGGAGATGAAATTGTATCCGCCTTCAAACGCACGCTCGAGTATGCTCTTGGAGTATGGACATGAGCGGTTTGTCATGTAATAGGTCGCAAGATCCGGGTTAGTGCAGCCCGGTGCGCGCAGCCTTACGCCGAAGCAGCCCTCGACATCGAGCAGCGGTTCGGGTATGTAAGAGCAGTTGTAGGCAAGCGCCAGCTTACCCTCGGAGCACGCCTGCTTAACAAGCGCGTTGTTAGCCTCCTGCAGGAGGCCTTCAAAATAGATAAGATGCTTCAGGTCTCTCATTGTGTTCCCCCGTTTCAATTGACTGCGTCAAATCTTCCACCGCAGTCTATATGTTACCATATTATCACTCGCAACACAAAACTTCAATTTATTTGTACATTTTCGCCATATTGTACACTATTAAACCCGATTTTTGTGCATATTAACAACAAGATATGTAACCTATGTAAAACATTTATATGAAAATATATCCGCTCAGTCTTAAGCGGTCAAAACGGCGGTCGAGATATTCCTCGGCGGGAAGCTGCGGCGTCAGCCGATGGGTGCCGCGCCCGACAGGCTCGTCGCCGCACGTATCCTGCTTGAAAATACCGATGCTCCCATTCAGCTTCTGACCAGCACCGCGTTTTACAAAAACGTCGGACTCAGTCCCGGCTATATGGTAGCCGCTATGCACACCGACGACACGAGCGGCGTAAGGCTGCAAAATATAGTAAGCAGCATCAAAGTCAGATATCCGCAGATGCTGTATGTCAATAAATCCGACGATATGTACCTGCTGTTTCAGAGCATAAAATCCGATGCCATGCGTGAAAACGTGCTTTCCGACATTGAGGCCGAGGCCTCGCAGAAAGCGATATTAATCTGTGGGGCAAGCGGCATCTTTTCCGATCTGGAAAAGCGGG
>CALBGG010000037.1 GCA_937893605.1 uncultured Clostridia bacterium
TTGTGAAAAACTCACAAAAAATCATACGCAAGTTTGGGTTACCTGCGAATTTCAGGAGCGAATAAATTGTGCTATCATAATATAGCAGACAAGCCATAGGGAAGGGCGAGCAGAGCCCCACAAAATACACCGCACCGCACGGCGCCCCCGTGCGGTGCATTTTTTACATCTTTGTGCTTGACATTGGTATGAAATCATACTATGATACGCAGGCATAATTTCGGATTAATGGCGATAGCTGTCGAAAACGCGGCTCTCGGCTCGTGGCTGCCGGACGAGCTTGAGAGATATCCCGGGCTCACGAAAGATTATCGCGTCGCCATGCGCGAGAGAACGAAGGAGGTAAAGGCGTGAACGATATAAAGCTCTCGGACCATTTTGATTATAAACGCCTTTTGCGCTACTGCCTGCCGTCGATCATCATGATGCTGTTTACGTCGATCTACGGCATCGTTGACGGATTCTTCGTCTCAAATTTTGCGGGTAAAACACCTTTTGCGGCGGTAAACCTCATCATGCCGCTGCTGCTGGTGCTCGGCTGCGCCGGCTTCATGTTCGGAACCGGCGGCGGTGCGCTCATCGCAAAGACCATGGGCGAGCGAAAGCCCGATAAGGCAAACGAGATATTCACGCTCATCATCGTCGTGTCGGCAGCAAGCGGCGTACTTTTGGCGGTGCTCGGATTTTTCCTGCTGCGCCCCGTGGCAAAGCTCATGGGCGCCGACGGCGAGCTTCTGGAGCAGAGCATGATCTACGGCCGCATAATCCTGCTGGCTCTGCCGTTTTACATTTTGCAGTTTGAGTTCCAGTGCCTTTTTTCAACGGCCGAAAAGCCGAAGCTCGGCCTGTATGTTACGGTTGCCTCCGGCGTTGCGAACATGGTGCTCGACGCGCTGCTCGTCGCAGTGATCCCCCTCGGCGTGACGGGAGCCGCCGCGGCCACGGCGATAAGCGAGTTTGTCGGCGGCGTGATACCGCTTATATATTTTGCACGCGAGAACCCGAGCCGGCTGCGCCTTGTGAAGTTCAAATTTGACGGCAGGGCGCTGCTCAAGGCCTGCGGCAACGGCTCGTCGGAGTTTATGAGCAACGTCTCCATGTCCGTCGTGAGCATGCTCTATAACACCCAGCTTATGAAATACGCCGGCGAGGACGGCGTTGCGGCCTACGGCGTTCTCATGTACGTCAGCATGATATTCCAGGCGATCTTCATCGGCTACGCCGTCGGCACCGCGCCGATAATCGGCTTTAACTACGGCGCGCAGAACAGGGAAGAGCTCAAGGGACTTCTGTCGCGCAGCCTGCGGATAATTTCCGCGTGTGCGGTTTGTATGTTCGCGGCCGGCCAGCTTCTTGCCGAGCCGCTCGGCAGACTGTTCGTCGGCTATGACGATAAGCTGCTTGAAATGACGGTGCACGCCTTCGGCATATTCTCGTTTGCGTTCCTGCTCTCGGGATTTTCGATCTTCGGCTCATCGTTCTTCACGGCGCTCAACGACGGCCTCACCAGTGCGCTGATATCCTTTCTGCGAACGCTCGTGTTCCAGCTTGCGGCGGTGCTGCTGTTCCCGCTTGTTTGGGGCCTCGACGGAATATGGCTGTCCATCGTCGGCGCCGAGGTCATGTCAGTCACAGTAACAGCACTGTTTCTGATCGGAAAGAGGAGGAGGTACGGCTACTGATGAAAAGATACGCATCACTTTTGCTGGCGGCGCTGATGTCGCTGTCGCTGCTGTCTGATTGCACTGAGCGTACCGAGCAGCCGTTGACTGCGCCCACACCGGCTCATGCCCCGATACCCGTCAACTGAAATAAAGTTTAATAAATTTTTCAGCCCGCTGATGGTAAGATCGGCGGGCTGAAACTGAATATGAACATTGTTTCATCTTGACATGACAGGTAATTATGTTATAATATAACCATCAATTGCCGCTTCTTGAGCGAAGGGCAAAATCCAACATAAGGAATAATATCAGGAGGAAACATGAAAAAGAGACTTATCAGCATGCTGATGGCGGTTCTCATGATCGCGTCCCTGCTGCCCGCTTCCGCTGTACTGGCGGAGGAGACGGGCATGTGCGCACATACGAACAAGCAAACCGTCAAAGTTGAGAAGGACGCTAAAAACAAGGTTCCTGGCATTGAGGCAGCTGTCTGCAAGGATTGCGGCAAGGTTACTGATATAACTATCACGCGCTTCAAAGAAGACGGCTGGCTTATAAAGTGCAAGCACGAGACTAATAAGGTAGTCGAGGTTCAGAAGGCCGGCTGCGACAAGGTCGGTCTGACCGTCAGCTACTGCGCCGATTGCGGCGAGGCATTCCCTGTAAAGGATTTTAAGGATAAAGACGGCAAGGATACATACTTTGAGGGCGAAAAAGCCCTTGTGCATAATTACTCTGACTTCCATGTCGAAGTAGCTCCAACATGCCTGTATGACGGCTGGGGTTATGTCCTCTGCAAGCTCTGCGGCGCCGGTCAGTTTGTTGCTAACACGGATGCAGCACTGGGTATAGTAGAAGCTAATAAGGCACTCAGCCTTGCTGAGTATAATGAGCTTTCTAGCAAGGTTGAGAATATGTTCTCCGCGACAAATCCCGGCCATAAGGATCACGATGGCTTTAAGCTTGTTACCGAAGAAACCTATGCAAAAGATTATAACGGAAACGATAAGACTGATGAAAATGGCAAAATCAAGCTGATGCCTAAGACGGATACCGTTCATGTCAAAACTATCGGCGGCGATGTATATAAGTTCAACGTTGAAAGCGGCGAATATGAAAAAGCGGCTGATCAGGAAGCTATTATCCTCGGTTACAGCGGAGATGTGATTTGCCCCGTCTGCGGCGAAGGCTTTAAAGACGGAGAGTATGATAAAAAAACACATGAAATAGATCGTGACAAGACTGGCACCAAAGCGGGTGTAGTGCCGACAGCTGATGAAGCCGGTGCGTACGACAGAGTCTACTGCAAGGACTGCGGCTGGATCGGCGGCGATGAAATCGATAAGCTTTCAAATACATGGACTGTTCCTGCAAAGGCCGCTACCTGCACTGAGAAGGGTTCCTACAGAGCTGTTTACACAAAGGACACCAATGGCGATGTCACTGTAAAATGGTATAACGGACATACAGAAGTCAAGAACACCAATGGCGAAATCAAGGCTCTTGACCACAAGTGGGTTGCTTGCAGCATGAAGAACGCGACCTGCACTGAGCCCGGCAAGATTTACACTGATCTCAAGAAGTGCAGCGTTTGCGGAGACTATAATAAAGATCCTGAAACTGCAGCAGGTACGGTCATCCCGGCTCCCGGGCACAAGTATGTCGAGACCGAGATCGTTGCCGCAACCTGCAACCATTCCGGCATTGCGGTCAATAAGTGCTCCGAGTGCGGTAAGTATGAGCTCGAAAAAGATGGCCTGCCTTTTAGCGATACTAACGGAGTTGTTTACAATCCTACCAATCAGAAGACCAAGCATGTCGCCTCCGACAAGCTCGCAAACGTCAAGGAAGCCACCTGCACCGAGGAAGGCTAC
>CALBGG010000038.1 GCA_937893605.1 uncultured Clostridia bacterium
CGAGGACATTCAGGCCGACCATAGCCTCGGCGATCTCGCCGTTAACATTCTCAACAGCCTTGCTGACGCCCTTGCCGCCGTAACGGCTCTTGTCGCCATCGCGCAGCTCGCATGCCTCGTACATGCCGGTCGATGCGCCGGAGGGAACTGCCGCACGGCCGACGGTGCCGTCGTCGAGCGTGACCTCGACCTCGACGGTGGGGTTGCCGCGGGAGTCAAGGATCTCTCTTGCCATTACGTCAACGATCTCAAAATACTGCTTCATGATTTGTGCTCTCCTTTTACTTGATTATCAGCGAGCTTCCGCTCATTACGTTTGGTTTTTCTATATTCATGATGTCGAGCATCGTCGGGGCGATATCCGAAAGCCGGCCGCCGTCACGAAGCCTGACACCGTCACAGCATACCACAAAAGGAACGGGATTGGTAGTATGCTGAGTATTTATTTTTCCGTCGGGGTTTATCATGCAGTCGGCATTGCCGTGGTCGGCGGTAATACACAGCACGGTGTCGGGCATGCTCTTTGCCGCGTCGTACACCCTGCCCACGCATGCATCGACCGTCTCGACGGCCTTTATAGCCGCATCGAGAACGCCGGTGTGACCGACCATGTCGCAGTTTGCGAAGTTGCAGACTATCATCTCGTACTTATCGCTCTTTATCGCCTCAACGCATTTGTCCGCGACTTCAGCTGCGCTCATTTCGGGGATGAGGTCATAGGTCGGGAATTTCTTCGGCGACGGAACAAGACATCTCTCCTCGCCATCACAGGGCTTTTCCACGCCGCCGTTAAAGAAGAACGTGACATGCGCATACTTTTCGGTTTCCGCAACGCGAAACTGCTTAAAGCCCTTTTCCGAGACTATCTCGCCGATTGTGCCCTCGAGCTTTTCCGGCGGATATGCTATGGGCAGCGTGAGCGCCTCGTCGTACTGCGCGGTGCATACAAAGCTCAGTGGGAATACGGTCTTTTTTCGCTTAAAGCCGTCAAACTCCGGCAGAGTAAGAGCCCATGTCATCTCGCGTGCGCGGTCGGGGCGAAAGTTCATGAATATGACGCTGTCGCCCTCGTTTATGACGCCCTCGGGGCATACGACGACGGGCTTTACAAACTCATCGGAGATATTCGCCTCATAGCTGTCCTCTACGGCCTTGACGGGATCGGACTGCATTACGCCCTCGCCGCAGACGATGGCGTTGTAGCCCGCCTCGACTCTGTCCCAGCGCTTATCTCGGTCCATACCGTAGAATCTGCCCTGTAGCGTCGCTATCTCGGCGTTTCCGAGGGAGCCGCACTTGTCGCGCAGCTTTGTTACATACTCCACGGCGCTTCTCGGCGGAACATCGCGCCCGTCAAGGAAGCAGTGGACATAGACCTTCTCAAGTCCGCGCATTTTTGCCATGTCGAGTATGGCGAAAATGTGATTTATATGACTGTGCACTCCGCCGTCGGATAAAAGTCCGAGAATGTGCAGCGACTTTCCGCCCGATTTCGCGTCGTCCATCGCCTTGACGTAGGCCGCGTTTTCAAAAAAGCTTCCGTCGGCGATGGCGTTGTTTATGCGCGGCAGATCCTGAAACACGACGCGACCCGCGCCTATGTTTGTGTGTCCGACCTCACTGTTGCCCATCTGCCCCTCGGGCAGGCCTACGTCAAGGCCTGAGGCCTGGAGCTGAGTGTGGGCGTTTTCCGCGAAAATGCGGTCAAGCTGCGGCTTTTTGGCAAGACTGACGGCATTGCCGCCTCCTGCTGGCGCTATGCCGAAGCCGTCCATAATAACGAGAACGCATTTACTCATTTTCTGCCCCCGTCGCGGCGATGATGGCCGCAAAGTCCGCGGGCTTGAGCGACGCGCCGCCGATAAGGCCGCCGTCAACATCCGGCTGAGCCAAAAGCTCTGACGCGTTCTTTGCGTTCATGCTGCCGCCGTAGAGGATGCTGACGCTGCGTGCCGCACGCGCACCGTATATATCGCGTATTATTGCGCGTATCTCGCGGCATACCTCCTCGGCCTGCTCGCTGGTCGCGGTCTTTCCGGTTCCGATGGCCCAAATGGGCTCGTATGCGATAACACAGCGGCGCAGGATGGTGGCGTCGACGCCGCACAGAGCCGCGCGCACCTGATAGTTTATGTGAGCCATTGTCAGTCCCATCTCACGCTGCTCGAGACTCTCGCCCACGCAGATGATCGGGGTTATTCCCTTTTCAAGAAGTGCGCGCACCTTGGCGTTTACGAGCAGATCATCCTCGCCGTGATACTGGCGGCGCTCGGAGTGCCCGACGATACAGTAACGAACTCCCGCGTCTTCGAGCTGCGATGCCGAAATCTCGCCCGTGTATGCGCCCCTGTCGAATTTCGAAACGTCCTGCGCGCCTGTAATGACCTTGGCCTCTTTTCCGGCCTTGAGCATCGCGGGGATATCCACCGCGGGAACGCACAGCACCGTCTCGCAGCTTTTTGTTTTGGGCATGAGGGGCTTGAGCTCCTCGATGAAGGGCTTAACGTCGGAAATGAGCATGTTCATTTTCCAGTTACCGGCTATTATCGTTCTTCTGTATTTTGTATTCATGATCCTTGCCTCCTGCAATTAATTCTTATTTATCCAGCAGACATGCGACACCGGGGAGCTCACGGCCTTCGAGGAACTCGAGGGAAGCGCCGCCGCCGGTTGAGATATGAGTCATCTTGTCGGCAAAGCCGAGCTGCTCAACGGCAGCCGCACTGTCGCCGCCGCCGACGATGGTAACTGCGCCGGACTCGGCCAGCGCCTTTGCCACTGCCTTGGTGCCCTCGGCGAAGGCTTCAAATTCGAAAACGCCCATGGGGCCGTTCCAGACGACGGTCTTCGCGTTTTTGATAGCGTCCGAGAAGAGCTTCACCGTCTCGGGGCCTATGTCAAGACCCATCCAGCCGTCGGGAATGGCGTCGACGGGAACGATCTTCTTCTCGCAGTCGGCCTTGAACTCATTACCGATGGCGGTATCGACGGGCAGGAGGAGGCGGACGTTCTTTTCCTTCGCCTTTTCTATCATCTCCAGCGCGTAATCGAGCTTATCGGCCTCGAGCAGGGAGTTGCCGATGCCGTGACCCATTGCTTTTATAAAGGTGTAGGCCATGCCTCCGCCGATAATAACGGTGTCGGCCTTGTCAAGCAGATTGTTTATAACGCCGATCTTGTCGGAGACCTTCGCGCCGCCGAGAACCGCTACAAAGGGGCGCGCGGGATCGTCCAGTGCTTTGCCCATGACAGACAGCTCCTTCTCGACGAGAAGGCCTGCGTACGCGGGCAGATATTTTGCTACACCCACTGTAGAGGCATGGGCGCGGTGAACCGTTCCGAACGCATCTGATACGTAAATATCCGCCATATCGCTGAGCGCCTTTGCGAAATCATCGCCGTTTTTCTCCTCGCGGATATCGAAACGGAGGTTTTCCAGCAGCATGATCTGACCGGGCTTGAGCGCCGCGGCCTTTGCCTGCGCGTCCTCGCCGATAATGTCCTTTGCGAAAATGACCTCCATGCCGAGAAGCTCGGAAAGGCGCTTTGCAACGGGCGCGAGCGTGAGCTTTTCCTTCCACTCGCCCTTGGGCTTGCCGAGGTGCGAGCAGGCTATGACGGCAGCGCCGTTATCCAGCAGATATTTTATGGTCGGCAGTGCGGCAACGATACGCTTATCGCTTGTTATCTCGCCTGTCTCCTTGTTCTGGGGGACGTTAAAATCGCAGCGCAGAAGCACTTTCTTGCCCTTAACATCCGCATCGAGCACGCTTTTCTTGTTGTAATTCATGATAAAGCTCCTTTCCGTCGGAAAATTCCGACACGGTATTGAAAAATTAATAGATAACTGTTATGATTCGGCCATGGAGCCCAGATGCTTGAGCCCCGGAAAGCCCTGCTGACGCAGCGCTTCATAGGTCAGAATTGCGGCCGAGTTTGAAAGATTGAGGCTGCGGGCCTCGCTTATCATCGGAATGCGTATGCAGCGGTCGTAATAGCGCATGCGAAGCTGTTCGGGAAGTCCCGCCGTTTCCTTTCCGAGCATGATGCTGACCGTTTCGGTCGAAAGATCGGCCTCAAAATACGCGTGCGGCGCCTTGGTAGTCGCAAGCCACAGGTTCTCATCGCCGTTTTTCTCAAGGTACTCGTCAAGGTTTTCATATACGCTTATATCGACAAGGTGCCAGTAGTCAAGGCCGCAGCGCTTGACGGCTTTGTCGGAAATATCAAAGCCGAGAGGCTTTATAAGATGAAGCCTTGCTCCGGTCGCCGCGCAGGTGCGAGCGATAGCGCCCGTGTTATGCGGTATCTCCGGCTCAAGAAGGACTATATTCAGCATTATCTTATCCCGTTTCGTTATCAAATATCTGTTTTACACGTATATATTAGCACATTTTCCCCGAAAAAGATGAACTTTTTTTAAGTTTTTCGGATTTGTTGCAATTTTGACAACTAAGCTCTCCGGCAAGCGCCGCAAACGCATGTCAAACCGGCAATGTGCACATCTAATTTATCATTTCAGAGGCAAAAAAATGATCTGCAACGCATGTCCGCGCCGCTGCGGCGCGGAAAGAACCGAATATTCCCCCGGCGGTATCTGCGCCTGTCCCTCCCTGCCGCTGGTCGCACGAGCCGCGCCGCACTACGGCGAGGAGCCGTGCATAAGCGGCTCTCGCGGCAGCGGAACGGTGTTTTTCTCAGGCTGCAATCTCAAATGCGTATTCTGCCAGAACCATGAGATCAGCCGGGGCGGGATCGGCAGAGCCGTCACCGTCGAGCGGCTTTCGGATATATTCCTTGAGCTTCGGGATAAGGGCGTTCACAACATAAATCTCGTAACTCCGACGCACTACACCGACGCGATAGTAAAAGCGCTCGAAAGGGCCAAGCTCGACATCCCCGTCGCATGGAACAGCTCGGGCTATGACAGCGTCGAGAGCCTCAGGCGATTGGAGGGGCTCGTGCAGATATACATGCCGGACTTCAAATACGCAGACTCGGCTTTGGCTTTGCGCTACTCGGCTGCTCCCGATTACCCCGAGGCTGCGCGGGCTGCGATATTCGAAATGTTTCGTCAGGTCGGGCCTTTTGAGCTCGATGACGACGGCATGCTTATCTCCGGAGTTCTTATCCGCCATCTCATTTTGCCCGGGGCGGAGGATAACAGCCGTGCGGTGATAGATTTTGTTGCCGATAATTTCCCCGGCGACGATATACTGTTTTCTCTCATGGCGCAGTACACGCCCATGCCGAACACGGAGCGCTTTCCAGAGCTTCAGAAAACCGTCACGGCGGAGGAGAACGACGCGCTCGTTGACTATATGACGCAGCGCGGCATATATAACGGCTTCTGGCAGGAGCCGTGCTCGGCGACAGACGACATGATACCGGACTTTGACCTGACCGGCGTCTGATCAATATATAAGCTTATACACAGGAGGTACAATTATGGATTACAACGAAATTCTCAAGAAGGCGGCGGGACTGATGGGTCCGTACTGCAAGGCATGCCCCGTCTGCAACGGCAGAGCCTGCGGCAACTGCGTCCCCGGCCCGGGCAGCAAGATCCCCGGCAACACCGCCGCACGCAACTATGACAAGTGGCAGGAGATATTCGTCAATATGGACACGCTGTGCCCCAACGCGGAGGCCGACACGAGCTTTGAGCTTTTCGGCAGAAAGTTCTCCGCCCCTGTTTTCATAGCTCCGCTCGGCGCTCTGCCCCTGCACTACGGCGACAAATACGACGATGTTACCTACAACCGCACGCTTGTCAACGCCGCGGCCGACTACGGCATCTGCGCCATGACCGGCGACGGCGAGTTCAAGGAGCTCATCCCCGACGCAGTCAACGAAATGGCCAGGATCGGAGGCATCGGTATTCCCACGATAAAGCCCTGGAGCAAGGATATCGTCTTTGAAAAGCTCGACTATGTTAAGTCTCACAATATATTCGCCGTTGCAATGGACGTTGACGGCGCAGGTCTGCCCTTCCTTAAGAAGCTCGGCCCCAGCGCGGGCTCGAAGTCCGTTGACGAAATGCGCGAGATCATATCCTACGCAAACATGCCGTTTATCATTAAGGGCATCATGACCGTCAAGGGCGCGGAAAAGGCCGTCGAGGCCGGTGCGAGCGCGATCGTCGTATCAAACCACGGCGGCCGAGTTCAGGGCTGCACTCCGGCAACGGCGGAGGTACTGCCCTCCATCGCAAAGGCCGTAAAGGGCAAGGTCAGGATCTTTGTCGACGGCGGCATCCGCAGCGGCGTCGACGTTTTCAAGGCAATAGCCCTGGGCGCGGACGGCGTGCTCATCGGCCGCCCGGTCGTCCCCTTCATCTACGCCGAGGGCGCGGAGGGCTTCAGGGTCTATATGGACAGGATCACCTCCCAGCTGCGCGACACGATGAACATGTGCGGCACTCCCACGCTTGCCGATATCGGCGGGGATAACATCTTCATCGCAAAATAATGGGAAGCTTTTAAACCCCCTTGCATTGCTCATACGGCTCATAAACGCCGTTTTGTTCTATATTCTATTTATCAAAAAGATACCCCGAAAGGTTTAGCCTATGCCGAAGCGAAAGGGCAATCTGAATACCGTTTACATATCCGAGCGCTTGCAGGAGAGCCTGCGGCCGATAGCCGACTGCGCGATGACCACGGTCGTCGCGCCCATGGGCTACGGCAAAACGACGGCCGTGAACTGGTATCTTTCCCAACGCTCAAAAGCCGTCTCGCCGCGTATAATACGCATAAGCGTTTATTCGGACAATCTTACAATATTCTGGCGCAGCGTTCAGGCCGCATTTGCCCACGAGGGCTTAGGCTTTCTGTCTGACTACCCCTGTCCGGGCGACAGCACCGGAGCAGCTCTCCTCACGGACGATTTGTGCCGCGAGCTCGGCGGCGGCAGGGAATGCTATATTTTCATCGACGATTTTCACCTTTTGACAGACGGACGCATACCGGGCTTTTTGTGCCGTCTTGCAAACCGTCTGCCGGACGGCGTTCATCTGATCGTTGCGGGGCGAGACAGGTTTTTGCCCGCCGCCGAGACATTGCGCCTCGGCAGCCGTGTCTATCAGATAGACACCGAGCAGCTCAGGCTCAACCACACCGAGCTTGCCGTTTACGCGCATCGCTGCGGAGCAGCGCTCTCCGACGAGCAGATATCCCGCCTTCTGTATTCCAGCGAGGGCTGGTTTTCGGCCGTTTACCTCAATCTTCGTTCTCTTTCCGAGAACGGCAAGCTTCCGGACAAAAGCTCGGATATCTACACAATGTTCGCCGCCGCGATGATAGACCCTCTGCCCGATGCACAGCGCGAATTTCTCGCAGTCATGGGGCTTGCGGATGAGTTCACCGCGGAGATGGCGCGCTTTGTCACGCAAAGTGAAGATAGCGACAGATTTCTCGCTGCTCTGACAGAGCAGAACGCATTTGCAAAGCGTCTGCCCGACGGCGTGACATATCGCTTTCACCACATGATGAAGGAGTGCGCCGAGCGCGTGTTCCGCACAATGAGCGAGGAAAAGCAAAACGCATATCTTGACCGCTTCGGCGCATGGTACGAAAGCCGCCGTCAATACCTGCACGCACTGTCGGCTTACAGAAAAAGCGGGAATTTCGACGCTGTTTTGCGGGTCGTTGAAAACGACGCCGGGGTAATGCTCGCAGGGCTCAGACCCGAGATCGTGCTGGACTTCCTGTCTGAATGCCCGGAAGAGGCCCTCAGGGAGCACCCCGCAGCGCTGCTGGTTTTGATGCGGCGAATGTTCACCTGGCGGCAGATACCCAGGATGACGGAGCTCAAGGAGCTTCTGCTTCGTTCAATCGACGAGCACCCCGGTATGCCGGATATCGAGCGCGGCAATCTTTTGGGTGAGTGTGACCTTATCCAAAGCTTTCTTTGCTATAACGACATAAGCGCCATGAGCCGCCTGCACCGCAGTGCGAGCCTCAGGATGTCACGGCCGGCTATAAGCATCCAGTCAAGCGGCGGATGGACCTTCGGCTCGCCGTCGGTGCTTATGATGTTCCACCGCTCTCCGGGCGGGCTGGATGACGAGCTTGCCGAGATGGACGAATGCATGCCGCACTATTACAAAGTCACGTGCGGCCACGGCCTGGGCGCTGAAACGATCATGCGCGCGGAGGCGGCCTTTATGCAGGCGCGTTTTACCGATGCGCAGATAGCTCTTGAGAGAGCTTACGCCCAAATTGCCGGCAACGGGCAGGAAAACATGACTCTGTGCTGCGATTTTCTGGCACACAGACTCTCGCTTTTTTCCGACGCTTTGCCTCGATACACGGAAAGCGAGCGCTATGAGGCGCTTCTTTCCCGCCACGACGCTTCGTGGATACACATTTGGAGCGCAATAAACGCATATTATTACGCCGTTCTCGGTCGGGCGGACAGGATACCGCCGGTTTTTGCCGAGCACAGGCTGGGCACAATAAACTTTCTCGCGCCCGGAAAGCCCATGATGGAGATGATCGAAAATCAGGTCTATCTCGCCCAGGGCGCTTACGCTGCGGTCATAGGACGCAGCGAGGGGCTTTTTGCCATGTGTGAAGCCATGCACTACGCGCTGGTGGCGCTGCATATCCGCATCCAGACTGCGGCGGCATATGAAATGCTCGGAAAGCGAGAGGAGGCCTGTACGCTGCTCTCGCGTGCGCTCGGCGATGCCGAGCCCGACGGATTTATGCTCCCCTTCGCTGAGAATTACGGATATTTAAAGTCTCTTCTCGAAGACATGCCGCAGATAGCACAGCTCGGCGCAATACTCGAACAGCGCAGGGCAAAGACCGATTATCCCACAGTATTTTCCTCCCTCACGCCGCGCGAGCGCGAGATAGCCATGCTTATTTCCCGGAGGCTTTCAAACCGCGAGATCGCCGAAAGGCTGTTCCTCTCCGAGGGCAGCGTCAAGCAGTATTTAAATCAGCTTTACGCAAAGCTTTCCATCGAGGGGGAGGCGCGCACAAAGCGCCGCCGTCTCGGCGAGCTTGCAAAAAGCTAACCTCAGGTTAATAGGAAACAAAAACGATCCGCTGTACAATGTTGCTGCAGCGGATCGTTTTATATACGGGAAGGGAGAAATGCGTTTGAACCGAAAATACATAAGCGCGGTCAAGCCGCTTGACGACCACGTTCTTCAGGTCGATTTTGTATCCGGCAGCAGACTGCTGCTTGATATGAAGCCGTATCTCGACAAGCTGCGCTTCAGACCCCTTGCCGATATGCAGCTTTGGAACAGCGCCGTGACAAACGGCATCTTCATCCGCTTCGGCAGCGTTGAAATAAGCCATGACGAGCTTTTCTGCATGGCCGAACGGGAAATATGACAACAAGGAGAACAAACATGAAAGCACTGAAAAAATATCTTGCGCTCATACCGGCGCTGCTGATGTGCCTGAGTTTCGCCGCATGCGGCAATGACAGCACCGGCGATGGTGATGACGGCAATATACCCTCCGGTGCGCCCGACTTTTTCGAGGGAATGGTTAAGGATGACGGGCTCTTGGCCGATTACGGCATGTACTGCGGACTGTGGGTCTGCGATGACGGCCGCGAGATGGAGGTCGAAAAGGACGAGGATGCGCAGGAGACGCGCTTTGTTCTCTACAGCGTTGACGGCGAAGAGATCGACGCGAGCGGCTACATCCAGCTCTCGACGGAATACAGCGCCGACTATTTCTACAACGAGCACGACGGCGTTGCCTATCACAGCTGGTTCGATGAGGACGGCGTGCTCAATGTTTACAGCTTCGGCACGTTCACCAAAAACGACAGCACGCCCTCCATTGCCGCAGGCACATGGTATCTCGACGGCAGCGAGAGCGCGACCAGCCGCCTTCAGATCGGAGAGGACGGCAAGTGGATGCTCTACGAGGACGCGGACAGCTCCCCCGCACTTATCGACAGCGGCAGCATAGAGGCCGTCGGCGACGGTGCGTATTCGGCAGTGTCCGAGCAGTTTGAGGACGTTGCCTACGATATCACGCTCACCGACGAGAGCACCCTTTACTGGGGCGGCGAAAACGACTGCTATATGAGGCTCGACTGATATGAAAAAGCATATCGCTATGCTTTTGGCGCTTATGATGTGCCTGTGCCTTGCCGCATGCGGCGATAATGGCACGAACGATGACGAGCAGATAGCGGGCGGCGACTGGCGCACGACGGGCGTTGTGCGCGCAAACGGCGTCATAACTCGCGGCGGCGAGGATACGGACGTTCTCGTCTGCATTGACCGCGACAGCGCAACGTTTTACTACGACGATATCGAGCAGACGCTGTTTGACTATGTGACTTTCCCCATGCAGGTCGTTTCCGACGATGATGATCCGTGGGAGGCTTTTCAAAGCATCGACTTTGCCGACCGCAACGGAGACGGCAGCAGCGACGTTGCCATTATATTCACTTTTGACGGCGATACCGCGCTTTTGGTCTGGTTCTGGGACGCGGACAGGGAGCTGTTCGTGTTCCGGCCCGAGGAGAGCGAGATGGGCACCAACGACGACGTCGATCTGAGCGACTTTGAGGGCACCTGGCTCGGAACCGAGAGCGATCAGCCCGACTATATCGAGATATCGGACGGAAGCTGGGCGGCATATTTAAACGGCGAGATGACCGACGGCGGCGACTTCAGGTATGAGCCCGAGCTCGATGCCGTGTATGCCTACGGAAGCGACCGCTCCGGCTCCTACGCCGAGCTGCACGATAATGGGCAGACGCTGTATATATCGAGCCTCGGTTACTTCAGCCGCGGCTGATGATAAAAGAGAGAGCGAGGATAATGGTAATGAACCGATATAAAAAATACACCGCGCTTTTTCTGGCGCTTATCATGTATCTCGGCATTGCCGCCTGCGAAAACGGCGTTTGCAGCTATGCAAACCTCGGCGAGGGCTTCAACACCGCCGACTGCTACTGGGAGGAGAAAATGCTCGGCGAACAGGCGCACGACGGCATACGCGAGGTGGAATTCGACGCCGTGTACTGCAATTCCGAACGACTTCATCCCCTGCTTCGGCAAGGAGTATATCGCGAACGTCACCTGCGGCCTGTACGACTACTACAGCGGCATGTGGCTGACCGACGACTATGACGGCCTTGTATTTGCCGCCGAGGCGCAGACTGATAACTTTAAAGATTACGAAAAGCGCAAGCAGGGAGACAGCATTTATCCCGGGGTCTGCATCATGGACATAGACCTCATTGACACGGAAAGCGCGCTGTTTTTCGATATCTGCGCCGATTGGAGGTATAATCTGTGAACAGAAAAATGAGCGACGCCGAGCTGTCAAAAAGGCTCGGCGCATATCAGACGATAGAGCGCATAGGCACGGTGCTCGGGCTTATCCTCATCGCGGCCGGCGGCATTATCGCCCTTGTTCAGCATAATCTTTGGGTCTTTGCCGGCCTGTTTTTCGCGGGCGTTATCGTGCTGGTCATCATAAGCTTCGTCGTAAACACGAAGAAAAACGTGCTTTTGAATCTCCAGCTCGGCGACTTCTTCCACGCGGAGCTGCAAAGCGCCTTCGGGCCGGGAACGGCGGAGCCGACCATGCCCATAAGCGAAAAGTACCTCAGGGTCGCAGAGCTCATAGATCAGTGCTGGGAAAGCAGCAACGTCAGCAATTTCTTCGAGGGCGAGCACGCGGCCATTCGATTTTCGGTCGCAAACGTCACGCTCGACCACCTCGTTGAGGAGCGTTCGGGGGCGGATAACGACAACTGGATGACCAAGACCGTCACGGTCTTCAAGGGCGTTGTCGTCCGCTGCGCGGATATTTGCGATGCAAATTTCGATATCAGCATCACCGACCGCTATCAGGAAGCTCCCACGAAGGGCGACGTTTCCGACCCCGCGGTGTTCGCCGGGCGCTTCAAGGTGCGCACCTCCGACGGGCGTGAGGCCATGGCGCCGGTGACGCCGGAAATGCGCACGCTGTGCAGCGAGCTTGAAAAAGCCGTCGGCGGCAAGCTGTGCGGCCTTAAGCTTAAAGACGGCGCGGCTGCTGTAGCGCTCAACACAAGTTATCAGTTTTCAAACGTTCCGCCGAACACCGATCTCAGGAACATCGACGGGATCCGCAAGGCGTATGTCGAATCAATAGAAACTCTGAAAGCGCTGCTTGATATTCTCAAAGGCAAGCTGTAACGCAAAAACCGTGAGGAAATTCCTCACGGTTTTTTGTATTTTGAGATTTTTACCGTCCGCCATATGATGTCGGCGGTTATGAGTACGCACAGGGCAAATACCGGCACGAGCGGCATGGGCTTCTGCGATATAATATTCCGGCACATATACGAAAACAGGGCAAGGCAAAGGAGCTTACTTTCACCGAGCAGACTTACGGTCTCGACAGCGATATTTTTCTTATACCGCTCGTCCATATCCCAGGGCATGTTGGGGTTTTCGACCTGCTTTGGGATGAGCGCAAATGCCGTCATCATGGCATACATCAGTACCTCGATGCCGAACAGCAGCCAGATGACTCCCTTGCCGGTGTAATCCGTGACCTCGCCGAAAGCGTTAAAGTGCCCCGCTATCCGGTCGGGCAGAGCGGAGTAGCTTACGAGTATGTACACAAGCGTCGCAATAATAAGCGCAAGACTTATCAGCTCGACCGCCGCCTGATATGAGCTGAGCCTTGGTTTTTTCATGTCATTTCTCCTTCTTCACCGTATACAGGGCGCTTCCGAAGTCACCGAACATATGAAGTCTCTCGTTATAGCCCGTTCCGAGGAACTGGTTATTGAGCCCCACGCCGGACATGAGCGCCGCTCCCGAAGCCGTGAAGTTCTCCGCGCCGTCGGGCATGGTGAAGAGCTTATTGACCGTGCGCAGCACAAAGCCGTCGGGGTCGAGCTCAACGGGCATGACGTGCTTGACCAGACCGCCGAGGCGCTTTACAAACAGGCTCTGGCTCTTGCAGACAAGATGATATTTTTCGTTCGGCTCAAGACCGTGCACCGAAAGCATATCATAGCCCTCGGAGGCTGTGCACAGCTTCTGAAAATGGCCGACTATATGCTCCTTCCCTCCCTTTGACGAGACCTGCCAGTGCAGCTTATTGGCCTTATGCTCGTCAAAGCGATAGAATCTTCCGTATTGCAGCGTTTTGCGATGCTTTTTATAAAACGCTATCTGTCCGCGCAGCTCGCGCATCTCGGCTCTTGTCATATATTTCAGCTCAAGCTCGTAGCCGAGCACGCCGAAGGCCGCGACGTTAAAGCGCGTCGAGAGCGGCGTATCGCGCAGGGTCTGCTGATGCGGTGCGGCCGAAACATGCGCGCCCATTGTCGACTGCGGATACAGATACGAAAGTCCGCCCTGGATATCCAGCCGCTCAATAGGGTCAGTATCGTCGGAGGCCCAGACCTGCGGCGAATAGCACAGCATGCCGAG
>CALBGG010000039.1 GCA_937893605.1 uncultured Clostridia bacterium
TCGTGCAGCCGTCGAATGCATATCTGCCGATGCTCGTCACGCTGTTCGGGATCGTGACGCTCGTCAGGCCCGTGCAGCCGTCGAATGCAGCGTCGCCGATGCTCGTCACGCTGTTCGGAATCGTGACGCTCGTCAGGCCCGTGCAGCCGAAGAATGCAGAGCCGCCGATGCTCGTCACGCTGTTCGGGATCGTGACGCTCGTCAGAGCCGTGCAGTACCAGAATGCACAGTCGTCGATGCTCGTCACCGGGATGCCCTCAATTTCATTCGGAATAACCGCTTCCGTGACGTTCCAACCACAGTCGGTTATCGTTCCCGTGGCTTTGTCAAAGTAGATATTGCCGCCCGTGACCGCGTAGGCAACAGTATCATTCGCTGCCAATGCTGCTGTTGGCACAAGCGTCACCACCATCAGCAGCACAAGCAGCAGGCTCAGTATTCGTTTCTTCATTACTTTCCTCCTAATACTTTTTTCACGCGGCTGTCATAAGGTATACCTTTTGACAGTCAACCGATTTACCCGTTTTCCGTGGCCAAAAACGGAATTTTTAATATAATCAAGGCTTTTATCTGAAAAATTTTGCACAAAGTATTGCAATTTTGACTATTTTCAGTTATCATGACATTAGAAAAACGCAACTGTCAAAAGGTATACTTTTTGACAGTTGCGGTTCTTTGTATTTTTGCGCAAAAAACCGGCAGAGCAATGCTCTGCCGGTTTGGTCTAATATTTACTTCAGGCGCTCAAAATACTCGCGCGTGGTTTGGGCATCACTCTTTATCTGAGCCGCGAGGGTATCAACGTCGGCAAATTTGCGCTCGGGGCGCAGGAATTTATAAAAATCTATGCGCGCCCGATGACCGTAGAGATTTCCCCGGAAATCGAGCAGGAAGCTCTCGACATTGACATTGCCCGAGTCGCTCACGGTCGGGCGTACACCTACATTTGTGACCGACATGTACTCCTGCCCGTCGATATAAGCTTTGGCCGCGTAAACGCCGTGACGCGGGATGATGACACCCTGCGGGAAGCCCATGTTGATAGTCGGCGTGCCCATCTGCGTTCCGAGGTGGTAGCCGCTGCGGACAACATCGGTGAGCGTGTGCGGATGGCCGAGGTATTCGTTAGCTTTTTCCATCTCGCCGTTTTCAATAAGCTCTCGGATAAGCGTTGAGCTGACAACGACACCGTCGCGGCATACGGCGGGGATAATATCACAGCCGACATCGCGCTCTCGGCAGTATTCCTTAAGCTTGGCGGCTGTGCCGAGACCCTTGTAGCCGAAGCGGAAGTCATGGCCGACGACTATCCAGCGCAGGTTCATCTCGTCGATAAGCTCATCAATGAAATCCTGCCAATCCATATGCATAACGCGCCGGCTGAAGTGGATAACGACGACATCATCTATGCCGAAGCAGCGCTTGAGTATGTGCTCCCTGTCCTCGGCGCTGTTAATGAGCGGAATGGTCTTGTGGAAAACAAGATTGTCCGGGTGGACATCGAAGGTGAGCACGGCAGGCTCCGAGTCGGTTTCCTCCGCGCGCTGCTTTATCATATTTATAAGCGCCGCGTGGCCGACATGTATGCCGTCAAAAAAACCGAGCGCCATTACTTTCTTTTTTGTCATCAGCTTACCTCAAAAAAGCTCTTTATCGTTTTCAGTTTTCCCCTCTCAGCTCTGCCGAGCAGCAGGAATTCTTCTGAATCCGAATATACCCTGTAGTCTCCGTCTTCGGCGGAGGTTTTTATTATGTTCCCGTTTTTCAGACATTTTGCCGCGCTTTGGCCGACTGTTATCTTGGGAAAAGACGCAAAAAGCGTATCCACCGGCAGCATTATATCCAAAAGTCTGTCTTCGCGTGCGGCAGTCTCGATATCATCAATGCTGTGTGCGGCGTAGACGGAAAACACGCCGGCCCGTGTTCTGCGCAAGCTGCTCATGCACGCTCCGCAGCCGAGAGCCTCGCCGATATCATTGCACAGTGTGCGCACATATGTGCCCTTGGAGCAGGATATGTTCAGAATGTAATCGCCGCCGTCTCTGCCTGCAACATCGATAGCCGAGATCGTTATCTTTCGCGGGGCGCGTTCAACGCTCTCCCCTCTTCTTGCGAGCTCGTACAGCTTTTTGCCGCCTATTTTGATAGCGGAATACATGGGAGGTATCTGTTCTATATCTCCGACGAAGCGGCTAATTGCCTCCCTCACTTCGGTTTCATCGGGCAGCGCATTGTATTTTGCTATAACATTGCCCGTTATGTCCTGTGTATCGGTGCTCACTCCGAGGCGCAGCCCTGCAAGATACTCCTTGCTGTCCGATTCGGCAAATTCCACCGCACGAGTGGCTCTTCCGACAAAAACAACCAAAATTCCAGTCGCAAGCGGGTCAAGCGTTCCCGAGTGGCCGATGCGTCTCTCGTGCAGCACGACGCGCAGCTTGGCGACAACGTCGTGGCTTGTCCAATCCTGCGGCTTATCGACAAGGATGATGCCGTTCATCAAAGCACCTCGCCTATTGCCGACACAAGCATATCGAGTGTCTCGTCGGGAGACGCCATGATCGTGCAGCCCGAGGCCATTTTATGGCCGCCGCCGCCGAAGCGGGCGCAGAGGGCGCTGCTGTCGAACGCCTCATGCGATCTTACTGAGACCTTGCACTTATTATCATCCATCTCGCGAATAACGAGGCTGACAACGCAGCCCTCGACCTTTCCCGGGATGCCTGCTATATCATCGCAGTCGTTTTCCGTTGCTCCTGCATCCTGCATCATTTTGCGCGTCACCGTTGCGGCAACGACCTTGCCGTCAAAAAAATATTTAAGCCCGGAGAGTATGCTGCCCTCAAGCGTCATGCGGGCACGAGAAACCTGACGGAATAGGTCAAAATTGAGCTTCTGCACCTCGGCGCCGTAAGAAAGCAGCTCGCTTGCCGCGGCAAAGGTCTCACTCGTCACGTTTGCATAGCGGAAGCATCCGCAGTCGGTAGAAACGGCCATATACAAAAGGCTTGCCTCCTGCGCGGTAACGCTGCCGCACATTTCCTTAATGACCTCCAGCACTATCTCTCCGCATGAAGCCTTGCTGCCGTCAAGCAGCAGCTGTTTCGCGTAGTGCGAATTTGACGGATGATGATCTATGCACGCATCTACCTCGCCGGTGAATCCGGTCGGCAGCATATGTGCCTCTGCAACATCGACCGCAACGGCGCAGTCGTATTCAAAGCCGTCGGCGATATAATCCTTAACATACTTCATGTACTTCGGCGTAATATCCGGATTATTATAAAGCGCGGCATTTTTGCCCATTCTGCGCAGCGCCGAGCACAAAGCGGCCGCCCCTCCGAGTGTATCGCCGTCCGGGCGCACATGCGTCAAAAGCAGAATATTAAAATGCGCTCTAAGCCACGCGGCACATTCTTTGATATTCATTCCCCGTCCTCGTCGTGTTTAATATCAAGGCTGCTGATTATCTCGTTTATATGCGCGCCGTATTCGATACTGTGGTCAAGCTCGAACACGGGCTCCGGCGTGTTGCGCAGCTTGAGCGAGTTTCCAAGCTCACGTCTGAGCCAGCCGGACGCGGACTTGAGCCCCTTTTTGAACTCTTTTTCATTCTGAAGTCCCATGACCGACAGCCATATTTTGCAGTAGCGCATATCGCCGGTTGTTTCAACGCGCGTTACGCTGATCATGCCCTGATTTACGCGCGGATCCTTTATCTCGCGCAGAAGCTTGCTCATGACAAGCTGGATATCGTCATTTGTTCTTGCCAGTTTGTTTGAAGGCATTTTTCTTCTCCCGTATCTATACGTTGGGCGGTCTGAAAGACCGCCCAAATGATTTATCAGACTTTTATCTGCTCCATAACGAAGCACTCAATAATGTCGCCGACCTTGATGTCGTTGAATTTTTCAACCTGCATACCGCACTCGTATCCACTGGCAACTTCCTTGACATCGTCCTTGAAGCGGCGCAGTGATGCAAGCTCGCCCTCATGGATGACGATATTGTCTCGAAGCACACGTACCGAACAGCCGCGCTGGATCTTACCGTCGAGTACATAGCAGCCGGTGACTGTGCCGACCTTGGAAACCTTATACGTCTCGCGAACCTCGGCATGGCCGATGATTACTTCCTCAAATTTCGGTGCGAGCATACCCTTCATGGCGGCCTCTATCTCATTGATGCAGTCATAAATTACGCGGTACATGCGCATATCGACATTCGCACGAGCCGCACTGTCGCGGGCGGCGCTGTCGGGGCGGACGTTGAAGCCGACGATGATAGCCCCCGATGTTGCTGCAAGCATAACGTCGGACTCATTTATCGCGCCGACGCCGCTGTGGATGACCTTTACACGTACCTCATCGTTTGTGATTTTCTCAAGCGAGGCCTTGACCGCCTCGGCAGAGCCCTGAACATCGGCCTTGACGATGATGTTGAGAGTTTTCATCTCTCCGGCCTGAATCTGGCTGAACAGATCCTCAAGGCTAACCTTCTTGCTGCTGCCGAAGGCTGCATTCTTCTGCTGGGTCTTACGCTCCTCAACGAGCTCACGAGCCATGCGCTCGTCTGCAACGGCATTGAAGGTATCGCCCGCGCTGGGAACCTCGGACATGCCGGATATCTCAACAGGCACAGAAGGCCCCGCCTCTGTGATACGTACTCCCTTGTCGTTTATCATGGTGCGGACGCGGCCGACAGCCGTTCCTGCAATAATGATATCGCCGAGCTTGAGCGTGCCGTTCTGAACAAGAACGGTCATGATAGGTCCACGCCCCTTATCGAGCCTTGCTTCGATAACGGCACCCTTTGCGGCGCGGTTCGGGTTTGCCTTGAGCTCCTGAACCTCGGCGAGAATAACGAGGTTTTCAAGGAGATTATCTATGCCCTCGCCGGTCTTCGCGGAGATCGGGCAGACAATGGTATCGCCGCCCCACTCTTCGGGAACGATATCGTACTCGGTCAGCTGCTGCTTAATACGCTCGGGGTTTGCTCCGACCGTATCCATTTTATTTATGGCAACGACGAGAGGGATACCGGCCGCTTTTGCGTGGTTGATGCTCTCAATTGTCTGCGGCATGATACCGTCATCGGCCGCGACGACAAGGATAGCTATATCGGTTATCATCGCACCTCGAGCGCGCATAGATGTAAACGCCTCATGTCCCGGAGTGTCAAGGAATGTTATAGGACTGCCGTTAATTTCAACAGTATATGCACCTATATGCTGAGTTATGCCGCCGGCCTCTCCGGAGGCGACATTTGCGTGACGTATATAGTCAAGCAGCGAGGTCTTGCCATGGTCAACGTGACCCATGACTACAACAACGGGCGCGCGTCCTACAAGCTCATCCGCGCTGTCCTCATGATCGTCGATGAGCTTTTCCTCAACCGTTACAACGACTTCCTTTTCGACCTTGCAGCCGAACTCCATCGCCACAAGGGCTGCGGTATCGTAATCGACAACATCGGATACGGAGGCGAAAACGCCGAGCTTTATCAGGCGCTTTATGACCTCGCCCGCCGACTTTTTCATCCTTGACGCCAGCTCACCTACATTGATCTCGTCCGGGATCATAACCTTGAGCTGCTGCTTCTTCGCAATTTCAAGCTGCAGCTTCTGCATCTTGTCGCGCTCTTCCTGACGGCGCTTTGCAGAGGCTGCCTGCCCCTGCTGGCGCTGCTTTGCCTTATTAACTATCTTCTCCTTGCCGCCCTTACGGTCGCGGTCACGGCTGCGATTCTTATCGCCTGCCATGTTGTCGAACTTCTCATCATATTTTGCTATATTCACCGCCGCGCTGCCGCGGGTATCGACAACGCGCTTTTCCGCGACCTGGCGCGGAACATGCGGCTTGTTCTCTTTTTCTTTTTTCTCTGGCGCAGGCTGAGCGGCCGCTTTTCCGGCAGGCTGCTGGGCAGCCGCCTTCTCCTGCTTTTTCCCGGCAGGCTTTGCCTCACCGGCCTTGGGTGCAGAAGCAAAGATGTCCGCAAGGCTCGCCGCCTGATTATGCTGAGTCATATACTCAAATATAACATCAAGCTCGTTATTCTCAAGAACCTGCATATGGTTTTTAGGAGTCGTAGCATAGTCAGTTAATATCTGAGTTATCACCTTGGATGTGGTGTTGAAATCCTTTGCTACCTCGTGTACTCTATATTTATTGATCATGCTCATGCATTGGTCCTCCTTTTACCTGTCCTCTTGTTTTTCTGGCTGATACTGTCGTTTTTGCGTTTTTTACTCTCGATCGCTCGTCTTTGTATCGTCTGAGCCGCTTCGTCGTATTCCTCGGGAGATATCCCGCACAGCAGCTTCATAAATGCATCGGCAAAGCCGATGTCGCACACCGCCGCCATAGAGCAGCCGCTTTTTCCTACATGCACGGATATCTCTTCCTTGGTAAACGGAGCGGTTAAGAGCGGCGCTTTGCTGCCAAACATATATCCGGCCGCACGCTTTTGAGCATTTGGCGATGCGTCCGACGCAAGAAGCACAAGCTTTGCCTCATGCTCTCTGACTGCCGAGCCCGTATCTTCCTCTCCGATGCGCAGCGCGTTGGCCTTGCGCATAAGCCCCAGCAGCTTTAAGGCCTTTTCTCTCATTGGTTTTCCTCCATCTGCTGCCGGAGGGCTTCATATATCTCCTCGGGTATATGCACGGAAAATGCCCGCTCCAACGCTTTTGATCTCACAGCTTTCTTGAGGCACTCGCTGTTCGGGCAAAGGTACGCTCCTCTGCCGGGCATCTTGCCCTTAAAATCCAGGCTCACTTCCCCGTCCGGCGATTTCACCGCACGGATAAGCTCGCGCTTGGGCTTCATTTCTCGGCAGCCTAAGCACTGCCTCATGGGTATTTTCTTCTGCACTGCGGCTGCCTCCTTTCGTTTATGCCTCCGACTCGGGCTTTATATCGATTTTAAAGCCGGTAAGCCTTGCCGCCAGACGTGCGTTCTGCCCTTCCTTGCCAATAGCAAGAGATAGCTGGCTGTCGGGAACAATGACACGGCAGCTCTTGCCGTCTTCGAGCATTGTAACGCTTATTACCTCGCTGGGTGCAAGCGCCGCCGCGATATACTCTTCGGGGATCTCGCTGTATTTTATAATATCTATCTTCTCGCCGCCTAGCTCATCAACTATGCTCGCAACGCGGCCGCCCTTCGGGCCGACGCATGCGCCTATCGGATCGACGTCTGGGTCGGTTGACCAAACGGCCATCTTGGTACGGCTGCCGGCTTCACGGGCAATGGATTTTATTTCGACAGTGCCATCGAATATTTCGGGAACTTCAAGCTCAAACAGGCGCTTTACAAGGCCGGGATGGGTACGGCTTATTAGTACCTGCGGACCCTTCGTGGAATTTCTGACCTCGACAACATAGACCTTTATGCGGTCGCCCTCTTTAAGCGGCTCGGTCTTTATTCTCTCATTGGGTGCGAGCATTGCTTCAGTATACTCGCTGTTTGAGCTGATGCGGATTGAAACGCTTCCCGTCCTCGGCTCGATGCGTGATACGACACCGGTGAGTATCTCATGTTCCTTTGAGGTGAACTCCTCGTACACGATACCGCGCTCAGCTTCACGTATGCCCTGGATTATGACCTGCTTTGCAGCCTGAGCCGCAATGCGGCCGAATTTTTTCGTCTCAACAGGTATCTTTATCGTGTCGCCGAGCTTTGCGCGTTTGGTGATCTTTTTTGCAGCCTCAAGATCTACCTCAAGGGCAGGATCATCCACTTGTTCAACGGCAACCTTGTTAACATACATCTCAATGCGCTTTCTGTCCTCATCAAGCAAAATATCAACATTATCCGCACACTCGGGATTATCACGGCGGAAAGCTGCCAGCATTGCCTGCTTAATTTTATCGTACATGTATTCTCTGGGTATTCCCTTTTCTTTTTCGAGATCTTCGATAGCGGAAAAAAATTCAGCATTCATTTTCAATATACCTCTTCTATTTTTATATGGTTACGTGCAGCTTTACCTGCGCAATCTGTTCCTTTTTAAGCTCTGTCCCGGAGACTGCAATATTTCCGTCGCTGTAGTCTTCAAGAGTCCCGACGAGAGTTTTTCTCCCCTCATACGGCTGATACAGCTTGACCTCGATCTCCGAGCCGATAAACTGCTCAAAATCCGACGGACGCTTGAGTTCTCTTTCTGCCCCGGCGGAGCCGACCTCAAACACATAGCTTCCGGGCACGGGATCGGCCTCGTCAAGTATCGGATCGAGCTTGCGGCTTATGTCCTCACAGTCGGCAATGCCAACGCCTCCGTCCTTGTCAATGTAAACCCTCAGATACCAGGTACCCGCTTCCTTAATATACTCAACGCTCCACAGCTTGCAGCCGGCTTCCTCGACTACCGGCCGTGCGAGCGCTTCGACTTTATCACCGATCTTACTCATACAAAGCTCCTGATTTTATCATCCATAAAATGCTCAACAAAAAGAGTGGGCTGTGACCCACTCTTACATGCTTACTGACTTACTTTACTATAATAACATCTAAACATCGTGATTGCAAGCATTTTTTGCTCGATCATTTATAATGCGCAACAAATTCTTCAAGGCACATGCCGTTTTCCGTGATAAACTCCGCAGCTTCCTTGCCGACATACCTGTAATGCCATGGCTCATCCCAGCCGGTAACGCTCTTTTTATTGCTCGGATAACGCTTTATAAAGCCGAATTGTGCGCAATTGGCGTCGAGCCAATCGAAAAATTCAGCGTCCATCTGGCTATAGTCAAGTACCTCATACTCTTTATCAAAAATATCTACCGCAAGGCCGGTCTGATGATCGCTCGTTCCCGGCTTTGCAACTATCTCAGCCGCGATACTCTGTGCCTCTTCATAGGTATAAGCGCCGTTTTTACTGAGCTCGGAGGCTTTTTCGTTAAAAAGCTGCTGCTGATCGGCATACGACCTGTATCCGACGCTTATATACGGTTCAAAGCCTGCTTCCTTCGCTGCTGACACAAAAGCCGACAGGCTTTCGATTATTCTCTTATCCACATACGGCCCATCGGAACCGAACTGCTTCACAGTAGGCGCATATGATTTTATCGGAGTTGTGCTGTTAATAAGTATATACTGCCACTCAGTTATAGTTATCACCGGAAACTCAAGATCGGCATATTTTTCGAGCGAGACCTTGTTAGATGACTGATATTCATCCATTGGGTCTTTAAGGCTGTCGGTCTTGACGAACACGGAGTCGGCTCCGCCTACGACAATTTCTGAAGTGAGCTGAACGCGTGAGTTTATTATAAGGACCAACGTCGCGGCCATTATTATCATAAAAAATGTCCATACCGTTTTCTTTATGCGCATCAGGGCTCACCTCCTCATAGAATTTCATGTCATTTTACCACAAATCGAGTTTTTATACAAGAACATTATAAACAGTCGTCGCCGCCAAGCTCTGCCTTAAGCTTTGTGAGTGCCTTCTTTTCAATACGGCTGACGTAAGAGCGGCTTATACCGCAAACTTTCGCTGTCTCTCTCTGCGTCATGGGCGGGCTGCCGTCAATCCCGTAGCGAAGTCTTATTATTCTCGCTTCCCTTTCGTTCAGAGAACTGCTTATAAGTCCCTTGAGCTTTCCGCACAGCTCGAGCTCCCCTATTCTGTCGCTCATTTCGTCATCCTGCGCTAAAACATCCATGAGTGATAAGCTGTTGCCATCACAATCCGTGTCGAGCACATCCGAAAGGCTGACGTCTCCCATGGTTTTCTTCTGACTGCGAAAATACATGAGTATCTCATTCTCTATGCATCTTGATGCATAGGTAGCAAGGCGGATACCGCGATCAAGCTTATATGTACTTATGCCCTTTATAAGTCCAATGGTGCCTATGGATATCAGATCCTCCGTATCATTTGTCTGCGTATAGTATTTTTTGATAATATGCGCAACGAGCCGAAGATTGTGCTCGACCAGAATATTTCTCGCCGCTATGTCTCCGCCCTGCCAAAGCTCGAGATATCTCCGTTCCTCCTCCGACGAAAGCGGACTCGGAAACGAGCCGCCTGGAGAGAGTCTGAGCATAAGCAATACGCCGCCAAGCAGCATAGCCAGCGACATTCCAAGCATAAGATCACCTCAGAGCATTATATTGCACCATTGCATGTACAAATTATATAAATTTCATGTTCATTCTTGAGCTCGTATTGACAAACGCGCAAAAGATGTTATTCTTAGTGTATAAGTGTTTATACATAGTGTGCATTGAGTAAAGGAAGGAGCAAAACTATGGCATTCAGACCCAAAATTCTTGCGCTTGCAAACAAGATCACTCTTGAAGCGCGAACAGGCATTCCAAACGTCCCCTCCGACCCCGAATACCGCATACTGGCTGAGGTGGTAACGGACGAACAGGCAGATGTTGCATTGGCATGTAAGGTGCGTCACAGTCTTACGCTTGAGGAGATATCGAAAAGATGCGGAAAATCTCCCGAAGTAACGAAAAAGCTTCTCTGGGAGCTCGGCAACGAAGGCGTCATCGTCATGTACACCAACCCCGATGACGGCATTATGTACTACACGATCCCGTGCTGGGTACCGGGCATAATGGAAATGATGGTTGGAAACAAGGAGCAGGTCGAGGCTCATCCTGAGATTGCCCGCTGCTTTGACGAATACACGTTGAAGAACATGAAGCTCATGACTCCCAACCTGCCCCGCGGCATGGGCGTTATGCGCGTTATCCCAGTGCAGCAGTCCATTAGTCTCAATCGTCATGCGGTTTCTTCAGATCAGCTGAGCAGATATATAGAAGATGCCTGGAAGATCGCCGTTACCGACTGCTCCTGCCGCCGCACTCGCAGGATCATGGGCGAGGGCTGCGGCCATCTTGAGCAGGATATGTGCATCATGCTCAACAAAGCAGCCGATTTTCATATCAAAACCGGCCACGGCCGAGAGATAACCAAGCAGGAGGCATACGAGATACTGCAAAGAGCCGAGGAAAACGGCCTTATACATGAGCTTTCAAATACCGACGGCACAGGCGAAGCCAACGGCATATGCAACTGCTGCGACTGTTCCTGCCTTTCGCTTCGCGGCGGTCGGCTGTTCAATACCTCGACGATAATGAAATCCAACTACCGCGCTCAGGTAGATAAGGATAAATGCGTTGCCTGCGGTCAGTGTGTTGAAAACTGCCAGATGAACGCTCTGCGCCTCGGCCAAAAGCTTTGCTCTACAGAGCCTTTGAAGATAAGTCATTCAGAGGCGCCCGACGATAAGCTTTGGACGAAAGAGCATTGGAACGAAGACTGGCGTGAAAACCGCGAAAACGTAGTCGAGACCGGAACCGCACCGTGTAAGACCAACTGCCCGGCTCATATTGCCGTTCAGGGTTATATAAAGCTCGCGGCTCAGGGCAGATATCAGGAAGCTCTTGAGCTTATAAAGATAGAAAACCCCTTCCCCGCTATCTGTGGCCGCGTATGCCCGAAATTCTGCGAGGACGCATGCACTCGCGGCGATATTGACGATCCTATCGCCATAGACGATATCAAGAAATTCATCGCCGAGCAGGATATGAAGGCCGAACACAGATTTGTACCCAAAATGGTCAATCAGATCGGCAAGATGTATCCGCAGAAGATCGCCGTCATCGGTGCAGGTCCAGCGGGTCTGAGCTGCGCGTACTATCTCGCAGTAAAGGGCTATCCCGTTACGGTATTTGAAAAGGAAAATACGCTGGGCGGCATGATGACGATGGGCATACCAACATTCAGGCTCGAGAAGGATGTTGTCATGTCCGAGATCGAAGTTCTCAGGGAGATGGGCGTTGAATTTAAAACCGGAGTCGAGATTGGTAAGGATGTGAGCCTTGATGAGCTCAGGGCTCAGGGCTATAAGGCGTTTTACCTGGCCATCGGCGCACAGAAGAGCGCTCCCATAGGCATACCCGGCGAGGATCTCGACGGCGTTTACGGAGGTATTGACTTCCTGCGCTCGACGCTCACAGGCATCCCCATGAAGCTCGGCGAGCGCGTAGCCGTTATTGGCGGAGGCAATGTATCTGTTGATGTTGCGCGCAGCGCGATAAGGCTCGGTGCAAAGGAGGTAACGCTTGTATACCGTCGCGGCAGAGAAGAGCTCAAGGCCGATCCCGAGGAGATCGAGGACGCTCTCAGCGAGGGCGTGAAGCTAAGGCTTCTCTCCTCCCCTGTTGAAATTATAGGCAAAGGTGGGAAGGTAGCTGCGCTCAAGCTTGAGAGAATGGAGCTTGGCGCGCCCGACGCTTCCGGCAGACGTGCGCCCGTTCCCACCGGTGAATTTGAGACCGTCGAGGTCGACAACGTCATCGGTGCAATCGGCCAGGTGATTGACTGGGGCGGCATAGATAAGGGTGCCATGAAGCTCGATAAAAAGGGCTGCGTAAAGGTCGACAAGCTGTCTTATCAGACGGGCGAACCCGACGTTTTCGCCGGCGGCGACGTTGTGACGGGGCCTGCGTTTGTGATACACGCAATTGCCGCAGGCAAGGAGGGCGCTATTTCGATACACCGTTACGTGCACCCCGGCCAGACTCAGAATCTCGGCCGCGACAGACGTGTTTTCACAGCGCTGGATAAAACGAAGGCCGCACTCGCACTCGGCGGATACGACGCAACGCCGCGTCAAAAGACTGCCGACGCAGGCGCCGCGAAGGCAAAGAAGACCATGGACGATCTGCGCGGAACATTTACCGAAGAGCAGATGAAGAAGGAGACCGAGCGCTGTCTCGGCTGCGGTGCTGTAGTGCTCGACGAGCAGCGCTGTGTAGGTTGCGGTATCTGCACCACAAAGTGCAAGTTCGACGCGATTAAGCTCGTGTGGGTCGATGAATTTGTATCGCCAAAGGTCGAAAAGATCGCTCCTCATCTCATAGCCGGTATGGCAAAGCGCGGCGGAAAAATAGCTATCAAGGCAATAAAAGAAGCCGTTGATAAGCTGTAAAAGAAAATGAATTTAGCCGGACGGGGAATCCGTCCGGCTATTTTTGTTGCTTTTCACGTGCATTTGAAGTATTATAGTGTAAAGCAAAATATTTGGAGGGGAAAAATGCACAGACCTGACGACGGGTTTTACCACGACCACGGCGACGGAATACTTCACTGCCATGAGGTAAAGCCCTGTGACGATATCTCGGAGCACGAGGCGCACGAGCATCCGCATCACAACCATTCGCATTCGCACACTCAAAGCAAGGCCGTAATCAACAGGCTCTCGCGTGCGATCGGGCATCTTGAGTCCGTAAAACGCATGGTCGAGGATGAGCGCGACTGCACCGACGTTCTCATTCAGCTCGCAGCCGTAAGATCCGCCTTGAGCAGCACGGCGCGGGTTATACTCAAGGATCACCTTGAGCACTGCATCACCGACGCGGTTGAGACCGGCGACGATACCTTCATCGAAGAGCTCAACACCGCCATCGACAAGTACATAAACTAGACAAAAACACCGCTCGGTCGAGCGGTGTTTTTTGGTATCAGTTTCTCATCTCGCGGTTGCGCAGGAAGTTCATCATGCCGTCCTGCATGATGTCGAGCTTATTGAGAAGCTTGCCCGCACCGTGAGCCGCGCAGGCAAGAGGATCGTCAACGATCATTGTTCTTATGTGCGTGCTGTCTTCTATCATGCGGTCCACACCGTAAAGCATACTGCCGCCGCCTGACAGGATCATGCCGTTCACGCTGAGGTCGCCTATGAGCTCGGGCGGTGTGCGCTCAAGCACGGCATGGATATTTTCAAGAATAAGGCGCGCGGGCTCGCGCAGAACGTCAACAAGCTCTTCTGCTGTCACACTAACAGTTTTGGGCAGTCCCTTTATAAGGTCGCGGCCCTTGACCTCAATGCTCTCGGGTACATCAGAGCGCGGATACAGGCCGCCGATATTTATCTTTATCTCTTCGGCGGTCATCGCCCCGATGAGCATATTGTGCTTCTTCTTAATATATCGGATAATGGCCTCGTCAAAGGTACTGCCGGCGGTTTTAATAGACTCACACTCGGCAACGCCGCCCATGGATACTACGGCGATATCAGTCGTTCCTCCGCCGATATCGACGACCATGTGTCCGTCAGGCTTTTTAATATCAACGCCCGCGCCGATAGCCGTTGCCACGGCAGTCTCGACGAGATACACTCTGCGCGCTCCGGCCTCAATGGCGGCATCAATGACGGCGCGTTCTTCAACTCCGGTAATGCTGCTGGGTACACACATGAGTATCCTCGGCTTAAAAAGGCTGAATGAGGTTATTCTGCTGACAAGCTCGCGCAGCATGAGTGCGGACATATCGTAATCGGAGATAACACCTGCCCGTATCGGGTGAATGGCGACAACGTTTGCCGGAGTGCGGCCGAGCGTTTTCTTTGCCTCCTCGCCTATTTTAAGCATTCTGTCCTTGACTTTATCTACCGCAACGACAGTAGGCTCGCGCAGGACAAGCCCCTTGCCCTGTGAAAAAACAAGGGTATTCGATGTTCCCATATCAACTGCTATATCTCTTTCGTATATGACCATACAATGCTCCGATCTGCCGCAAAAAATTTGCGGCATTTAATTTCTATAATTCTATCCAATTATGCTAATCTTCATGCCGGGCAAGAGACGCGCCGTAAACTGCCTTTGCTCCGGCCTTGCGCAGAACTCGCGCGGCTTCGCTCATGGTAGAGCCCGTCGTTACGACATCGTCCACAAGCAATATGCGCAGACCCGAAACGTCGGTATCTTCGCGCAAAGCGTACACACCGGCGACATTATCGCGGCGCTGTCTGGCATCGCGCGTTAATGACTGCGCACCGTTATCCTTAATTTTTCTCAGAAGCTGTCTGCAAGGCAGGCCTGTATTCTTTGCGATTTCCTCGGCGATGAGCCGCGCCTGATCGTATCCCCTGTTCCGCAGGCGCTTCTTACTGAGCGGTATCCATGATATCACATCAATGCTGCCGCAATCAAGATTATTTTCGACGCAAACTGACACTATCAGCCCATAGCGTCTGCTGTAGGCCGCACAGCCGCCGAATTTGTACCGATGGATCGACTTTCTGACATTATCCTTGTAATAAAGTGGAGAAACGCATTTATCAACAAAGGCAAAGCGCTGCGCGATACTATCGCCCTTTGTATACGGAAGCTTTTCCTCGCACTCACGGCAGATATCCGTATCCTTGAGAACTCTGTCGCAGAACACGCATTTCCACGGATATAAAAGGCGAGCTATAGAATCAAGAATTTTCATCGGCAAGTCTTATCCTCAGCGCGCTGTAGCGGCGCGATTGCTTGTGATTATCTATCATGCGATGAGCAACATTATCGTCTCCCACCATAATGAGAAGCTCCTTTGCCCGCGTAACGGCGGTGTACAGCACGCCGCGCGTCAAAAGCATCTGCGCGACGGGATTGAGAGAGAGTATTACGGCTCTATATTCGCTGCCCTGAGATTTGTGCACCGTCAGCGCCCACGCGTGCTCAAGTTCGTTGAGCATCTCAAAACCGTATAGGGCAATTTTATCATCATAATCGACCCTTAAATACTCCGAGGCCGTGTCGATCTCGATTATCGTTCCGATATCGCCGTTATAAACGCCCATACCGCTCTTGCCGAGCTTGTCCTTCCATGCGATATCGTAGTTGTTTTTTATCTGAATGACTCTGTCACCGACACGAAAAACCATTTCGCCGAAAAGCTTTTCCTTTTTCTTTTCATCGGGCGGATTGAGCGCCGCCTGAAGTCGTTTATTGAGATTTACCGTACCAGTTTCGCCCTTTCGGCTCGGCGAGAGCACCTGTATCTGATTTGAGGGTATATTCATTTTTTCCGGCAGGCGCTTTTTGCACAGCTCGACTATTGTTTCGACGCAGGAGGCCCCCTGCATTCTGCGCAGGCGGAAAAAATCGCCGCTGTTTTCGTTAAAATCGGGGTGCTCTCCCCTGTTTATCATGTGTGCGTTGCGCACGATGCGGCTGTCGGCCTTCTGGCGGAATATCTCCGTAAGGCGCACCGTCGGCACAACGCCGCTGCGGATTATATCCGAAAAAACGTTGCCGGGGCCTACCGAAGGAAGCTGATCGGCATCGCCCACAAGCAGAATGCGGCAATCGGACTTGAGCGCCTTGAGTATGGCATGCATAAGCGTTATGTCAACCATCGAGCACTCATCGATTATAAGTGCGTCGCAGGCGAGCTTATCCTCCTCATCCTTTCCGAACACGACAGTTTCGCCGTCCTCTGACATTTTTGCGCCCAGCATGCGATGGATTGTCGATGCCTCCATGCCGCACAGCTCGCTCATGCGCTTTGCGGCGCGGCCGGTCGGAGCGGCAAGGTATGTTTCGAGCTCAAGTTCATCATACAGAGCGAGCACAGCCTTGAGTATCGTGGTTTTTCCGGTGCCGGGTCCGCCGGTTATGACAAGCATACGGTTCTGAGCCGCAAGGGCTATTGCCTCGCGCTGCATGGGGGCGTATTCTATATTATTCGCGGCCTCGAGGCGCGAGATGATAGATGTTATGTCAACCTTTCTCTCATCTTTCGCTCTGCACGTTGCTTTAATTCTGTTTGCCGTGTATGTCTCGGCCTCATAGAGCGGTGCAAGGTAGCAGGCATCAAGTCCCGCAACTGTGCAGCAAACGATCTCGCCCGTTTCGGCAAGTTTATCGACCGCGTCCTCGGCAATCTCCTGCGAAACGCCTATAAGCTGTGAGGTAGCCATTGTGAGCTTTCCGCGGGGAATGAAGCAGTGACCGTTTCCGGAATTGTGTACAAGCTCAAATACAACGGCGGCGCATACGCGATTTAAGCTGTCGCCGTCAAGACCGAGCGCCAAAGCAAGGGAGTCTGCCTCGGCAAAGCTTGCTCCGATATGTGAAGATGCAAGTATGTACGGGTTTTCGTGCACGACCTCTATGGCAGAGTTGCCATAAAACTTGAACATGCGCAGGGCGAATATCGGCTGGATACCGTATGAGCACAAAAACTCCGTAAGGCGGCGCACTCCGGCCTGTTTTTTAAAGCCCGCGCTTATGTCCTTTGCCTTTGCGCTGCTGATACCCTTGATCCCGGCAAGCTTTTCCGGCTGCATTTCAAGGACATCCAGCGCCTTGTCGCCGAAGCGGTCGACAATAAGCGCTGCCGTTGCGGGACCTACGCCGCGTACCGTGCCGCCGGCAAGATACTCGTAAATTGCCTCGGCCGAGGTCGGCAGCAGGCGGCTGCACTGCTCGATCTTGAACTGTCTGCCGTGCTGGGCGTGGGTCATCCATGAGCCCTCGGCCGAGATCATCTCGCCCGGCGCTATATATGGCAGACATCCGACCGCCGTTACGTTCTCGCCGCTGTCAAGCTCGAGCTTCACAACGCCGTAGCCGTTCTCGTCGTTTCTGAATATAACGGTTGAGACTGTTCCGTTAATTTCGCTTAGTTCCTGCATCGTCAAGTAATTCCTCTGTAAAGTTTATGCATCTGTACTGTGCGGCAAAGCGCCGCAGAATGCTGCGCGTTTCGCCGTCAATATCCCTTGCGTAAATTGCAATTTCCGCACGGAGCGTTCCGTTTTCCCTAAGCCATATAAGACTGCGCAGCGTGTACTCCATAGCCGGTTCTGCGCCATGGACGTTGAGAATTATGTCCGCATCGGTGTTTTTCCCGATCCTCACCGGAGTGAGCAGCAGCCCCTTCACCGACCATATGATAAGCCAAATCACAGCCGCCGCGGCGAAACCCGCGGCAATATATACTGTCATGCGATCCCCTCCCGTATCATTTTACGAGAGAGGGCGCGTAATTGTTAAAGCATCTTTTTGAGGAACTGTCCGGTGTAGCTTTCCCCGCACGCGGCACACTCCTCGGGAGTTCCGGCAAAGACGAGCGTTCCGCCGCCGTCGCCGCCCTCCGGTCCGAGGTCGATTATATAGTCGGCGGTTTTTATAACGTCGAGATTGTGCTCGATTATAACAACGGTGTTTCCCGCGTCGGCAAGCTTATCAATTATGCTCAAAAGCTTATGCACGTCGGCCATATGCAGACCGGTCGTGGGCTCATCGAGGATATAAACCGTCGAGCCCGTGCTGCGGCGCGAGAGCTCTGCTGCAAGCTTCACCCGCTGCGCCTCGCCGCCGGACAGCGTCGTGCTCGACTGGCCGAGCTGGACATAGCCGAGGCCGACCTCATAGAGCGTATCGAGCTTTGCCTTGAGCTTCGGGAGGTTTTCAAAGAAGGTGCAGGCCTCTTCGACCGTCATGTTGAGAACATCGCTTATATTCTTTCCCTTGTAGCGCACCCCGAGCGTTTCGCGGTTGTAACGCTTGCCCTTGCACACATCGCAGGGAACATACACATCCGGCAGAAAGTGCATCTCGATCTTCTGCACGCCGTCGCCCTTGCAGGCCTCGCATCTGCCGCCCTTGACGTTAAAGGAAAATCGGCCTGAGTTATAGCCGCGCAGGCGCGCATCCTCGGTTGAGGCGAACAGCTCGCGGATATCGTTAAACAGCCCGGTATACGTCGCCGGGTTTGAACGCGGCGTTCTTCCGATTGGGCTCTGGTCGATATCAATGACCTTGTCGATATCTTCAATGCCGCTTATTCCGGCGCATTTGCCGGGCTTCACCTTGGCACGGTTTTTCTTCAGAGCAAGGGTCTTGTACAGTATCTCGTTGACAAGGCTCGATTTGCCGCTGCCGGAAACGCCGGTCACGCAGGTTATTACGCCCTTTGGAATATCGATGTCTATATTCTTCAGATTGTGCTCTACCGCACCGTGGATGCGTATAAAGCCTTTATCGGCCTTACGGCGCTCGGCCGGCACCGGTATCCTGCGTTTGCCGCTGAGATACTGGCCTGTCAGCGACTCCGGGCAGGCGCAGATATCCTCAACCGAGCCCGCCGCCACGACATTGCCGCCGTGCACACCCGCTCCGGGGCCGATATCGACTATATAGTCTGCCGCGCGCATAGTGTCCTCATCGTGCTCAACGACAATTAGCGTGTTGCCGAGGTCACGCAGATCCATAAGAGTTTTCAGTAGCTTTTCGTTATCGCGCTGGTGAAGGCCGATGCTCGGCTCATCAAGGATATACAAAACACCAGTGAGCGATGCGCCTATCTGCGTTGCAAGCCTGATCCTCTGGCTTTCGCCGCCCGAGAGCGTCGCCGCGCCGCGGGAAAGGCTCAGATATTGCAGGCCGACGTTTTTCAGGAAGCCGAGGCGATCTTTAATTTCTTTAATTATTCTGTCGGCGATGATATGCTCTTTTTCGCTCATCTCCAGGCTGTCGACAAAGTCTATAGCCTCAATAACGGACATATCGCCCATGCGTGCGATATTTATACCTCCGACTGTAACGGCAAGCGCTTCCTTTCTCAGGCGCTGGCCGCGGCACTCGGGGCATGTTACTTCTGACATGCACTCTTCAATCTCGGCACGCATGGCCGGGCTCTGAGTCTCAAAATACCGACGCTCGAGGTTTTTGCATATACCCTCGAACGGGCGCGAAAATTTGCCGGCAAAGGAACTGTTTTTCCGCTCGCGCTCATAGCTGAGGTCCAGCTTTTCGCCCTTGCTGCCGTAAAGCAGAATATCCTTAACTCCGTCGGGCAGCTCGGAAATCGGCGTATCAAGCGTGAAGCCGTATTTCTCGGCAAGAGCTTTGTAGTACATGGCCGCGATTGAATCAGCGCCTGAGCCCCAGCCGGTGGCCTTTATAGCTCCGCCGTTTATGCTCAGGCTGTCGTCGGGGATTATGAGATCGGGATCGACGAGCAGCTGCATGCCCAAGCCGTCACACTTGGGGCATGCACCGTAGGGCGTGTTGAACGAAAACATGCGCGGCGTAAGCTCCTCGATGGATATGCCGCAGTCTGGGCAGGCATAGTTCTGCGAAAACAGTATCTGGCGGTTCTCACTGACGATATCGGCAATAACGAGCCCTCCCGCGAGCGAGGCTGCCGTCTCAACAGAGTCGGCCAGGCGGCGCATGATGCCTTCTTTAATTACAACGCGGTCGACCACGACCTCGATAGTGTGCTTTTTGTTTTTATCAAGTTTTATATCTTCGGACAGCTCATACATGCTGCCGTCAACGCGCACACGGACATAGCCCGAGCGGCGGGCGTCCTCGAACACCTTTACGTACTCGCCCTTTCGGGCGCGAACAACGGGTGCTAGAATCATGAGCTTTGTTCCCTCCGGCAGGAGCATGAGTCGGTCAATTATCTGATCTATCGTCTGCTGCTTTATCTCCTTGCCGCATTTGGGGCAGTGCGGCTTGCCTATGTGCGCCCACAGAAGACGCATATAGTCATATATTTCCGTTACCGTACCGACTGTCGAGCGCGGATTGCGCGAACCGGTCTTTTGATCTATGGATATCGCCGGAGAAAGCCCCTGAATGTAATCAAGGTCGGGTTTTTCCATTTGGCCGAGAAACTGCCTTGCGTAGGACGAAAGACTCTCGACATAGCGGCGCTGCCCCTCGGCATATATTGTATCAAATGCAAGGCTCGATTTGCCGCTTCCGGATACGCCCGTCATTACTACGAGCTTATTTCTCGGTATTTTTATATCAATATTTTTGAGGTTATTGGCTCTTGCGCCCTTTATCTTAATATAATCAGTCATTCTCACTTACTAGATCAGCGAATTTTGCGCGCACGAGGCTTGCAAGGTCGTTCGGGTTGAGCACGACCTGATAGCCTATCTTGCCCGCACTGACCATGACGGTAGTCTTATCCTGTGCGCTTATATCTATAAAGGTCTTGTATTGCTTCTTCATTCCTATCGGTGAGCAGCCTCCGCGAATATAGCCTGTCAGCGCGTTTATCTCGCTGACATGGATCATGGCTATAGATTTCTCTCCCGCCGCCTTTGCAGCCTTTTTGAGGTCGAGCTCGCCCGTCACGGGAACATCAAAAACATATATGCTCTTGCTCGCGCCGCGGGCAACAAGCGTTTTGAATACCTGCGAAGGATCCTGACCGCATATCTCCGCAACGGTAACTCCGTCGACGGCCTCGTCACCATGCGGATATTCATGCGCAGTATACTTTATCTTCTTCTGCTCAAGCAGACGCATAACGTTGGTTTTCTGATCTTTCATTATTCTCACTCCCGATGCTGTGCATAATAGGATATTATATCTCGAAATGCATCAGCTTTCAACAGAAAAAGGACTTCCGAACGAGTCCGGAAGTCCGAATTTTCAGTTTGTTTAATCTTTTTGGAATCTTGCCAGCAAGTTTTCCGTGCTGCCGTCAAGGATTTTGATATAACGCTCGGTATCGTGGGCATCGAGCTGCGGCATGCCCATATCAAACCACTGGGATATCCATCCGATGGCGGCATTGACATAGAACTCGCACACAAACTCCAGATCCGACCACTCGATATTCTTGCCCTCTGCGCAGATTACGGCAAAGCTGTGAACGCAGTAATGCAGGCGTCCCTTGAAATATCTGAGAAGATAGGAACGATTCTGCGAATTAAAGAT
Organism: uncultured Clostridia bacterium; assembly: GCA_937893605.1. Classification (GTDB taxonomy): domain Bacteria; phylum Bacillota; class Clostridia; order Oscillospirales; family Oscillospiraceae; genus F23-B02. The sequence continues at coordinate 21,489 of CALBGG010000039.1, forward strand.
ATTAAGAACAAATGTGCGGTTATCCATGAGATACTGAAACCACTCCATAACGTTCTCTCGCCATTTATCATAGAGTATCTCATGCGGGAGCGCCTTGTTGGTATCCTCCTCGAACACCCACTCAAGAAGATCATAAACATCATCAAAATGATAGTAGAAGGTCTGACGATTTACACCGCACTCTTCAACAAGATCTTTTACCGTTATCTTATTGATGGGCTTTAACGACAGCATTTTCTTCAAAGCATTGCCAAGGGCTTCTTTTGTTGAGCTCGCCATTAGTATTACCTCCTTCTGTACAGCATCTTATATGCTATATTATTTATTTGATAACACTATATCACATGTTCAGAAAAAAAGATAGATAAATATTTATTTTTTTGTCGAAATGTGCTTATATATAAATACTAATCATCACTCAGGGGCTTTGTTATGTACAAACACCACTCTGAAATCGGCAGATTTGCTCCGAGTCCGAGCGGTCAGCTGCATATTGGGAACCTGGCCTCCTGCCTTTTGGCATGGCTTGACGCACGTAGTGCAGGCGGTAAGCTGATTTTCCGCATGGAGGATCTTGACCCGGAGCGCAGCAGAAAAGATAGCGAAGGCAGCATTGTACGCACGCTCAAAGCACTCGGCCTCGGCTGGGACGAGGGTTACCCCGACGCGGGGTACTCGCAGAGCGAACGCCGAGAAAAATACGACGAGGCGTTTGAGCTTCTTCTGCGCCGTGACCTTCTCTACCCATGCTATTGCAGCCGCAGTGAGCGTCTTGCCGCCTCCGCTCCGCACCCGGGAGAGAAGCGGAACGATCCGGGCTGCAAGTGCAGACATCTTTCAGCTCTCCAGCGCCGTGAGTTAGATAAAAGCGGACGTAAAGCCGCATGGAAGATAAAAGTTCCGGATAAAACCGTGAGATTCCTCGACGGGCATTACGGCGAATTCTCAGAAAACCTTGCAGATTCGGGCGATTTTATTATAAAGCGCTCCGACGGAGTTTATGCATATCAGCTGGCGGTTTCCTTTGACGATATGGATATGGGCATAACACGCGTCGTGCGCGGGCGCGACCTTTTGACATCGACAGCAAAGCAAATTTGGCTTATCCAAACGCTCGGCGGAGATGTACCGCAATATTATCACGCACCGCTCATAGTCGGCGCTGACGGCCGGAAGCTTTCCAAGCGCTACGGTGATCTGAGCGCCGAGGCGCTGCTTTGCGAACATTCTCCCGAGGAGCTAATCGGTCAGCTTGCCGGACTTCTCGGCATATCCGGCGGCAAACCCGAAAGTGCATCTGAGCTTTTGGAGCATTTCGATTGGGCAAATGTCAAAAAGAACGATATCATGATGTAATAAACGGCTCTGTGCGAGAGCCGTTTTGTCGTTCAGAAATCAAGAATTTTCACGCGTTTACCCATCTTCTGCAGATTATTTGAAAGCTGTTTGAGTATCTGCATTTTTACGTTAAAATTAATGGGCAGTCCGTCGTGCGCGGGGTTTGCAGCATGACCGATGAACATATTTATGTCCGTTGCGTCCTCAAAAAGCATGCGTGCGGCAAGAGACGCCCCGTCTTTCTTATAGCACCACTTTTCAAAGCTGCGGTTATCCTTGACATAGGCTTTGGCGTAATCCAAAATACGGTCAACTGTTATGATGCCCTCCGTAACGAGGTCGACGCCCTGAATATGCGATATGGGCGGTATGTCCGAATCAGGAGAATTGTATTCTGTCTGTACCGTCGTATGCAGATACTCCGCCGCGATCTTTGAGGTCGTGCCGCCACAGACGATATGCTTTCCCTCCTTGGCGAAAAACAAAGCCATCATACGGTGGTTATCACTTATATTCTCAGGGGGGCCGACAGCTATATTGACCGTTTGGCGCTGGCGTATCTTAACTATGCACGCAGTTGCGTCGTCAAAGGGCTTGCCGCCGTAGAGTTTATTCGTCTCCTCCATTAGGAGGTTCATGAGAACATTTGATGTGAGGCCGGATTCGCTGAGCGGCTCCATGAATTTTGCTATCGCTTCCCTGTCCCACGACTGATTAAGCACACCATTGTCGCTGGCGTACAGCATACCGTCCGACAGGGCGATGAACAGATCTCCGTCTGCAAGGTCAATGCTCGAGCGGTATATGGTCTTCTCCCCTATTTTCATGGTTGAAAGCGGCAGCTCGTCCTGAACGCCGTTGCGGATAACGATAACATTGGGGTTCTCATACTGGATTATATCCGCGTGGGCATTGTTTTCGAGCTTGATTATCGTAAAAGTTGAAAAGGCCGTTTTCCGCTCGGAGCATATGGGCAGCGTATCGGCGATCGTCTCAACCGCATCGCGGATATCAAGCCCCGCGGCGAGCATTGTTGATATTATCGTTGATGTGAGCGTTGACAGTATGCTCGCCTTAACTCCGCTGCCGAGTCCGTCGGCAAGGACGACGATAGTAGAATCATCATTTTCTACGATCTCGACGTGGTCTCCGCACAGCTGCTCGCCGTCGTGGTTAAGGCTCATATACGCTATCTCGCTGCAAAGATTATTCTTCTTCAAGGCTCAGCGACTCCTTCAGTCTTGTCAGCGCGATTTTCGTCTCAGCAGTGGTCTCGCCGAGGAGTGAGGCTATCTCCTGGACTATGCGCATCTGATTTTCAATGACATTATTGGTTATCTCCGCCGTCTGCTGGCTTATGGCCTTGCGGCGCATTGACTCTTCTTCTTCCTCGGTGACATCTGAGATGATGTCGATAAGTATCTTAGACGAGCGGTCATAGACTATGGTCTGTTCAAAATACTTCTCATAATCGGAGAAATAGCCGCGCAGCTTTTTTACGGTCTTTCCGGTCTCAAGGCAGGTGAAAAACGGTGCTGTGTCAAGTATTCTAACCACGCTGTCGCCCATGATATCCGACTCATGGCTTATATTCATCATTTTCATCGCCGTGCGGTTGAGCTGCTGCACCTCGAGATCCTCGTTGACAACTACGACGCCGCTGGGCATGTTATTGAGTATCTTGTTGCTGAAGCGTTCGGCTTTATCCATAATAAACGGCAGACACATACTGTAGTCGGCCGTGCCTCGGTAAATTGCAATAGCCTTGTCGCGGCAAGTGTTGTAGCCGCAGGAGCCGCAGTTGAGCTCATCTCCCTTGGTGTTTTTGCCGAGCTTGGAGAGGATGGCTCTTATCTCGGCCTCGCTGGGAGTTTTTTTCTTCAGCGGAGTTCCGATATACTGCGTCATAAGCTGCTCGGGCTCGGGCTGCGGAACATTGAAATCCTCCTTACCGACATTGCTCCATACAGAGTAGATATGGCGAATCGGAGAATTAATGTACTTTTCCATTATGGGACCTTCTATACAGCTGCCGTCACACATGGCTAGCTCAAGGAAGCACTTATGTATATTTCCGTTTTTGAGGTCATTGAGGGCATTCATGCAGTTTTTCGGGCCGTTTGTTGCAATGCACTGATATCCCGTGTCGGGGATATCCATGCTCCGTATGATACCGCCCGTTACGGGGAAGCTGCGCGCTCTGCCGGGGAAGCTTTCGCCGAACTCATGCTCTATCTCGATCCCTGCGGATATGCGCATCTGGTCAAATTCCTCAAACGTGAGGACGGCGTCTACGCATGTTCCCTCGTACTCCTGCTTTTTTGCAACGCATGGGCCAATGAAAACGACCTTGGCCTCCGGCATGCGGCGCTTTATGTCCATAGCGTGCGCTATCATGGGCGAAACGACCGGAGCGAGATACTGCCTGAGTTCGGGAAAATGCTTTTCCACAAGAAGGTTAAGCGATGCGCAGGATGAGGTTATTATAACGTCCTGCTCGGCTTCCCTGAGCAGTCTTTCATACTCACGCTTAACGATCGTTGCTCCGATAGCCGTTTCCTCGGCATCGGTAAAGCCGAGCTCTATAAGCGCCTTGCGCACGGAGTTTGCGCCGCAGTCCTCCCAGCAGGCATAAAACGACGGGTCGAAGCTCGCTATGACGGGCGCGGAGCTTTGCAGCATAACGCTTACGCGCTCGCGATCGTCGATTATCTCCTTTGCCTCCTGCGGACACACAACAAAGCACTGGCCGCACAGGATGCACTCATCGCTTATTATGTGCGCCTGATGTCCTGTGAAGCGTATTGATTTCACGGGGCATTTTCTTATACATCTATGGCAGTTTTTGCAATTTGATTTTTTTAGGTTGAGCACGCTGGGCACAGCATCCACCTCCTGTTTATCTTAACACTTTGTCTGCTCAGTATAACATAAACCCACACTTGCTACAAGGGATATTAGGGTGTATAATCTGCAAAGGTGATGTTTAAATGCTTCAGGAAGCAATAATAACTAAAATTCGTGATGACGGGCTTGCGGAGGTCGTCGTTGAGCGTCTCGGCATATGCGGCGGCGACTGCAACGGCTGCAATGAATGCAAGTATGAGCATCTTATGAAGTCGGTCGTGCAAAACCCGATAGGCGCACAGCGCGGTCAGCACGTAATGATAGAAACGCCGACAAAAGGCGTTGTAAAAGGCGCGCTTGCCATTTACGTTCTGCCGCTTGTGACGCTCATTCTGGGCTATCTCATAGCTGCCGCATTGTCGCTCGGCGAATCGGCGTGCATTATCGCCGCCTTTGCCGCGGCCGTACTCGGCATAGTCATAGCCATGGTCATAAGCCGCGCACGCCACAGCGCAGACCCTACTCCTTCAAAGATAGTAAGCATTATTGAGGACTGAAAAAGCTTTGCTTTTGTGCAATATCTGTGATAGTATATTGATTCGTGTGAAAAATGATATGGAGAGAAGCATGTATGGCTGATATAAGAAAGGAAATCGAACGGCGCAGAACATTTGCGATAATCTCGCACCCCGACGCCGGCAAAACAACGCTTACGGAAAAGCTGCTGCTGTACGGCGGGGCGATACAGCTCGCCGGCTCTGTCAAGGGCAAGGCTACGGCGCGGCACGCCGTGTCCGACTGGATGGAGCTTGAAAAGCAGCGCGGAATTTCTATAAGCTCGTCGGTAATGCAGTTTGAGTATAACGGCTACTGCATAAATATCCTCGACACTCCGGGACATCAGGATTTTTCCGAGGACACCTACCGCACGCTCATGGCAGCCGACAGCGCAGTCATGGTCATCGATGCGGCAAAGGGCATAGAGCCGCAGACGAGAAAGCTCTTTAAGATCTGCGCGATGCGCAATATCCCCATATTCACATTTATAAACAAGCTCGACCGTGAGGCGAGAAGCCCCTATGACCTCATGGAGGAGCTCGAGCAGGAGTTCGGCATCGGTACCTACCCGATGAACTGGCCGATAGGATGCGGCATAGACTTCAAGGGCGTGTACGACCGCAAAAAGCGCGAGATACTCGCATTCAACGAATTCCACCGCGGTCAGAACAAGATAAAGGCCATCGAGTGCAGCCTTGACGATACCGAGACGCTCGACAGTCTGATCGGCGAAAAGCTGCGCAGAACGCTGTGCGACGACGTTGAGCTGCTCGACGGCGCGGGCTACGAGTTTGATATCGGGCAGGTGCGCGACGGTAAGCTCAGCCCCGTGTTCTTCGGCTCGGCGCTCAACAATTTCGGCATCGAGCCGTTTTTGGAGAGCTTCCTTGACATGACTATGCCTCCCCTGCCGCGCAAGGCGGGCGACGAGATCGTAGACCCGTTTACCGATAAATTCTCGGCCTTCGTGTTCAAGATCCAGGCGAACATGAACAAGGCTCACCGCGACAGGATAGCTTTCATGCGCATATGCTCGGGCAAGTTCGAGCGCGACAAGGAATATTTCCACGTCCAGGGCGGCAAGGCCATACGCCTCGCTCAGCCGCAGCAGCTCATGGCGCAGGAGCGCGCGATCATAAACGAAGCCTACGCCGGAGACATCATCGGCGTTTTCGACCCCGGCATTTTCTCGATCGGCGACACGATATGCGATAAGAGCATGAAGGTCGAGTTTGAGGGCATTCCGACCTTCGCGCCGGAGATCTTCGCAGGCGTCGAGCGTGTCGACACGATGAAGCGCAAGCAGTTTGAAAAGGGCATCATGCAGATAGCTCAGGAGGGCGCGATACAGATATTCCACGAGCCGTACACCGGCGTCGAGGAGATCATAGTCGGCGTTGTCGGCATACTTCAGCTCGAGGTGCTCGAATACAGGCTCAAAAACGAGTACGGCGTTGACGTGCGCCGCCGCAGCATGCCCTATGAGGTCGTGCGCTGGATAGATAACGAGGGGCTCAACCCCAATGATCTCAACCTCACGAGCGACACAAAGTGGGTCCAGGATTTCCGAGGAAATAACCTGCTGCTGTTCACCTCCGAATGGTGTGTCAACTGGGCGCTGACGAAAAATCCGGGCCTTGAGCTCAGGGAATTTAACAGAGAGTAAAAAATTGCACCGCATGGAAAACCATGCGGTGCGTTTTATTCTCATGTTATGCTGCAATTAAACTCTGCCGAAAATTTTATCAAAGAAGGTCTTGACATCCTGGAACCAGCCGCGGATCACGTCGCATGTCGAGCGGGTCGCGCCGCAGTCGGTGCAGGTCTTACCCTTGAAGTGATGGCCGGTCGCGTCGATGGTCTCGCCCTGAGATACCACCTCGCCGCAAACGGAACACACCTCATCGCCGGTGTAGCCGGCCTCGGTGCAGGTGGGCTCAACTGCGTTGCAGAGCGCGGTCTTGTGGCCGAGGGCAGGTATCTCTTCCTGTGCTACCAAAACCTCTCCGCAAACAGAGCAAACCTTACCTTCTGTTTTACCGGCAGTCGTGCACGTTGCCGCAATAGCTGCAACAGTTTCCTCGGTATGGCCTGTAGCAGGAGCTACCTCAGTTATTGTATCTCCACATTTTGAGCAAGTATAGGTTGCCTCGCCAGCTTCAAGGCAGCTTGCCGTCGAGCCGGTAAGGACATAGTCGTGCTCACATGCGCTTTTAGGAATACCTACTCGCTGCAAGATTGCATACGGATAGATTCCTGACTCATCCCATTTCCACTTCAAAGAAAAATCGAATTTATTGTTAACATATACTCCAGCAGTTGAGAGTTCATCTATCGAGCATCCAGTTGCAAGAGCCTGTGACTTTTCGGTTGCATTCGGATTATTCCCGAGCAAATACAGGCAGTTAGCAGGTGCTATATATGCGTCTTTAGTGCAGTTTGCAACAATATCGCCAACTATATCATCTTCACTCGTGGCAATAATTTTGCCGATATTATAACAATTTGAAAAACCCGTTGACGCTCCCCTTGACTGGTGATAACCATCTGAAACTGAGGTACATCTTGTGTATGAACCTGCTATGCCTCCGGCTGTAATACTACTTTCCACTTTTCCAGTATTATAGCAGTCATGGACAAAAGATGATGCGTGACTGGTTGTGCTTTTAGGTCTGCCATTAATATATCTAACAGATGTGCAATTTTCAGAATACGAGTTTGCGATGATGCCACCAGCTATTGAATTGCCTACTACATCCCCGGTATTTACACACTCACTAATTGTTGTTCCGTTTTGAGAACCGCAAATTCCGCCAGCTTTATTACCATTAATATCAGCAGCATTTTGGCACCCCGTAATCGACGGTGTATCGTCAACATGCTCATATGCGTCGTAACCAGCACTAGCTGCTATACCGCCAACATACCAGAGGCCTGTTACATTTCCCAAATTTGCACAATCTATAACTTGGCCTTTCCCGCTTATTACACTTGTAATTCCTGCCGTGTAGCTATATGCACCTTTTTCAGAACTAACTTCGCATTTGTTCGTACAATTAATAATTACTCCGCCATTCAGCTTGCCAACAAATGCCGCAGTGTAATCAGCTGTTGAACTAACAGTTCCACAAATGGTCAGGTTCTTTACTGTACCAGTGCAGGTCTGTATCATAGCGGCAATTGTTTCGCTTGTTCCACTTGTCATGATATTAAGATTGGTAATACTATGTCCAGCACCATCTAACGTACCACCAAAGCTTTTAATCATCGGAAAAAGCTTATCACCAAGGTCAATATCCGCAGTCAAAGCATAATAATTTTTCGATGTGCTCGACGGATCCTGTAGACTGAGATAGTATAGTTGTGCACCATTTGCTATCTGATACGGATCGTCACTTGTTCCCGTTCCTCCGGCAAACACCTCAGACGTTCGGCCATCC
>CALBGG010000040.1 GCA_937893605.1 uncultured Clostridia bacterium
TACGGAAGAGTGCGTTGGTGTTCTTAAACTGCTCGGCCTTGAGACCCATCTCGTAAGTGCCTGCGTTCACGCCGCTTGCCTCGGCCTTGCCTGTGAAGGTGAAATCTTTCTCGGTGTAGCGCGGGTCGCTGATCTTCACGGTGTAGCCCTTGACATTGTGCTCGGTGCCGTCATAGACGACGCTGTCGCTGCTGCCGGTTATCTCAACGGTGATCTCGGTGTATATGCCGGGGTTTACGGGGGTGGATTTCTTCGTGTTGGTGAATACTACTTTGACATCTTCTTCTTTTGTGATTGGTACAGTTATCGAATCATTACTGACAGTCTTAGCTTCGCCATTGACTGTAGCGCTTACGGTGTATCCATCATTATCACTTTCTTTAACTGAGAAGGCAGTGTAGACAGGAACATTCTTGACTGTAAAGTCCTCACCGTCCTTGAGGGTGAACTGTATGACACCGCTGTTTACAAAGTTTATGTCACTTTGCGTGGAAGGCATCACCAGCGGATTATCATAGTTTGTCTCATGACCATCGGGGGCAGGGTAATTTATATTAGTCAGCGAAACTGTGAAAGTGAATTCCTTGTTTTTATCAGCCGCGTTGCCAGCAACTGCCTTGCTGATCACGAGGTCAACGGTCTTTACTTCAGGCTCCGTGATGGTCAGCGTGCCGGTTCTGTAAGTTACCGTGTAGTTACCCTGTCTCTCTTCGCCGGACGGGGTGATGACGTATTCGCCTGCTGTTTCGCCCTGAGCTCTCGCTACGGTATAACTGATAAGGTCTGCGCTCTCGCCATTTACGAGGCCGGTAACGGTTGCAGTCAGTGTGGGATCATTTTCGCCTGCGACCTTTGACTTGTTGTCTGCTGTTACGGTAACCTGTGCGGGAGTGATGATGAGCTTGCCGGGCTGAACAGAAAACGCAAGGTACTTGCCTGTGGTATCGACAGCATTTTCTGTTGTCAAGCCGGTAATGCTGTTAATATAATTATTAGCATCTTTGCCTGTTACGGATGCCGTAACGCCTCTGAACTCAACGCCATTCCGCTTTAAGTCTTCGCCATTTGCCGTCGTCGCTATAACTTCATATCCGGTCACGGTGTGGTCTTTGCCGTCGTATTCAACAGTGCCGCTATTAGCAACGAGCTTCACTTGCTGATAGTAGTAGAATATGATCTCGTTAGTTCCTGTGCCGATTGTGATTGTTTTGGTCTTATTTGCAGCGGGCTCGGCAAAGGTAAAGCCTTCAATAACCTGCATTTTCTCGGTGACACTGTCGTTAAAGGTCTGTTTATCAACTACCTTATCCGGAGCAACGCTCTGCTCAGTTCCGTTCAGGTAATAGTGCACGGTGTAGCTAAGGCCGGTGAGCTTTTCATACTGTGCGGTGTAGACCGCATCCTCGGTGACGGTCTTGGCTATGGCTTTATCCCAGCCGGTGAAGCGGTAGCCGGTATCAGGAACTACAGTGCCCCATATGCTGTCAGCTTCAGTAGTGGGAGCTGGGGGGGTATCGTCACCATAGTGATTGTACGGATACTCTATTTCATGGACAGTTTTTCCACCATTGTTGAACACGCCGTTTTCGCCGCACTTATAACTTACTTTGTAATTATTCTTCGTCCATGTGCCCTCAAGCACAACGTTGCCGCTCGGCATGGTGAACTCGCCGTCGGTGATGGTTGCCGCACTGTCCTTAACTGTCCAGCCGGAGAAGGTATAACCTGCAAGGGTGGGAGCGGCTTTGACGGTTACGGTATCGCCCGCCTTATATGCATTGGTATCGGTGGGAACTGTGGGTGCACCCTTAGGAACAGTGCCGGTATACTCATAGGTCACCGTATATGTCGGTGCAGTGCCCTTTACGCCGGGGACGTTGAACTGGAGGTTCTGCTCAGTTTCGCCGTCCTTGAACGTGAGGGTGGTATTCTTGTTCAGAGGATAAGTGTCGTCCTTAGGTACCTCGCCGAGCTTGACCTTGTAGGTAAGCGTGTAGGTGGTAGTCGTGGAGCCGCCGCTGTTGGTCTTGGAAGTACCGCTCGTGGGTGTCCAGGTTATCGTGCTGCCGTTAACACTGTAACCATTTCCATTGAGCGATTCTGCATCCAGCTCGACGTACTGACCCATGGGGTCGGTCACGGTGAAGCCGGACGAGATGCCCTGCTTTATAGACTCATAAATATTTGCGAATGCTTCGCTGAGGGAAGCGTCACCGTCAGCTGCATTATAGGCCTTATTTTCAGAAGCAATTTTATTTTTCAGGAAGTCGCCGACGTTTTCGTTGTTCCACTCTATAACATCACCAGCAGCGCCGTAGCAAACCGTGTAGAGAGATGCTGCGTTACTCTTAAGGGTTTTTGCCGCTGCTATCGTTTTATTGTAAGTGGTTTCATTGCACGACGAGCCAGTTCCACCGTGTCCAAAACCAGTGCCGTAATAAGTCGGCTGTCCGTCTGTGAGTGCGATAGCAAATTTATTATCTTTGCTTATTTTGGAGACCGCGCTGTCTTTGAGCAGGTCGTTTGCGGTGCTCAGTCCCTGTTCAAAGTTTGTTCCGCCGTCTCTTTTCATTTTGTCTATAGATTTGTTTATTGCTTCGCGGTTATCTGCATCCGATGCGTCAAGCCAGTATACCTTATCTCTCCACGGCCACCATCCTTCGCTAAAATCGTACTTCTTCGCATTATCTGCAAAGCTCACAAGGGCAATATATCGCCCGCTGCCGCTCTTTCCATAGCTGTCAACAAAAGCCTTTGCAGCTGCTTTTGCGCTGTTCAGACGAGCATCAGTCATGGAGTTTGAATTATCAATCACGAGCACGACGGCAGAAGCGCCGGGAGTCGTTTCCTTAGTAATCGACTCTATCTGGAGCGTGACGCTGTAAGTGCCATCATCGTTCTTTACAGCGGTCTTGCTGTAATCAATATTGGCCTCATTGGTGGAAGTCTCACCTGAAGCCGGATAATGCTTCACTGAATTTTCAGCAGTAAGCGAACTGTCTTTCGTCCACGTCTTGCCTGTGCTGTCATACGAGCCGTAGACAACATCGGGCTCTGCTGTCGCATCGGCCAGCGCCGAGAACGGCAGGAGCGTGAAGATCATGCAGATGCACATCAATAGCGCAAGTCCGCGTTTTCTTACATTCATTGTTTTTCCTCCTTAAATTAAATAATTCCACCGCCTGTGACAGCTTCCATTTGTGTTATTAGCTGCCACATACACACTTATTCCGTGTAGCTTCATTGTACTAAGCATTCATGGAAAAATCAATAGCAAATCGAAGTTTTCATCGATTTTTTTGCATCATACGTTCATACATGTTGTATGAACATGTCGGTTTTTGGCGCAAAATATACGAT
>CALBGG010000041.1 GCA_937893605.1 uncultured Clostridia bacterium
TTTTGAAGTTCACGGCAAACATGGCGATTGTGAATAAAACGGCCAGACAGTCCGCGGCGGGTTCGGCGGCGTAAACGGCGCTGACCTTGTCGGACAGAAGCTGCGGCATGATGTAGATAAGCGGCAGGAGCAGCACAAACTTGCGCATGATGGCGACGATTATCGAGCACAGGGCGTAGCCTATCGAGACGAAGGTCATCTGGCACGCTATCTGGATGCCGAAAATGAACATCGCGCCGCAGTAGATGCGCAGTGCGCGTGCGGCAAAGTCCACAAGCCGGGCATCCGAGGCGAACATGCCCGCGAATATCTGCGGAAACAGCATGACCAGCGCCCAAAGCGTAACGGAATATATGACGCAGACCTTGAGCAGCAGACGGAAGCTTTCGCGCACACGCGCGGCGTTTTTCGCGCCGAAGTTATAGCTCGTTATGGGCTGCGAGCCCTGCGCGATTCCCTGAAGCGGCAGCATCGCAAACTGCATTACACTCATGAGTATAGTCATTGCGCCGACGGCGATATCTCCGCCGTAGCTAAGCAGCGAGGTGTTAAAGCACATGGATATAACGCTTTCGCTGGCCTGCATAACGAATACCGAAAGGCCGAGCGCGATGCACGGCGGCATGAGCCGCAGACCGGGCAGCAGCGTGTCCTTTTTCAGCCGCAGAACTGTCTTTTTCCCGCTCAGGAACGAAATCACCCACACGCAGGATACCGCCTGCGAGATGACCGTTGCAACCGCTGCGCCCTTAACGCCCATATCGAGCGCGAAGATGAACACGGGGTCGAGCGCGATGTTCAGAACAGCGCCGATGAGCACGGTGTACATGCCCGTTTTTGCAAAGCCCTGCGCGGTTATAAAGGCGTTGAGCCCCAGCGTTATCTGCACGAAGATCGTGCCAAGGGCGTATATGCACATGTAGTCGGCAGCGTAGGGCATCGTGTTTTCGCTCGCGCCGAAAATGTAGAGCAGCCGCTCGTTCCAAACGAGCATGACGGCGGTGAGAATGAACGAAATTATGATCTGCATCGTAAGACAGCCGCCGAGCGTTTTCTCCGCCGAGTCGTGATCGCCGCGCCCCATGAATATCGACGCACGCGGAGCGCCGCCTGCCGCGACGAAGGCCGAAAAGGCAGAAACTATGAGTATCAGCGGCATACAGACGCCGAGCCCCGTCAGCGCGAGGCTGCCGACCTCGGGAATGTGCCCGATGTAAATTCTATCGACAATGTTATACAGCGTGTTCACAAGCTGTGCTATGACCGTCGGCACGGCGAGCCTGGGCAGAAGCTTCTTTATGGGCTCTGTGCCGAGAAATGTTTTATCGTTCTGCATGGTGCCCCTTCTTTTTGATTTTATGCAAGAATATTAGCACTCGCCGTGCGCTAAGTCAATTAAGACTTCATTTTGTGGCCCGGGCGTGATAATATAGATATATGCTAAACGATAAATTCCCCGAAAAATTGATATCCGCCCTCGGCACGGCGGCGCTGGCGGCAGTGTTTGCCCTTTGGTGCGCCGGGAGCAATTACAGTGCGGCGGGGTATACGGCGGCTGTGCTGAGCACTGTCTTGATGCTCATTCTGTGCCTGCTGTTTGTTCCCGAGTGGTGCGCGTTTTGGCGAAAAAGCGAGCCTGAGGTGCTCGGCGAAGCCGACAGCGGCGAGTGTGCGCGCATTTTTGCGCTTATCATGATATGGGATGCCGCCATACTCGTCCTCGGCTTTGTGCTGCGCAAGCTGCTCGGCTATGACGAAAGCGCGGGCGAATACGTCCGTTTCTGGCTGTGCACCGACAGTCAGCATTATATGGATATCGCGCGCGACTGGTATCTTTCCGACGGCGAGTGGGACAGACTGGTGCAGCTCGTTTTTCTGCCGGGCTACCCGGTGATAGTGCGGCTTTTTGCGTATCTTATCGGTAATGAGCTCGCCGCGGGGCTTATTGTGTCTGCTCTGTGCTTTGCAGGCTCCGGCGTCATGCTCTATAAGCTCGTGAGCCTCGATACGGACAGCGGCGCGGCACTGCGTGCGGTGAAGTTTTTTGCTTTCGGTCCGGCGGCGTTTTTCTTCGCAGCTCCCATGAGCGAGAGTCTTTTTGTCTTGTGCACGGTCTACTGCCTGTATCTCATTCGGCGCGGCATGCTCATACCGGGCAGTCTCCTCGGCGCATACGCCGCGTTCACGCGCTCGCCGGGACTCATCCTCATCGTGCCGATACTCTTTGAGCTCGTCCGTAAGCGCGCAAAGCCGCGGGAGTATCTATCGCTCATCATAGTGCCGCTCGGCTTTGCGGCCTACTGCCTTGTAAACTGCACGGTGTCGGGCGATGCGTTTAAGTTCATGGAGTATCAGAGCGTGCATTGGCATCAGCAGCTCGGCTGGTTTTTTAACACAGCCGCCTATCAAACGGAGAACGCCATCGCCTCGGCGGGGGATAACACGGCGTTTTTCTTCGGACTGTGGCTGCCTAATCTGCTTGCGCAGCTGTCTGCGCTCGTTATAATGCTCCTTGCCGTGCGGAGAATACGCGCATCGTACACGGCATATTTTATAGCGTATTTTGCGGTCACCATTGGCGCGACATGGCTATTGAGCGCACCGAGGTACCTTGCGGCGATGATATCGCTGCCTATAGCTCTCGCAGCCTTGAGCCCGAAAAAGCGCACGGAGCGGCTGCTTTTGGCGCTCAGCCTGCTGCTTTTTGCCGCATACTTTGCCGCTTTTCTGCTCCGATGGCAGGTCTGGTGAAAAAAACAGTGTAAATTTTTCTTGTAATTCGAAAAGCGCTGTGGTATAGTAGATAAGCTAATATGTCAAAATCGAAAGGATCGAATATAAATGAACGCTCTTAAACTTATCCTGACCATCCTTCAGCTTCTGTCCGGCCTCGCGGTAACGGTCGTCGTTCTTCTTCAGAGCGGCAAGAGCGCGGGCCTTTCCGGCGCTATCGCCGGCGGCGCGGAGACCTTCCTGAGCAAGGGCAAGGCAAAATCTCTGGACGCAAAGCTTGCAAAGGCCACCAAGTGGTTTGCGATAGTTTTCGTCATCCTCACCCTTGTGCTGAACCTTATCTGACAGAGCACGAAATACAATAAAGCACAACTTTTTTACCGCTTTGCGCAGCGAAGCGGAAGGAGAAGCTGCTGCCGCCAATAGGCGGAGGTACGGCCGTTTATATACTGCTCGTACAGCTCGTTTTTTAAAAGTTTACAAAATTGACAGGCCGTCGAGGCATATCGGCGGCCTTGTTTTATTGCAAAACGGAGTATGAAATGGTATAATGCAGATTAATTATCAGAAGTATATCATCCGAAAGGAATCATTATTATGTGCGGAATAGTTGGCTTCGTAGGAAGCGAGCAGGCAGCACCCATACTGCTTGACGGACTTGAGAGACTGGAATACCGCGGCTATGACTCGGCAGGTATCGCCGTTATATCCGATGACAAAAAGATCATAGTCAAAAAAGCCAAGGGACGTCTTAACGTCCTTCGGGATATGATTAATGGCGGGAAGAGCATCGCGGGAACCATCGGCATAGGACACACCCGCTGGGCGACTCACGGCGAGCCGAACGACATTAACGCCCACCCTCATCTGAGCGGCGACGGTAAGATAGCCGTTGTTCACAACGGCATAATCGAAAACTATGTTGAGCTGCGTGATTTTCTCATCTCTCAGGGTTATACGTTCAAATCAGAGACAGATACCGAGGTCGTGGCACAGCTCATCGCGTTTTATTATGCCGAGTGCGGCAACGCGCTCGAGGCCGTGTTCCGTGTGCTGCGTCGTATAGAGGGTGCGTATGCGCTGGGTATACTGTGCATCGACGAGCCCGAGCATTTCATCGCCGCGCGCAAGGACGCGCCGCTGCTCATAGGCTACGGCGAGGGCTGCAATTTCATAGCCAGCGACGTGACTGCGATAATAAAGCATACGCGTGACGTATCGTATATGGAAGACGGTGAGGTAGCCGTTATCTCCGCCGACAAGGTGCAGTTTTATAACGCCATGGAGCAGCCCATCGAGAAGGCGCATAACACTATAGATTGGGATGTTTCCGCTGCTGAAAAGGGCGGCTATGCCCACTTCATGCTCAAGGAGATCATGGAGCAGCCCGAGGCTATCCGCAAAACGGCGTTCAGCCGTATACGCGATAACCGCATCGTGTTCGAGGATCTCAAATTTACCGCCGAGCAGATAAAGGACGTAAGCCGCATATTCATAATCGCCTGCGGTTCGTCATATCATGTTGGTGTGGTAGGCAAGTACAATCTCGAACGGCTCATGCGCAAGCCCGTCGAGGTCTGCCTCGCATCGGAATTCCGTTACTGTGACCCGCTTGTCGACGATAAGAGCCTTGTCATCGTCATCAGCCAGTCCGGCGAAACGCTCGACACGATGGCGGCGCTGCGTGAGGCAAAGGCAAGAGGCGCGTACATTCTTTCGATAGTAAACGTCGTCGGCAGCTCCATTGCCAGAGAATCCGACGATGTGCTCTACACCTGGGCCGGACCCGAGATCGCCGTCGCGACGACAAAGGCGTACAGTACTCAGCTTATTTTGCTGGATATGCTCGGACTTTATTTTGCCGACGCTCTCGGCAAGGTGAGCAAAGATCAGTACGACGATATCATCGAACAGATTCTGTGTCTTCCCGACAAGATGGAGCAGATGCTCGAGGACATTGAGGATATAAAGCACTTCGCTTCGAACTATTTCAATCAAAATTCCGTGTTCTTTATCGGGCGCAACCTCGACTACGCCATGGGGCTTGAGGGCTCACTTAAGCTCAAGGAGATATCCTATATCCACTCCGAGGCATACGCGTCGGGCGAGCTCAAGCACGGAACGATTTCACTCATCGAGGACGGAACGCTCGTCATCGCCCTCGGTACATACGAGCCGCTTTTCGATAAGGCCATGAGCAACGTCGTCGAGGTTCAGGCGCGCGGCGCGGATGTGCTTGCGCTCACGATCGAGAACAATGTTGCGGAGATGAAAAAAACCGTGGAGAACGTCATATCCGTTCCCGAGACACACACGATACTTCAGCCTTCTCTGGGCGTTGTGCCGCTTCAGCTTTTTGCTTACTATGTTGCGCTGCTGCGCGGCTGCGATATTGATAAGCCCAGAAATCTTGCAAAGTCGGTGACTGTCGAATAATTGAAAAAGCTCATGATATTTTTTGCGTGCGTGGCCTGTAAGGCCACGCACTGCTTGTTGCGGCTGTTTAATTACGGCGCGACCTCGCTTCCCGGAGCGCTGGCACTGAAGATATATCCCGATATCCTCGGCTACGCTGCAAAAAATGTCGATATTATTGCCGTTACCGGAACAAACGGCAAAACGACCTCCTCGCGCATCGTTGAACGCGCCGTGCAGAACGAAGGCAAAAGCGTGTGCGCCAATCGTTCGGGCGCAAACCTCATGCCCGGCATTACGGCGACGCTTATTTTGAACCTGCGGCTTTTCGGCGGAGTTAAATGCGAAAGCGCCGTAATAGAGTGCGACGAGGCTGCGTGCAGGCTCGTTCTCGGCAAAATAAAGCCGCGTGTGCTGCTTGTTACGAATCTGTTCCGCGACCAGCTCGACCGCTACGGCACGGTCACGAGGGCACGCGACTGCATTGCCGAGGGCCTGCGCACAGCTCCCGAGACTGTGGCGGTCATAAACGCAGATTGCCCCATGGCGGCGAGCATTGCACGCATGTGTCCGAACAAAGCCGTCTATTACGGACTTTCCGAGCACGGGCGGCACAGCGTCGGCAGCGGTGAGGACGATACCTGTCCCGTCTGCGGGCAAAGACTGAGCTACAAGGGCATAAGCTACGCAAATCTCGGCGAATATTCCTGCAAATGCGGCTTTGCGCGAAAAAGCCCCGCGTTTTACGCAGGCTCCGTTCTGCCCGACGGAAGCATTGTTCTTCACGCGGGTGAGGAAAAAATGCTCTGTGCTCCCGCGCTGCCGGGGCTTTATAACGTCTATAACGCTGTCGGCGCCGCTGCCGCCGCGGTGACGGACGGCGCATCGCTCAAAAACGCGGCGGACGCAGCTCAAGGCTTTGACCGCGGCTTCGGCCGGATGGAGAGCTTCCCTCTCGGAAAACGCGGCGCTGAGATGATACTTATAAAAAACACCGCCGCCGCAGATCAGACGATAAGCGAGATCTGCCGCGAAAAGGGCGATAAGACGCTCGTGCTTGCCGTGAACGACCGCACAGCCGACGGAACGGACATATCATGGCTCGGCGAGGCCGATTTCGGTATGCTCGCACGGCGCGGCGGCGTTAAGCGCGCCTTCGTCTGCGGCGACCGCGCCGAGGATGCGAAAAAACGGCTCGAGCGCGAAAATATCCCCTGTCAATCGTACAAAAACTATGATAAACTGATAGCATCCCTGCGGGATGAAGAAAACCACGTCTTCATTCTGCCGACCTATACCGCCATGCTGGGGCTTCGCGCAAGACTCGTGCGCAAGCTCGGCGGCAGGAATTTCTGGGAATAGACGAGGATAAACGAATGATACGTTTTTATAACGGCCGGGTGCTGACCTTCGCGCCGGAGGCCGAGATAACCGAATGCGAGGTGTGGACAGACGGCGGCAGCATATGCCATGTGGGTGTCGCGCCTGATACCCTGCCCGAGTTTGAGCGGCAGATAGACCTTCGCGGCGACCTGCTCATCCCGGGCTTTAAGAATGCGCACACGCACTCGGGCATGACATTTCTGCGCTCACTGGCAGACGATATGCCGCTTGACAAGTGGCTTGGCGAGCAGGTCTGGCCGAAGGAGGCTCGCCTCAGTCCCGACGGGCTTTACGTCATGACGCGCATTGCGATCATGGAATACCTCACGAGCGGCATAACTAGCTGCTTTGACATGTATTTTCACAACGACGCCTTTGTGCGCGCCTGCATCGACTCCGGCTTTCGCGCGGTGCTCTGCGGCGATATGAATAATTTTGACAGCGATTATACGCTGCTTGAGGATAAGTTCCTGCGCTACAACAAAACGCACGAGCTCATTTCATATCGCCTCGGCTTTCACGCCGAGTACACGACGAGCCTCGAGCGCATGCAGTTTGTCGCAGACCTTGTGCACAAATACAAAGCGCCCATGTTCGTCCACTCCTCGGAAACTCGTGCGGAGGTCTCCGGCTGCATCGAGCGCCACGGCGTAACGCCGACGGTGCTTTTCGATAAGCTCGGCATGTACGACTACGGCGGCGGCGCATTCCACTGCGTTTATATGAGCGAGGAGGACATCGCGATTTTCAAACGCCGCTGCCTGACCGCTGTGCTCAATCCCGCCTCAAACCTAAAGCTTGCAAGCGGCATAGCGCCGGTAAAGCGCTTTCTCGACGAGGGCATCGCAATTGCCATCGGCACCGACGGCGCGGGCTCGAATAACGCGCTGGACATGTTCCGCGAGATGTATCTTGTGAGCGTACTTTCAAAATACCGCGAAAGCGACGCCTCGGCGGTGGACGCGGCGAAGGTGCTCAAGGCCGCCTGCGCCGGCGGCGCAAGAGCCATGGGGCTTGCTGCCTGCGACGGTATCGCGGTTGGCAAAGGAGCTGATCTTTCCGTCATTGATTTAAGCCGCCCGAACATGAGACCCATAAACAATATCGCAAAGAACATCGTCTATGCCGGGAGCAAGGAAAACGTTCGCCTAACAATGGTAAACGGCCGCATTCTGTACGAAAACGGAGAGTTTTTCATCGGTGAGGACGCAGAGAAAATTTACGAAGAAGCGGAAAAGATAATGGAGACGATAAAGCAGTGAGAGAAATTGATCTTCACGTTCATACGAATATCTCCGACGGCTCGGAATCGCCGACGGAGACGGTGAGATACGCGCATGAGCTCGGTCTGCGCGCCATAGCCATAACCGACCACGACAGCGTAAACGGCGTGGCCGAGGCTCAGCGCGCGGGAAAGGAGTTCGGCGTCGAGGTCGTTGCGGGTATGGAGCTCGGCTGCGGCTGGTACGGCAGGGAGGTGCATATGCTCGGCTATGACCTGGATATACACTCGAAGAAGCTGCCTCCTGTGCTCGACTGGATAGTGCGCGACCGCGATGAGCGCAACAGAAAAATGGTGGACATGCTCGCACGCGACGGGCTTTATATCGACCTTGACGAGCTTCAGGCAAAACACCCCGGCTCAACTATCGGCAGGCCGCATTTTGCACTGTGCATGGTCGAGGCAGGCATAGCCGAAAGCGTACAGGACGCGTTCGAGCGCTTCCTCGATCCCGGCTGCAAGTATTACATCCGCCGCCACTTCTTGAGCGTTGAGGACGCGGCCGGGCTCATCCGCTCGGCGGGCGGCAAGCCCGTTATCGCGCATCCGCGGCAGTATAAGCTCACACCCGAACGCTTTACAGAGCTCATGGAGAGAGCACGAGCCTGCGGAGTAGCGGGGCTTGAGTGCTACTACTCCGGCTACGGCCCCGAGGTCGTCGCCGAATATCTCGCGGCCGCGAAGAAGTACGGTTTTTGCCCTACCGCAGGCAGCGACTGGCACGGCAAAAACAAGCCGCACATCCACCTCGGCAGCGGCATAAACGGCGAATTATCAGCGCCCTATGAGCTGCTTGTGAATTTAAGAAATTCATGAGAGGCCAATACGAAACACGCCTGAAATTCTAAAAATAAATTTTTTTCGCAAAAAAGTTCAGATAAAATGAAATATCACAGCATGTTCTCCGTCTTTATAGATAGCAGGCCCAAAAGGCCTACACCCCCCCTTGAAAATTTGCGAAAGGAGAACACAAATGGATACTTACAATCTCGACGACTACAATGATCAGTTTGCAACGTTCGGCAAGATCGTTGCAGCTTGGCTGCTCCTTAAGTTCATATTCTGATCTGAGTGCATAAAAAATCCCGTCCGCAAGGACGGGATTTTTCAGACTGTCAAAAAAACTATGCTGCTGAGGAAAGACAGCCGCGCAGCAGGGGAGCTCGAGGGGGCAAAGGCCCCGCTCGAAATCAGATTATAGCCATCAAAAATGTCTGATTTATCAGACTTTTTGACGAGCGCAGCGAGATTTTTCGTGAAAATTTATTTTCACAAAAAATGTGGCGTTTTTGAAGCGTGCAAAAAAGTCATAGACTTTTTTGACACGCTGAAAAATCCCGTCCGCAAGGACGGGATTTTTTTATACTTACTGATTATTCGCCGAAGTCAAGAGCGCGCAGCATGCGCACGAGGGTGAGCCTGTTGCGTATGGCGGCCGATATCGGCAGCATCTCCTGCTCGAGCGCGGGGTCGATGCCGATGTGCTCGGGAAGATATTTTGCGTTGCAGCCCTTGTACAGCGCCTCCGCCTCCTCGACTGAGGGAAGCTCGTTTATCATGGCGCGAATCTCATCCCAGTGGTCGACGATGTTCTGCGGATCAAAGGTCGCAAGAACGTCGTTTTCGTTTTCCTTGATGATGCCCGGGGCGAGCCTGTCGCCGAATTTTTCTCTTATCCACTGCTCGCTGAGCGGCTCAAAGGGCTTGGCCTTGGGGGTGGGCAGGGAGGCGAGACGGTGGTATTCCTTTATGCAGGCAAAGGTGCCGACGCCTACGCATTCGCCGTGGATGCCCTCGGCATTTTCAAAGCGCGGCGGCTGCATCTCGACAAGGTGCGCCATGAGGTGCTCGGCACCGGAGGCCGCACGGGAGTGGTTTAACAGCTGCATGGTAAGGCCGCTCTTCATCTGCGCCATTGTCATAGCCTCGTGATCGACAATGCCGGTTTCGACATATTTGTCGGCTGCTTCGCGCATGATATCCAGCGCCTCCTGAGCAAGATCGGCTACCATCGGGCAGTAGTATTCGCCCGCAACAAGGTGAGAGATCTTCCAATCGAGCAGTGAGATATACTTCGAGAGAATGTCGTTTATGCCGCTTGCAACAAGACGTGCGGGAGCGCCCTTTATGATGTCAAGATCGGCGACGACGAGAACGGGGGCGCACATCGGAGTGGACTTTTTCTGCCCGTTGAGAATTGCCGAGCAGATGTTGGCGGTGAAGCCGTCGGAGGAGGCAAGCGTCGGGATCGCAACGAATGGGATGCCGAGCTTGTATGCCGGGTAGCGGCCGAAGTCCATGATGGTTCCCGCGCCGTAGGCGACTATGACCTCGGGATTATCGAGCTTCTTCATCATCTCCTCGATGACGGTATCTTCGGCGCGCAGGCCGTTTGCCTCAAGCACTATCTCCTGATCGGCGGCGACGTGCTTGCCCTCGGTAAGCTTATAGATGACCGTATCGTATATAACGGCGCGCTTTTTGCCCGCAAGGCCGACGTCGGCCATGTACTGCTCGAAATTGTTTATCGCGCCGTATTCGACAACGACCTTTTTCGTTTCAAGCTCATGGTCCCTTCCGCAGACGCATTTGCCGACGTATTTTTCGCAATCCATGATCATGATAAAACACCTCAATTTAAAAATTTATTACTTATCATACTCAAATTCTAATAAAGCCCCGAAATTAAGTCAAGAGCGAATATTGACGAAAAAAACGGGCAAAGCCGCAAGCTCTGCCCGTTTTTTTCGTCAAATCATATATTTTCTTATGGCATCGCCGACCGTGTCGGGGTCAACGGTGACGCTTATAACAAATTCAATGTTTTCTCTCTCGGAGAAGCCGTTGAGCCAATCGAGAAATTCGCCGAACATGACGGGATCCTTATTGCTTACGATCTTGTAGAAATTATCGACAAAAACGTGGGTGATGTCATAGTTGCCGGAATGAAGACCGCAGATAAAGCCCTTGATGAACTCATAAGAGCCGATATCGTAAGAGCCGGCTTCGATAAGACGGGCCTGATAGGGAATATCAAAAGTAAGCTTCTTTTCCTTTTCGATACAGACGACGTCGCCGTTTTCCATAGCGACAGCCTCACGGACGAGATCTACCAGGCGCTTGGTCTTGCCGCTGCCCTTCAGACCCATGATCAACTTAACCATTTTGTCCACTCTCCTTTTCAGTTATAGGTTGAAGTTTATTCTTTTAGTTTAGATTAACATTTTTATCGGCACAAAGCAAGAGCAAAAGTGTGAATTAAGATATAATTAAAAGCGCCGATAAGTCTCGGCGCTTTTATCGTCATGTGCCCGGCTTGCCGAGCAGCTTGAACATATTCTTTTTGTAGGCCTCGACGCCGGGCTGATCAAAGGGGTTAACGCCCGACATGTAGCCGGAGATGGCGCAGGCAAGCTCAAAGAAGCACACGAGCTCGGCAAAGCCGGCTTCGTCGCGCTTGGGAACGCTTATGCCGATGTTCGGAACGCCGCCGGATATGTGCGCTGCCTTCACAGCGTCCGAGGCCGTGCGGCAGATATCCGCATAGTCCTTTCCCGCAAGGTAATTGAGCCCGTCGGGGTCGCCCATCTCGAAGGGAACGGAAACGCTGCTGCGCGCACTTTCAAAGCTCACGATCGTCTCCATCAGCGTGCGCGGCCCGTCCTGGATATACTGTCCCATCGAGTGCAGATCGGCGGTGAACTCAACGGAGGCGGGGAAGATGCCTATGCCGTTTTTGCCCTCGCTTTCGCCGTAAAGCTGCTTCCACCACTCGGCCATGAAGCGGAACGACGGCTCGTAGCAGCCGAGAATCTCGATGCTGCGGCCGTGGCCGTAAAGGTACTGACGCGCCGCGGCGTACTGCCATGCGGGATTTTCCGGCGAGCGGAGGTCAAGCTCTTTGAACGCGATGATGGCCGAATTTATGACCGCCTTTATGTCTATGCCCGCGACCGCCATCGGGAGCAGGCCGACTGCCGACAGGACGCTGTATCTGCCGCCGACATCGTCGGGGACGACGAAGCACTCCCAGCCCTCGGCGTCGGCCAAAGATTTGAGCGCGCCGCGATGCGCGTCGGTCGTTGCGAATATGTGCTTTTTGGCGGCAGAGCCGTACTTTTCCTTCAGCATTTTTCTGAAAACGCGGAAGGCAAGAGCCGGTTCGAGAGTGGTTCCGGATTTGGATATGACGTTTATGTCGAAGTCCATGTCGCCTAACCGGGTGACGGTATCGCTCAGCGCATCTGGCGAAAGGCCGTTGCCGACGAAGAATATCTTCGGATCATCCTCCGAGGGAACCGGGCGCAGAAGCTCTATCGCGCCGCGCGCACCGAGATAGGAGCCGCCTATGCCGATGACTACGAGCGCCTTTGAGCGGCCGCGAATGCGCTGCGCCGCGGAGAGTATCGCCTTGAGCTCACCGTCGCGAATGCGCTGCGGAAGCTCGAGCCAGCCGGTAAATTCGCTGCCCGCGCCGGTCTTGTCGGCGAGTGTTCTGTGCGCGGCCGCGGCGGCCGCAAAGTCAAGCTCCGCGGGGTCGAAAAAGGCGGAAGTTCCCGATAAATCAACCTTGACCATAATAGTCCTCCGTGTGGTAAATTTATAATCTTATATTATACACCGGAGGTAAGAAAAAGCAAGGATAATATGTTGAAGCGGGCTTACACGCAATGATGAGCGCATAATTTGTATAGAGGGGGGGCCGTTATTGCAGTCCGATATAGATCTTCAGAAGCTCCAGCAGCGTTGAGCCTAAGCTCGCGTGGGAAACCGAGCTGTCGGAAACAAGAGGAACGGAATAAAGCTCCCGCTCGCCGGAGGAGACGCTGAGCGTACCTATCTGCTGCCCCTTTTCTATCGGCGCAGTCAGCGTGTCTGGCAGCTCGAGCTTATATGTCACTTCGCCGAGACCGCTTTTGGGAACAAGCGCAGCCTCCGGACCGTCGTACACGGGCTGCACGCTGTCGGCATCCCCGAGGCTTACGCGAACAGGCGGCAGAACGTCGGGCGATCTTAGCGGCAGGAGACGGTAGTTTGCAAAGCCGTAGTTTAAAAGCGCCTTTGCGTCGGAGTTTCGTGCGTCAATACTATCCGCGTGCATGATAACGGCTATGTATTCTATCCCGTCGCGCTCAGCTGTCGCCGAAAGGCAGTACATGGCCTTTTCCGTGAAGCCGGTTTTCAGTCCCGTGCAGCCGTCGTAATAGTAAACGAGCTTATTGGTGTTGGAAAGGCCGAACTCGCCGCCTCGGATAGTATCCATCCAGATTGTCGAGTATTGCTTTATCATGTCATGGCGTATGAGCTCACGGCTCATGACGGCGATGTCGTATGCGCTGGTGTAGTGTTCATCATCCTCAAAGAGACCCGTGCAGTTTTTGAAATTCGTGTCCTTGAGGCCGAGCTCATGCGCACGTTCGTTCATCCGCGCGACGAAGGCCTGCTCCGAGCCGCACAGATGCTCCGCCATCGCAACGGCGCAGTCGTTTGCCGAGACGACGCAGATACACTTTAGCATCTCGCTCACGCTCATCTTTTCGCCCTGCTCGAGATAAACGCAGCTGCCGCCGAAGGACGCCGCACGCTCGGAGGCGATTACAGTGTCCTCAAGGCTTATATCGCCGCGCTCTATCGCCTCGACGATCAGCAGCATCGTCATGACCTTAGTCACGCTCGCCGGAGGCAGTCTTTCGTGCGGATTTTTCTCGTATATGACATCGCCGGTCACTTTTTCCGTTAGTATCGCCGACGGTGCGGAGATCTCGATACCGTCATCGGTGAGAGTGTTTATCGCGTACACCGGGCTTATAAGCAGCCAAAGGCACAGCACCGCGCAAATGGGTTTCTTCATAGCTCATCCCTCCGCTGAAATCCTATGCTTGTGCCGCGCCCGATATACAAGGTTGCGCAATTATGCTTTATTCGACGAAAAATGAATTTTTTCGAGTGTTTAAGCTGCTTACAAAACGCATTGATTATCAAGGGTTTTAAACATTTTCAACAGAGTTTTCAACACAAGCATGCGAATAATATTCACGAGACGGGTTAACATAACGACTTTTGCAAGAAATTTATACATGAAATATTGACGATGCTTGAAATAGATAGTAATATTAAATCGAAAACACCTGACAGGGGGCGGCAGATTGGAAGGGAAACATAAATATTCCAGATATATCGGATGGGGAGTAACGGCGTTTGCGGTAATAGCAGCCGGAGTTTTGTTCTATTTCGGCATTGACTATATGGGCAACGTCATAGACGCGCTCGGCAAGCTCATGAGCATACTCAGCCCGTTCATATGGGGTCTTGTCATATCATATCTGCTCATCCCGTCGATGATGCTGTACGAGAAAAAGCTCTTTAAGCCGCTCGTTGCGAGGATAAACAGGAAAAAGCCGCGCATAAAGACCGGCAGCAAGCTTCCGCGCGTCCTGTCGCTGATCCTTGCCGAGATTGTGATGCTGCTCATTATAGCAGCTCTGTTCTACCTCATCGTCCCGCAGGTGTACGACAGTATATCGGCAATCATAATAAACAGCCCCTCTTATTTTGACTCGGCCTACTCTGCCATTGACAATCTTCTCAAGGACTACCCGGAGATAGAGCAGTACGCGACGAAGATATTCGGAAATCTGACCGACGCGCTCACGAAGTGGGCGACCAATACGCTCCTGCCGAGCATGGAAAACGTCGTGACGAACATAACAAGCGGCGTGTTCTACGTCCTCAAGGGACTTTACAACGTCGTCATCGGCATGATCGTCTCGGTGTATATACTTTATAATAAGGAGCCCTTCATCGCGCACTACAGAAAGATACTGTACAGTATTTTTTCTCCCGAGCGCGCAAAGCGAGTCATGTCCGCGCTGCGCTTTGCGGACAAGACCTTTATGGGCTTTATAAGCGGAAAGCTTCTTGACAGCGCGATAATCGGCGTTCTGTGCTACATTGGCTGCGCTATACTAAATATGCCGTATGCGCTGCTGATATCCGTGATCGTCGGAGTTACCAATATAATCCCGTTCTTCGGTCCGTTTATAGGCGCTGTCCCGTCGGCGCTGCTCATCCTGCTGGTCGATCCCAAGATGTGCCTGTGGTTTATCATCTTCGTGTTCGTTCTCCAGCAGCTTGACGGCAACGTCATAGGCCCGAAGATACTCGGCACCTCCATAGGCATAAACGGCTTCTGGGTGCTGTTTTCCATCGTCATATTCGGCGGCATATTCGGCTTCTGGGGCATGCTGCTCGGTGTCCCGGCCTTTGTTATCATTTACACGGCGCTTGAGATGGCCGTTAACCGCAAGCTCAAAAAGCATAATCTGCCGACAGATGCCGAGGCGTATATGAACCTCGACTATATAGATCCCGAGACGCTGGAGCTTGTCCCGAAGCGCAGGGTGAAGCCGTCGGAAAAAGCGGACGAAAAGAAAGAATAAAAAACAAAGGCTGCACCTTGAGTGCAGCCTTTAAGTTTAAAATTTCATCTGTGAGCCAGCGTGTCATGCGCACGCTTCAGAGCCGAGCACAGGGCTCGGACGTCGTCCTCGCAGTTCAAGCGCGAAAAGCTTATTCTTATCGCGCCGTCTATTACCTGTGCCGGAAGGCGCATCGCCTCGAGCACATGGCTGCGCCCGCCTTTTTTGCAGGCCGATGAGCGCGAAACATATATTCCCTCGGCCTCAAGGAAGTTCATCAGAACCTCGCTGCGCCAGCCGGGGAGCGATACGCTCAGTATGTGCGGAGCGCCGCCGCCTATGATCAGCGCCTCGGGAATATCGGCGCATATGGTGCTCATTGCAAGCTCGCGCAGGGAGGACATTTTCTCGCAATTATCCTTCATGCCGGAAAAGGCTGTTTCGGCTGCCTTTCCGAAGGCCGCTATCTGCGGCATGGCCTCGGTTCCCGCACGCATGCCGCTCTCCTGAGCTCCGCCGCGAATGAGGGGCTTGATTTTGACCCCCGTTTTGATATACAATGCGCCTATGCCCTTCGGCGCGTGGATCTTGTGCCCGCTTATGCTTATCATGTCCGCGCCGAGCTTTTTTGCGGAAAAGGGGACTTTCATAAAGCCCTGAACGGCGTCGGTGTGCAAAAGCGCCCTTGAGCCCGCGGCCTTGAGCATTTTCGCTATTGCTGCGATATCGGTAACGCCGCCTGTTTCGTTGTTTACCATCATGAGCGTTACGAGTATCGTATCCTTGCGCAGTGCGGCCTTAACGGCGTCGACGGAAACCGAGCCGTCCTTTTCGGGCGAGAGATATGTCACCTCAAAGCCGCGGCTTTCCAGCTCCTCGAGCGTTTTGCGCACAGCATCGTGCTCAACGGCGGAGGAGATGATGTGCTTGCCGCGTCTGGCCAAGCTCTCCGCGCCCTTTGTTATTGCCCAGACGTCGCTTTCCGAGCCGCAGGAGGTGAAATAAACTTCCTGTGCCGAGCAGCCGAGCGCCGCGGCTATCTGAGAGCGTGCAGTGTCGAGATATGCCTTCGCCTCGCGCCCCTTCGTGTGCGTCGAGCTTGGGTTGCCGTAGCACTCGGTCATGACCTTATACGCAATACCGGCGGCTTCGGCGCACACGCGCGTCGTCGCCGCATTATCAAGATAAACTTCCTGCTTTTCCATATATCCCACTCCTCAGGAGATGATTTTCAATGAAATATATTATATACACTCTCGGCTGCAAGGTCAACCAGTATGAGACGCAGGCGATAGAGGCGCTGCTCGTTTCGCGCGGGCATAAGCCCTGCCGCGAGGGAGAGATAGCCGACGCTGTGATCGTCAACACCTGTGCCGTCACCGCCGAGGCCGGACGCAAATCGCGTCAGGCCATCCACCGCCTGAAAGAGGAAAACCCCGGCGCGGTCGCGGCGGTCCTCGGCTGCTATTCTCAGCTGAGCCCGGACGCCGTGCAGAAGCTCGGCGCTGATATAGTTTACGGCACGGCCGACAGATTAAAGCTCGTCGATGCCGTCGAAAAGGCCGCCAGCACCGGCGAGGGCGAGCGGACGCTCGACAAGCCCTTTGAGCGCCGCGTATTCGAGGAGCTTCCCGCCGGAGCGGTCTCCGGCCACACAAGGGCGCTTTTGAAGATTCAGGACGGCTGCGTAAATTTCTGCTCCTACTGCATAATCCCGTATACGCGCGGCAGGGTGCGCAGTCTGCCGATACAGGCCGCGGTGCAGCAGGCAGCCGAGCTCGATAAAAAGGGCTACCGCGAGCTCGTCATAACCGGCATCGAGATCGCGTCCTACGGCGTCGATCTTCCCGGAAAGCCCGGACTTGCCGACGTGGTGTCCGCCATAGCGGAGGCAGCGCCCCATATGCGTCTGCGCCTGGGCTCCATTGAGCCGAGCGTCATAACCGAGGAGTTCTGCAAAAAGATAGCCGCCTGCGGCAGCGTGTGCAGGCATTTTCACCTTTCGCTGCAATCGGGCTGTGACGCGACGCTCAAGGCCATGAACCGAAAGTACGACACCGCGCGCTTTTACGAGGCGATGCAGCTTCTGCGCCGCTATTTTCCCGACTGCGGCATGACCTGCGACGTTATCGTCGGCTTTCCCGGCGAGACCGAGCGCCATCAGGAGGAGACGCTCGCATTTCTCAAAAAAGCGCAGTTTTCCGATGCGCACATCTTCCCGTATTCCCGCCGTCCGGGCACTCCGGCCGATAAAATGGACGGGCAGACAGACCGTGCGACAAAGGCAAAACGCTCAAAGCAGGCACGCGCAGTCGTAGCCGAAACGCGAACAGCCTTTCTTGAGAGCATGATCGGCAAAACGCTTCCCGTTTTGTTCGAAACGCAGGAGGGAGAGTGCTGGCAGGGACACAGCGATAACTATCTTGTGGTCAGAGCCGAGGGCGAAAACCTGCGCGGTGCAGTACACAATGTCAGGATAAATGAAGTTTCCGAAGGAATTTTAGTCGGAAATGTCATTTGACATGCGGCGGGTATATAACTATAATTTTAACAAAGGCAAAAAACCGAACAGAAGGTGCTCATTATGTCAAGAGAAAAGGTTTATAATTTTTCGGCAGGTCCGTCTATGATGCCGGAATCGGTCCTCGAAAAGGCCGGAAGCGAGATAGAAGATTATAAGGGCAGCGGCATGTCCGTTATGGAGATGAGCCACCGAAGTTCACTGTTCGGCGAAATTTTTGCGGAGGCGAAAAGTAAGCTCAAATCGGCGCTCAGTGTGCCCGACAGTCATGAGATACTGTTTTTGCAGGGCGGCGCGACGCTCCAGTTCGCGGCGATACCGCTGAACTTAATGGGTGAGAGCAAGAGTGCGGACTATGCCGTGACGGGCAATTTTTCCGGCCTTGCGGCAAAGGAAGCCGAAAAGTACGGAAAGGTGCACATCGCGTGCTCAAGCTCCGACCGGGGACACAGCTATATCCCCTCGAAGCTCTGCCTGAGCGATGAATCAAGCTATTTTTACTACTGCGCCAATAACACCGTCTACGGCACCGAGTGGCAGCATGTTCCCGACACGAAGGGCAAAACGATAGTCTGCGACATGTCCTCGGATATCCTGTCAAAGCCCGTGGATGTTTCGCGCTTCGGGCTGATCTATGCCGGAGCGCAGAAGAACATGGCTCCCGCCGGACTTACTGTCGTTATCGTCGATAAGGCTCTCGCCGGGCGGCAGATGGATATCTGCCCCACGGTCATGAGCTATGATACGCTCATAACGAAGGATTCAATGCTCAATACCCCGCCGTGCTGGTGCATATATATGCTCGGACTCATGCTCGACTGGCTCGACGGCATGGGTGGCGTAAAGGCCATGGAGAAGATAAAAAAGGAGCGTGCGCAGCTTATCTACGACGTGCTCGATAACAGTAAGCTCTATATCCCACATGCAGAGCGCAGCTCGCGCAGTGATATGAACGTGACCTTCCGCACAGGCTCGGAGGAGCTTGACGCGCAGTTTATTAAGGGCGCTGCGGCCGAGGGATTATTGAACCTGAAAGGTCACAGGCTCACCGGCGGCATGCGTGCGTCGCTGTATAACGCCATGCCCATGGAGGGCGCACGTGCGCTCGCCGAATACATGAAAAAATTTGAGGTAGAACACCATGTTTAGCATAAAAACGATAAATAAAATTTCGCCCGTCGGCCTTGATAAGCTCAAGGACAAGGGGTGCAATGTCGGCGAGGATATCACCGCGCCCGACGGCATAATCGTCCGCAGTGCGGACATGCATGAGTATGAGGTAAATCCCGAGCTCCTCGGCGTTGCGCGCGCCGGAGCGGGCTATAATAATATCCCCATCGACAAATACGCAGAGATGGGTATTGTCGTGTTCAACAGCCCCGGCGCGAACGCGGAAGCCGTCAAGGAGCAGACAGTGTGCTCTATGGTCATGGCCTCGCGTGACGTTATCGGCAGCATCGAGTGGGTAAAAAGCATAGCCGGTGAGGGCGATAAGATCCCCGCACTCGTGGAAAAGGGCAAGTCCAATTTCGCAGGTCCCGAGCTTATGGGCAAGACCGTCGGCGTTCTCGGCCTGGGCGCTACGGGCGCACTGGTCGCAAACGCCTGCCTTGCGCTCGATATGAACGTCATAGGCTATGACCCGTTCATGTCCGTAGACGCTGCGTGGAGGCTTTCTCGCGACGTCGTAAGAGCCGACGATATAAACGAGATATTCCGCAATTGCGACTATATAAGCATAAACATCCCCTATAACGAGGATACCCACCATATGCTCGACGCGAAGGCCTTTGCCGCCATGCGTGACGGCGTTAGGATCATTAACGAATCCCGCGCCGAGGTCGTTGACGACGATGCGATGCTCGCAGCGCTTGAATCGGGCAAGGTCGCAAAATACGTCACCGATTTCCCCAACGGGAAAATACTCGGCGGCAAGAACGTAATCGCCCTGCCGCACCTGGGCGCATGCACGCCCGAGAGCGAGGACCGCTGCGCCGAGATGGCAGCAAAGCAGCTTTACGAGTACCTCAAAAACGGCAACATCACAAACTCCGTGAATCTGCCGTCGGCAAAGCTCGAGCGCATGGGCGTCTGCCGACTGTGCGTCATCCACCACAACGTGCCCGGCATGATAAATCGCATACTCGATTTGATAACGAAGAAAAACATCAACGTCGAGCACATGATAAACAAGCCCCGCGGTCGGTACGCCTACACGATCATCGACCTTAACGACGAGATCTGGGACGATACGGCAAACACCATCCGTGCGATGGACGATGTGCTCCGCGTCAGAGTCCTGCTCTGAAAACTGCATTAAAAAAGCTCCCCCATGGGGGAGCTTTTTTAAAACTCAAATTATTCTTCTCTGAGGCCGCGAGCCTTGATGTAGCTCATGATGGTCTCGACAGTGCCGGCAACGCCGAGCTTGGAGCTGTTGATGCACAGGTCATAGTTCTGCGCATCGCCCCATGTCTGATCGCTGTAGTATTTATAGAAGCTGGAACGATCCTTGTCAACTTCCTTGATCTTTTTGCGAGCCTGAGCCTCATCAAGACCCTGGCGCTCCTCGAGGCATTTGATGCGTGCGTCCATATCGCCGAGGATAAATACGCTGACGACATCCTTTCTGTCGTTAAGGACGTAATCGGCGCAGCGACCGACAAAGATGCAGTCCTCCTTGGATGCAATCTCGCGGATCGCGTCGAACTGCGCGGAAACTACCTGCATGTTCAAACGGAAATTTTCGTTCAGACCGTAGCCGCCGGCATGCAGAAGGAAAGCGGACATGCGCTTTTCGTCGTATGCATTGATGAGATCACGGCTGAAGTCGGAATGCTTTGCGGCTTCGTCGACAATCTCCTTGTCGTAGCACTTGATGCCAAGCTCTTTTGCAAGAAGCCTTGCAATCTCTCTGCCGTTTGAACCGTGCTGTCTTCCGATGGTGATAATCATAAGTGACTCCTCCAATTCAAATTCGTCAAGTTATTTTCTTTTTATGCTTCCATTATACCACCATTTGTGAAAAAACAACATACATAAATAATTTTTCTTGCATATATTTTTAGTATGGTAAGAAGGAAAAGATTGATTATGAATACCGCGCTGCTGACAGGCTCATCGCTTGTAATGAGCATCATTTCGATGTCGTTTCAGGTGTGGCTCGCAGGGCGCATCGGCTCTGCCGGGATAGGGCTCTATCAGCTTGTTGTCTCGGTGTCGTTTCTGTGCACGACGTTTGCGATATCCGGCGTGAGATTTGCAGCAACGCGGCTTGTTTCCGAGGAGCTTGGCCACGAGCGCGCCAACGGCATAATCGGGGCAATGCGCCGCTGCTTTGTCTACAGTCTAATATTCGGAACGGCGGCGTTTTTCCTCCTGCGAAGCGGGGCGGAGATGATAGGGTTTCTCTGGATAGGCGATGCGCGCACGGTCAGGTCTCTGCGCATAATGGCCTACGCTATGCCCATGGTGTCGCTGTGCTCTGCCATATCCGGCTACTTCACCGCCTGCGGCAGGGTGTGGAAGCCGACGCTCGTGCACCTTTTTGAGCAGATAATCACCATCGCGCTCGTCGCTTTTTTCCTTGCGCGCTCACCGGTGGGGGATATTGAGAAAAACTGCTCGGCTGTCATGCTCGGAACGGTCTGCGGCGACGCGATATCGCTTGTCATGATGCTGCTGTTTTACCTAACCGACCGCGGGCGGAACAAAGAAGAGGGAGCAGGCGAGCTGCACCTTACATCGCGCATGCTGCATATTGCGCTGCCGCTTGCGTTTTCGGCCTATGCGCGCTCTGCGCTGTCGACGCTTGAGCATCTTCTCGTTCCGCGCGGGCTCAAATCCGCGGGCTTTTCGGCCGACAGAGCGCTGTCCGGCTACGGGACGATACAGGGCATGGTCATGCCGATAATATCCTTCCCGGCCTGTTTTCTCATGGCGCTCAGCGAGCTTATAATACCGGAGCTCACCGAGGCGCAGATGCGCTCGGAGCGCGAGGAGATACGCAAAACGGTTATAAGCTTATTAAAAAAGGGCGGTGGCTATTCGCTTGCCGTCGCCCTTGTGATATTCATTTTTGCCGATAAGCTCGGCATTGCCGTCTATTCTTCGCCCGACGCGGGACGTTTTCTGCGCCTGCTCGCGCCGCTTATCCCTATCATGTATACCGATATGCTCTGCGACGGCTGCCTCAAGGGTCTCGGTCAGCAGATGTGGAACATGGGGATAAATGTTCTCGATGCACTATTGGGCGTCGCGCTCGTATGGCACGTCCTGCCGGCGTATGCCCTGACGGGTTATATCTGCATCA
Organism: uncultured Clostridia bacterium; assembly: GCA_937893605.1. Classification (GTDB taxonomy): domain Bacteria; phylum Bacillota; class Clostridia; order Oscillospirales; family Oscillospiraceae; genus F23-B02. The sequence continues at coordinate 22,065 of CALBGG010000041.1, forward strand.
TTTACTTTAACGAGTGCCTGAACTTTATCCTGAGCGTGCTGAGACTGAGGAAGATCATTCGCCGCTCTTAGCCGCTTTTCGCAGGGCAAGCTTATTGTCGCCTTTGTGCAGCAGGGGGGAAATGCGCTTATACAGAAGCATTGTCAGAGCCGTTACGATAATGCCCTTTAAGAGGTTAAACGGCACAACGCAGAACAGAACAAGCGTCGAAACGCTGTTTATCGCGGAGTTTATGTCGCTTCCCATTTTGATTATCGCCTCGAGCGGCATGCCGAACAGCTGCGCAAAGGTCGGCAGCAGGTACACTGCGTTAAACAGACTGCCGAACACGGTCATGATGAGCGTGCCGGCTATCATGCCGATAAGCGCGCCGCGCTTGCTCTTTTTCATGTGGTATATGCAAGATGCGGGCAGCACGAAGGAGCAGCCGACGACGAAGTTTGCAAAGTCGCCGACAAAGGCGGTCGTCGTTCCCTTGAATACGAGCTTTACGATGATCTTCAAAAGCTCGGCCACGACGCCGGATACGGGGCCGAGATAGAAGGTGCAGATCATAATGGGGATCTCGCTGAGGTCAATTTCATAAAAGCTCGGCGCGAAGAACAGGGGTATCTCGATGAACATCAGAACGCCGGCCATCGCGGAGAATATTGCGGTGTAGGCGAGAAAATGCGTGCTGCCGAGCTTTTTGCGGTTTTTCATAACAAAGCGCTCAAACAGCAGCGCCAGCACGAACAGTGCCGCGAATATGCCGAGGCATTCGAGCACGAACGAAAGGTTTTCACCTATCTGAGAGATTAGCTTGGACATGGATATGTACCTCCGAAATTAAAAATCGCCCGAAAGAAAATATCTTTCAGGCGACGCAAAAATCAAAGCGTACATCTTCTACCATCCAGACTATACTGTCGGTACCGGAATCACACCGGTTCATGCCTTTCGGCTCGCGGACTATACCGCCGGTCGGGAAATGCTCCCTGCCCTGAAGATATCCTATTTCGTTGTGCCCTCATTATAACGCTGCCTATAAAAATGTCAATACCCTTTTGACATTTTTCCGGAAATGCCGTACAATGGAGTACGGTGATGTTATGGAACACGGAAAAAGCTGCTGCTTTTCCGGCCACAGGCCGTTGAAGCTGCCATGGAAATATGATGAGTCGGACGAAAGGTGTATTGAGTTTAAGGAAAAGCTCTTTGCCGTCATCGGCGCCGTGTATGATTCGGGGATAAAGCATTTTGTCTGCGGCATGGCGCTCGGCTGCGATATGTACTGCGCCGAGGCAGTCATAAAGCTCAAAGCAATGCATTCGGATATAACGCTTCAGGCCGCCGTGCCGTACAGAGGGCAGGCCGATAACTGGAACGAGTATAACCGCCTGAGATACGACCGCATAATAGATAACTGCGATGAGGTCACGGTGCTCTCGGAGAGCTACAGCCCCGCCTGCATGGCGATACGAAACCGCTTCATGGTCGATAACTCGAATGTTCTCGTCGCGTGCTACGACGGCATGTCCGGAGGAACCTGGAACACCATCCGATATGCGCAGAAAAAAGACATAGAGGTCATACAATTGCCCATAGAATAAAAAATCCCGTCCGACGGACGGGATTTTTTAAATGCTTGGATCACAGCTGAGGGCCTGCCGCGACGAGCGCCTTGCCCGCTTCGCTGCCTTCGTACTTTGCGAAGTTCTTTATGAAGCGGCCGGCGAGATCCTTTGCCTTGTTCTCCCACTCGGTGGGATCGGCGTAGGTGTTGCGCGGGTCGAGGATGCCGGTGTCAACGCCCTCAAGGACGGTGGGAACTTCAAAGTTGAAGTAGGGTATGGTCTTCGTGGGCGCACCGAGGATAGCGCCGCCGAGGATGGCGTCGATAATGCCGCGGGTGTCCTTAATGGAGATGCGCTTGCCGGTGCCGTTCCAGCCGGTGTTGACGAGATATGCCTTCGCGCCGCTCAGCTCCATTTTCTTTACGAGCTCTTCGGCGTACTTTGTCGGATGCAGCTCAAGAAATGCCTGACCGAAGCATGCCGAGAAGGTGGGGGTGGGCTCTGTTATGCCGCGCTCGGTGCCGGCGAGCTTTGCCGTAAAGCCGGACAGGAAGTAGTACTTGGTCTGCTCGGGAGTGAGGATGGAAACGGGAGGCAGAACGCCGAATGCGTCTGCGGACAGGAAGATGACGTTCTTTGCCGCGGGAGCTGCGCTCACGGGGCGGACGATGTTCTTGATGTGGTAAATGGGGTAGGAGACACGGGTGTTCTCGGTGACGGACTTGTCGGCAAAGTCGATCTTGCCGTTTTTGTCGACGGTCACGTTTTCAAGCAGAGCGTTGCGCTTTATCGCGTTGTATATATCGGGCTCGGACTCCTTGTCGAGGTTTATGACCTTTGCGTAGCAGCCGCCCTCGAAGTTGAAAACGCCGTTATCGTCCCAGCCGTGCTCGTCGTCGCCGATGAGAAGACGCTTGGGATCGGTGGAAAGGGTGGTCTTGCCGGTGCCGGAAAGTCCGAAGAAAATGGCGGTATTTTCGCCGTTTAAGTCGGTGTTTGCCGAGCAGTGCATGGAGGCTATACCCTTGAGCGGCAGGTAGTAGTTCATCATGCTGAACATGCCCTTCTTCATCTCACCGCCGTACCAGGTGTTGATGATGACCTGCTCGCGGCTGGTGATGTTGAAAACGACCGCGGTCTCGGAGTTTAGACCCAGCTCCTTATAGTTTTCGACCTTGGCCTTGGAGGCGTTGTAGACGACAAAGTCCGGCTCAAAGTTCTCAAGCTCCTCTGCGGTCGGACGAATGAACATATTCGTTACAAAGTGCGCCTGCCATGCGACCTCCATGATGAAGCGGATTGCCATGCGCGTGTCCTTATTCGCGCCGCAGAAAGCATCGACCACATACAGCTTCTTGCCGCACAGCTCCTTTACCGCGATTTCCTTAACGGCCTTCCATGCCTCCTGAGTGGCGGGGTGGTTATCGTTTTTATATTCATCGCTCGTCCACCAGACGGTGTCCTTGCTGTTTTCATCGACAACGATGAATTTGTCCTTGGGGGAGCGGCCCGTGTAAATGCCGGTCATAACGTTCACGGCGCCAAGCTCGGTGAGCACGCCCTTTTCAAAGCCCTCAAGGCCGGGCTGCATTTCGTCTTCAAAAAGCTTCTCGTAAGAGGGGTTGCGGATGATCTCCGTAGTTCCGGTGATACCGTATCTGCTCAGATCAATACTCATTTCAATAACCTCGCTTATTAAAAAATTACATTTACTGCAAAATACGCAGTAAATTTTTATGATGTTATCATTATATATTTGCCGATGTTAAAGGTCAACCATTATATTAACACAAAATGATACTTTATATAAAGCTGCATATGTTAACGATCATTGATCAGAGCAATGCAAATACAAAACGGCGCCCGGCAGAGATTTTTCTCCGCGGGCGCCGAGTGCGGTTAAACGCTGCTGCCGCCGTCACATTGCAAAGCCGAGCACTGCGTACAGCGCAAAGGAAATTACCGCAAATATAAGCACATAGGGCATCTGCGTTTTGATGTGGTCGATAATGTCGCAGCCGGTCGTCGCGCAGGACATGATCGTCGTATCCGATATGGGAGAGGCATGATCTCCGAAGATAGAACCGCCGAACACCGCTCCGGTAACAAGAGGGATGTTTATATCCATGCTGATGGCCATGGGAAGGCAGATGACCGACATGATAGCCATGGTTCCCATTGAGGTTCCCGTTGCAAATGAAAGAAGCATACAAAGAAAGAAGCTGAGCGCCGGAAGAAGAGCCGGACTTAGGACGCTTGTAAAGATGGATGTGAGATAGGTTCCGGTGTCAAGGCTGCTCACAAGGTTTCCCATTGTAAAGCCGAACAGCAGAACGCCTGCTACCGAAAGCATGGTACCCATTCCTTTGAACATTTCGTTTATTACTTCATCCACAGAAAACAACTTCTGCACTACGCATATGATACAGATTGTAAGCACGGCAAAGATGCAGCCCCAAAGGAGGCTTTGATGTCCGGCTCCCTGCGTCGGGTTTCCTTCGCCGGTAATGGTGAGCACGGCAAGAATCGTGGCAATAAGCACACCCATCGGCAGGAGCATATTCAAAAGACGCGGCTTTGTGCTGCCGTCCGTCTCCGCTTCTTCGGTAATTGAGCTGCCGCGGCCGGGATTGTCCAGCTCGCCGGTTTTCTCCGCTCGGTCTTCCGCTTTTCGCATAGCCCCTATGTTTATTCCGAACAGTGAGACGGCGAACGTGCCGAATACGGCAAGAATGCAGTAAAAGTTGAGCGGAATGGACCGGAGCAGAACCGAAATGGCTTCGTTTTCCGGAACACCGCCGGAGGTGATGTAGCCGGTCAGGGCAGCGAGCCAGCCGCTGAGAGGAAAGAGCACGCACCACGGCGTTGAGGTTGCGTGGACGATGAATGCCGACTTTTCATGAGGAACCTTAAGTGCGTCGTTGAACGGCCGGGAAACGGATCCTGTAACCATACAGCTGAGAGAGCCGGAGGTGAAAACGATAATGCCGAGCAGCCATGTGAAAATGTTGGCGCCGCGCTTCGATTTGATAAGCGCACGCTTCTTCAGCATAACGTCTGTAAATCCTTCCACGCCGCCGGACTTTTCTATGAGGTATATGAGTGCGCCGATAAGCAGAAATGAAATGAGCGTGATCGTATTTCCGGTACTTTCAAAGGTGTGAATAAAACTGTAGAAGGTGTCGTTGAGACCGGTCAGAGGTGATCCTCCGCACAAGACCATCGAACCTGTGAAAATGCCGATGAAAAGCGAGATAAAGACGTTTTTCGTTACCAATGCCAGCACAATCGTGAGAAGAGGCGGAACGACCGACCAGAAACCGTACTGCATGAATGTGATCCTCCTTTATTTTCTTAAACTTCTGCCGAGATCGCTTTTAACGATACGGCCTTGTTCCGCGGCGGTAACACCGCCGATAAGAACTCTGTCTATTCCTTTCGGTACACGCACGGGGTGCTGAAAATCAGCACAGTCCGTAATGTGCTCCGGGCTGAATATCACTATATCCGCATCCGACCCAATGCTAAGCCGACCCTTTGATAAAAGCCCGAGACGGTCGGCCGGCATGGCGGTCATTTTGCTTATCGCATCATAAATTCCGATCTTGCCGCGACGGACAAACTGGGCAAGGAAGCGGGGAAACGCCCCGGCAGCACGCGGATGCCCCTGCCCATGCGACAATATCCCGTCGCTTGCCAGCATGACGTTCGGGTGAAAAAAGGCACGGTCTACATCGGCCTCCCGCATGACATAGCATACGGTGAGACACTCCGGATGAGCGCGGCGTACTTCGTTGAACACGCTCTCGGTACAGCGCTGCCCCTTGTATTTTCCCTCGCACAGCTCCACCGCGTCGTAGGAACAGCCGTAACGCTCCATCCAGCCGTCGTCATATGTGGCGGAGCCTATTGATGTGGAAAAAGCCTCGTACGGATAGCAGTCGCAGCTCACATCAAGCCCGTTCATTCGATAAAGATCGACCATGCGAAGAAAGCTCTCCATCTGGCCGAACCCTGCCATGCTGCCTATATGGGACAGCTGCACGGGAATGCCGAGCTCCATGCCGGCATCAAGTATTTCTCTCCCCGCTGCAAAGACCTCCTGTGCGTCGGAGCGAATGTGCGCGGCGATCATTTTGTTGCTTTCGCAGCACGGGCGCGCAGCGGCGAGTATTTCCTCGTGATCCGTTCCGGGAGAATATCGCAGTCCATACGATACACCCAGACAGCCGCGTGCAAGCGCACGCTCTATCCCTTCGCGTATTTTTATACGCTGCATGCAAGTTGCGGGCAAATAGCGGTCGGCCACACCGGCACACCTGCGAAAATAGGTATGCCCCGCAAGCATGCCTACATTTACCGCAGCTCCGTTCCGATCCACGATATCAAGATAATCCGCCGGATCACAGCAGTTATCTCCGCAGTTTCCGCCGATGGCGGTGGTTACGCCCATGCGCAGCATGCAGCTGAATATTGCACGATCCGCATCCGCATATATACGGCCGTTTTCTACGGGATCTTCATGCATATGTATATCGATGAAGCCGGGGCAAACAATTTTGCCTGCTGCATCTATGCGCTCGTCTGCCTCGGGCATGCTTTCGGTTATATATGCCACACGTCCGTTTTCTATAAGCAAGCTGAGATACGCATCGACTCTGTTAGCCGGATCTATGAGACGGCCTCCGTAAATTAATGTTCGCAAAATGAAGAACCTCCTTACTGCCACACCTTCATTATACGTTGATTTTTTTAAATCAAAATTGTCATATATGCTGAATTCATTGCAAAAAGTGCTCATATCAGTGCCCTCCGGGAAAAAGAAGACCCCCGACAGGTCATCGTAAGAACGATGCCTGTCGGGGTATACGAGGAAGGGTCGTAAACCCTGTCGGGAGAGGATAAAAGCTCCGCAATTTCTTTACTTTGTCAGATATTTATACAAGTCGTCCGTGTCCTCGGCAACATACACCGCGCCCTCGGCCTCGAGCTCGCCGGGCTCGGCGTAGCCGAAGCGAACGCCTACGCAGGAAACGCCGCACTTTTTCGCGCCGATAACGTCATATTTTCTGTCGCCGACCATGATAGCCTCGTTTGGCTCTATGCCGAAGAGCGACAGGACATATTCGATGACCTCCCACTTCTGCCCGCGTGTACCGTCGAGCTCCGAGCCGCAGACGAGGTCGAAATCATTCTGCATATTGTATTTTTCAAGTATCCTCTGCGCAAAATGACGGGGCTTGCTCGTCGCGACGGCGAGCTTTATGCCCTTTGAGCGAAGCTTTCCCATAAGCTCGCGCATGCCGGGGAAGGGACTGCATTCGGCCCAGCCGACGGGCGCATAGCGTTCACGGTAAAGCTCGACTGCCCTGCGCGCCTGCTCGGGGCTCATGCCGTAGCGCAGCGAAAACATCTCATCCAGCGGAGGACCGGCAAAGCACATGAGATCCTTTAATTCGGCCTCGATGCCCATTTTTCCGAGCGCATACTTTACGCTTTTTGTTATACCCTCGGCAGAATCAAAGACTGTGCCGTCAAAGTCAAATAAAACGTAGTTTTTCATAAGTAACACCTCACAGACGGCTCAGTTTAACATTAATTTAAACTCGATGTCAATTAATAATGTAAAATAAGACTGTCATACTTGATTAACCGCCGCGCTTTTGTTATTATAATCTATTATAATAAATATTAAATTGAAGCAGTGTTTGCGAATGAATTACAGTAAATGGAAAATTGAAGAATGTCCGACAGATAAGCTGAAACTGTTCACCGATGCGGGCTATCCCGCGCTTCTTGCGGCGATGCTCGCCGTGCGCGGGTTCGGCAGCGTGCAGGAGGCGAAAAGCTTCCTTGACGGCGGCGCGGAGCTTTTGCGCGATCCGTTTCTTATGAAGGATATGGACAAGGCCGTTTCGAGGATAGAGCGTGCATTGAGCATGCGCGAGACCGTGGCCGTTTACGGCGACTATGACGTTGACGGCATAACCTCGACCTGCCTTTTGACCGACTGGCTGCGCGGGCGCGGGCTTGAGTGCTATCCGTATATACCCGACCGCATCGGCGAGGGCTACGGGCTCAACAGCGCGGCGATAGATACGCTGCACCGCAGGGGCGTGAGCCTTATTATAAGCGTCGACTGCGGCATAACGGCGTCCGAGGAGGCCGAGCACGCAAAGGAGATCGGCGTCGATCTTATCATAACCGACCACCACGAGTGCCGCGAGCAGACAATACCCGACGCCATAGCCGTCATCGACCCCAAGCAGGAAGACTGCACGTATCCGAATAAGGATCTTGCCGGAGTCGGCGTTGCCTTGAAGCTCGTGTGCGCGGTCGAGGGAAAAAGCGATGAGATCGTTGAGCGCTACGCGGATCTTGCGGCAATCGGCACGGTTGCCGACGTTGTGCCGCTTACGGGCGAGAACAGATATATTGTACGCCGCGGCATTGAAAAGCTCGGCTCGCCGACGCGTCCGGGACTTGCGGCGCTCCTGCGCGAGTCTGGTGTGTCGGAAAAGAAAATATCCTCCTCGACGATCGGATTTTCGCTCGCACCGCGCCTTAACGCGGCCGGCCGCCTCGGTGAGGTGTCCGTTGCCGGTAAGCTTCTTATGACGCGCGACAAAAAGGAGGCAAACGACCTCGCCGGCGAGCTGTGTGAATTAAACCGCCGCCGCCAGCATCTCGAAACCGAGATATGGGACGATGCCTCCGGCATGATGGACGGAAAGACCCCGTCGACGCCGATAGTCCTGGCAAGCGAGAAGTGGCATCAGGGAGTTATCGGAATAGCGGCCTCAAAGCTCGCCGAGCAGTATTCAAAGCCGACTGTTATGATATGTCTTGACGGCGACAAGGGCAAGGGCTCGTGCCGGAGCTACGGCGGCTTTAACCTTTTCGACGCGCTGTCTGCGTGCTCTGAATATCTCGAGGGCTTCGGAGGTCACGCGCTTGCGGCAGGACTTAATATAAAGCGTGATAAGCTGCGGCAGTTCTGCCGCGCGTTCAGCGAATATTATGAGCGCAATAAGCCAACGGAGCCCCCGATGCTCAGCTGCGATATGCAGATAACAGACCCACGGGTGCTGGACATGCAGGGCGTCGACTCGCTCTCGCGGCTTGAGCCATACGGCAGCGGAAACCCCAAGCCCACGCTGTGCATTATCGGCGCTCGTCTTGAGAAAGTAACGCCCATCGGCGGCGGGAAGCATCTGCGCCTGGGTATAAGCTACAAGGGCACGGAATTCGAGTGCGTTTTCTTCTCGCACAGCGAATCCGAGCTCGGGCTGAGAGCCGGAGACAGGGTGGACGTTGCCTTCACTCCACAGATAAACGAGTTCAGACTGCGCCGCAGCGTGCAGCTTCAGATAACTGAGATGAGAAAGCATGATCCCAGGCCGCTGTGCGGCATGATACTCGATGATGAGGTATCGCTTCGTGAGGCTTCCGCCTATTGCCCGGATCGCGGTGCCTTTGTGAAGGCCTGGCGCGGACTGCAGGCTGTCGGCGGCTCGGTTGCAGGAGATCTTGACGGCATAATAAGCCAGTGTCCGCACGGGATAGAGCCGGAGAGATTCTGCATATGCCTGCGCGTTTTGTGCGAGCTGGGTCTGCTGCGCACCGTGATCCCCGGTTCGGTGTTTGGAGCAAAAATGGTTTCCGGCAGCGCGAAGGTCAACCTTGAAAGCTCGGAGCTCATAAAACGCCTGAAAGCGAGACGGTCATGATGTCAGACATTGAAACAAGAAAACTTGATCCCGACGAGATGTTTGCCGCGCTGAGCAAAAAAATCAGCGACAGCGGCATGGATATGGACATGGGAAGAATAGAGGCGGCCTACCGTATGGCAAAGCTCGCCCACACAGGGCAGCTGCGCAAGGACGGTTCGCCATATGTCACGCACTGCGTCGCCGCGGCGGATATAGCCGCCGATATGGGACTTGACGAGGACTCGATAGTCGCGGCGCTGCTGCACGACGTTATCGAGGATACCGACCTTACCCACAGCGATATAGCAAAGCAGTTCGGCGAGCCGGTAGCGAATATCGTCGAGGGCGTCACGAAGCTCACGCGAGTGCAGTACACCAGCAAGGAAGACGAGCAGATGGAGAACCTGCGCAAGATGCTCATGGCAATGGCAAAGGACATCCGCGTCATTCTCATAAAGATCGCCGACCGCCTGCACAATATGCGCACCATGGCCTATCAGACAGAGGAGAAGCAGCGCCAGAAATCGCTGGAGACGATGGAGATATACGCGCCCATCGCGCACCGCCTCGGTATGCAGAGAGCCAAGTGGGAGCTCGAGGATCTTGCGCTGATGTATCTCGATCCGACCGGCTATAAGGAGATAACCGATACGCTCAACGACCGCATGGACACGCTCAAGAACTTCATGTCCACGGTTGAAACGAAGATAAAAAAGCGCCTTAAGGACGAGGGACTTCAGGTTACGGTATACAGCCGCATAAAGCACATATACAGTATATATCGCAAAATGTACGCGCAGAAGCTCGATATAAACGGCATATTCGACCTGTGCGCGTTCCGTGTCATCGTCGACACGATACCCGACTGCTATAACGTGCTTGGCATCATCCATGATATGTTCAAGCCCGTGCCCGGCAGATTCAAGGACTATATCTCAACCCCGAAGCCGAACATGTATCAAAGCGTGCACACGACGGTCATAGGCTCCGAGGGCATACCGTTTGAGGTGCAGATACGCACATGGGAAATGCACCGCACCGCCGAATACGGCATCGCCGCGCACTGGAAGTATAAGATCGGCTCCGCGGCCGAGACGATCGTCAAGGACGGCGACGAGGAGAAATTCGCCTGGGTAAGGCGACTGCTGGAAAGTCAGCAGGAGTCCGATGCGACGGACTTTTTTCACAACCTCAAGATCGACATGTTCGCCGACGAGGTCTTCGTGTTCTCGCCCAAGGGCGACGTCATAAATCTTCCGGCGGGAGCAACGCCCATAGATTTTGCCTACAGCATCCATTCCGCCGTCGGAAACAGCATGATCGGCGCGTCGGTAAACGGCAGGATAGTGAACTTCGACTATGTTCTGCAAAACGGCGATATCGTCGAGGTCAGAACGTCCAAGAATGCCGCCGGACCGAGCCGCGACTGGCTCAATATCGCAAAAAGCGGCTCTGCGCGCACGAAGATAAAGCAGTGGTTCAAAAAAGAGCGCCGCGAGGAGAATATCGAGCGCGGCCGCGCCATGTTTGAGTCCGAGCTTAAAAACAAGGGCCTGCGCATGGAGGATATCTGCGACGAGGAGGTGCTGCCGCAGCTTCTGAAAAAGGTGTCGTACACGAGCCTTGACGAAATGTACGCCGCCATCGGCTACGGCGGTATGGCAGCGACGAGAGCCGTAAACCGCATGAAGGACGAGCTTGCGCGCCTGCACCATGTTTCGGGCAAGAAGACTGTTCTTGAAAAGGTAACGGAGGCCGCCGAGCGCCGCGAACAGCAGGCGCACAAGAAGATAAAGCCCGTCCACGGCGTTCTGGTCGAGGGGCTGGATAACTGCCTTATAAAATTCTCGCGCTGCTGCACGCCGATACCCGGCGACGATATAGTCGGCTATATAACGCGCGGTCAGGGCGTATCTATCCACAGAACCGATTGCGAAAACTATGCCCGCCGCGAGTTCAAGCCCGATGATATCGGCCGCTGGATAAATGTAAGCTGGGCGGATGAGATAAAGGAAAGCTATGCGACGGCGATAACGGTCGTCTCGCGCGAGCGCAACGGACTTGTCATGGATATCGCAACGATATTCAACGCTCTGAACACCAAGGTGCGCACGATAAATGCACGTGATACGGGCGATAAGTCGATAGTAAATATAACGCTTGAAACCTCGGGCATCGATGAGCTGCGCACGGTCGTAAACCGCATAAGCGCACTTCCCGGAGTCGTTGAGGTAAACAGAAACGGAGGTAAACGATGAGAGCTGTTTTAACGAGGGTCGACAGTGCCTCGGTAGCGATAGACGGCAAGGTGAAAAGCAGCATCGGCAAGGGCTTTCTCATCCTGCTCGGCGTCCGGGAGGACGATGAGGAGAAGGAAGCGATAAAGATCGCCGACAAGATCTGCGGACTGAGGATATTCGAGGATGAGGCGGGGAAGATGAACGTAAATCCCGCCGATGCGGGAGCGCAGCTTCTTATAATAAGCCAGTTCACGCTTTTTGCCGACTGCAAGTCGCGCCGCCCCGGCTTTTCAAAGGCCGCCCGTCCCGAGAAGGCAATACCGCTGTATGAAAAGGTCATAGCCGAGTGCCGGGAGCGCGGCTTCGAGGTCGGAACCGGCGAGTTCGGTGCGGAAATGAAGGTCGAGTCCGTAAACGACGGACCTGTAACCATAATTCTTGATACTAAGGAGATTTGACGATGAACGTAAAAACTTTGCCGGTTGGCCAGCTTGAGACTAACTGCTATGTTGTTATAAACGAAGAAACGCTCGAGTGCGTCGTGATCGATCCCGGCGACGAGAGCAACACCATTATGGATTATATCGAGTCCAATAATTTGAAATGCAAAGCCATAATGCTCACACACGGGCATTTTGACCACGTCGGCGCCGTGAACGCCGTCGCGAAGCAGACAGGCTGCACTGTGTATATAAATCCCCGCGACGAGGGCTATAAGGTCGGCATGAGCGGCATGATGTTCAAGCTCCCCGAGGGCGGAAAATACTATGACGACGGCGACGAGATATGCGAGGCGGGACTTAAGTTCAAGGTCATCGCAACTCCGGGGCACACCCCCGGCGGCGTGAGCCTTATCTGCGAAAACGCGCTGTTTGTCGGTGATACGCTGTTTCGCGGCAGCTGCGGAAGAACGGATCTCCCCGGAGGCGACACCGAAACCGAGCTTCGCTCGCTCAAAAAGCTCTGCGAGCTGCCGGGTGACTACGAGGTCTATCCCGGCCATATGGACAGCACGACCCTTGAGCGTGAGCGCCGCTTTAACTATTATTGCCGCGAGGCTATGGCAAAATATTAAATTACGGAGAGCCAAATGCTTCATGATATCCTGAAAACACTTTTTACGGCGATGCTGCCGATACTCGAGATACGCGGTGCCATCCCCGTGGGCGTTGCAGCCGGCATGGATCCCTGGGCGGCCTTTGCCGTCGGCTTTTTGGGCAATATGCTGCCTGTGCCGTTTCTCATCCTGCTTGTGCGTAAGGTGATAGAGTGGATGAAAAAGCATCATATTCTCGATAAGCTTACCACCTTTGTCGAGCGTAAGGGGCATGAAAAGGCAAAGGCCGTTCAGACCTACAGCTTCTGGGGCCTTTTCATACTTGTTGCCGTACCGCTCCCGGGAACGGGAGCGTGGACGGGGGCGCTCGTAGCCTCGCTTCTCGATATGCGCCTTAAAAGAGCGCTGCCTGCCATAGGCATGGGGGTAGCCGCCGCGGGACTTATCGTTCTGGCGCTGACCTACGGCGTCATCCACGTCGGCACGCTGCTCTGATAAATATTCAGATACATATAAAAAATGAATCAAGAATAAATATTCAAAACTCCTGCAAAATACGTGAATTTTGCAGGAGTTTATGCATATCCGACGCTGATTGTTGCATTTATACAAGCTCGCTCCTATGTGAAAAAATTATTTGTTGAAAATAACAAGTAAATTTTTATTCAAAACTATTGCATAATTGTGAATATAAATGTATAATAGCCACTGTCAATGAATAAAACTCTCAGATGAAAACCTCAGAAAGGCGACAAGGTGGAAAACATGCATAAGGCGAAAACAAACAACAATTTCACTAAACTCATTTCCATGCTGCTTGTTGTGCTGATGCTCGTGTCGATAGTTCCGATCACGGCTTCGGCAGACCCGGCAAGCGCAAGCTTTGAAAATGTGTCCGGCGAAGGTAAAGATATAATATCTCTTGCGGAAGGACGCGAGTACAAGGCAACTATCCCGATAAGCGCAGACGTCGACCCGTCCACGGTAACATGGACTATGGTCAAGGACAGCTCCAAGAGCTATGTAAGCAAGGAGCTCTTCCCGAATCAGACCGATGGCGGCGCGCTTGACACATGGATCTGTGACGACGGCGAGACGAAGTTCTTCAACGAAGTCAAGACCAGCGTCAAGGACGTAAACGGCCAAAAGGCTCTCGTTGCCGAATTCAGCACCAATGATTTCTTCTTCGGCTACGACTGGTACACCGGCGAAATGTACGCCGATAACAGCGCTCCTCACGATGAGGGCGGCGCGTACCTCGATTCCTGCGGCTACTTCAACCTCACGGCGACCGATAAGGACGGCAAGGTTCTCGGCTCGGTTCCCGTAAAGATCGCTCCCTATGACAGCTTCCACACGATGGATGAGATCTACACCGAGCTCGACGAGATGGTAGCGGCAGCAAAGGATTCCGGCGTCTTTGTGCAGAAGTACTCCATGGGCAAGTCCTCGGGCGATATCTATGACGCGCTCGATATGCCATACCTTATCGTTGCAAAGGACCAGAGCGCTGTGACCAAATGGCTCGAGTTCACCGAGAAGGCAGAAACTCAGCCCGATCAGGTCCTTGCCGACATAAAAGCGGGCAAATATGACGACATAAAGGTTCCCGTGATGTTCTCGAACATCCACGCCAACGAGGTCGCGGCGACCGACGGCATCATGGAATTTGCGTGGATGCTCGTAAACGCGGCAACCGGCGACGGCAAGCTCAGCTACAATAACCTCACCGGCTTCACCGCCGAGGGCAAGACCGAATTTGAAAGCGAGAAGTCCGAAAGCAAAATGGCCGTTCCCGATCTCGTAAAGAACAGCGCGACCTACCTCGGCTGGCTGACGGGCGACAACAGCGGCTCCGGCGTTGTCGATCTTGATAAGTACTATGAGCAGGAGACAGTCAGCACCACGATCGACGAGCTGCTCGACGGCGTGTTCTTCATCCTCGTTCCCGAGGAGAACGTCGAAGGCCGTACCTACATAACCCGCGAGGCCTCCAACGGCTACGACCTCAACCGCGATAACTCCTTCCAGACCACTGAGGAAACTCAGAACATGCAGCAGCTCATCGCGACCTTCAACCCCGTATCCCTCACCGAGTTCCACGGCCGCATTGAAGCATTCCAGTGCGAGCCCTGCGATCCCCCTCACGAGCCGAACTTCGAGTACGACCTGCTGGCAGAGCACCTGATAGCCGGCGGCGAGGCTCTCGGCATTGCGGCTGTTGCCAATAACGATACCTACAACAGCTATGTCATCCCCCAGCGCGACTACCTCACCGATAACGGCGACGGCACCACCTACTGGTCTGACCCATGGGACGATATGTCCACCTCCTACACTCCGCAGTTTGCAATGCTTCAGGGCACCGTTGCTTACACCGTTGAGCTTCCCGGCTACAACGACGCGGGCGCTCAGCTCGTCCAGTACGGCTGCCTCGGCCAGGCAAACTACATAGCCGGCGAAAAGCTCGGCTACCTCGAATCCCAGACCGAGATATTCAGCCGCGGCGTCGGCAACAAGAACTCCGATGCATATACTCTCGTCGGCCAGTGGCTGTGCGACCAGAACGACGTAGAAGGCGCAGAATCCGACCTCTTCCGTCCCGAGTTTGACGGCGAGGGCGAAAACGGCAACTTCTATCCCGAGTGCTACATTATCCCTCTCGACGGCGTAAACCAGACCAATCTCCAGGCGGCCGGCGATATGATGGAGTGGCTGTCCCGCAACGATGTCAAGGTTCTTGTCACCGATAAGGAGTTTACCTACGAAGGCGTCACCTACCCCGCGGGAACGATGATCGTTTCCATGTATCAGGCAAAGCGCTCCGTTGCAAACGGCGTTCTGTACGACGGCACCCTAATCTCGAGCTGGACCGTTCTCTACTCCGAGGGCATCACCTCCTTTAACGAGACGCGCGGCTTCGACATGGTGACCGTAACAGAGCCCGCAGCATACAAGACCATCAAGGCCGCATGCGGCGACTGGATGGATCACGACGATTGCCTCAGCTACATCGCAAATAAGCTCGGCTCCTACTTCACCGGCAAGACCGGCGAGTATGTTGTTATCTCCAACGCCTCCGAGGACTCCACCGCGGCAGTCAACGCGCTGCTCAAGGCGGGCAAGTCGGTCGGCATGGTCACCGACAGCGAAAGCGACTTCTACGGCGACTTCGTTTGCAGCTATGCAGACTGGCAGTCTGTTTCCGCAAAATATGTTCTCAGCGGCACGGGTCTTGCCGAGGCCGATGTTCCGGCGGCAAAGGTCATCACAAAGGCTCCCACCGTTTATATCACCGGCGAGGTCGGCCCCGACGATGCGGGCTTCAAGTGGACCAGCCGCGTAAACTGGAGCCACGGCAACTGGAACTACGACCGCGTAGCTCTTGAGCTTATGGGCTTTGAAACCACCTCCGACCCGACAAAGGCAGACCTCATCATGGGCGCAAGCGCACTTAACGACACTGCAAAGGCAGAGGTTCTCGCAGGTACCCCGTACATCGGCTACGGCTCCTCCGCGACGCGCAAGAATATCTTCGGCGACGCACTTGTTCGCAGCTCGGCAGACGGTATGGACTGCCTCGGCTACGTCACATACCCGACGACCACTCTCGTAAACGCATCCTATGTCATGGATGAGGACGACGTCCTCTACGGCTACGGCGTAGGCTACTTCTCCAAGATCCCCGACGGCGCGCAGGTCCTTGTCAAGATGGACGGCAGCAAGACTCCGACCGAGGGCTTCATAAAGATGATCGACGCAGAACAGACTGCGGCAGCAAAGGCATACCTCGACGGCTCTGTTCAGGCGATCGCCTATCAGGGCAAGCTCACTGCAGGTGCAGAGAACGATGTAAACGTCGTATACTTTGCAAACAGCCTCACCCACAAGGTGCACCAGCGCGATGAGTACGCCTTCATCAGCAACTTCGCGTTCTCAAATCTTCTCGGCGGCGACTTCATCTCCTCCGGAGAGGAGACCGGACTGCCGTTCAAGGATGTCGCTTCCACCGACTGGTTCGTTGACAACGTAAAGTATGTCTATGAAAACAAGCTCATGCTCGGCGTCTCCGATACCGAGTTTGCACCCAAGGGCACGATGACGCGCGAAATGTTCGCGACCGTTCTCTACCGCATGGCAGGCAGCCCCTCTGTTGACGGCCTGAGCGTAAGCTTCAAGGATGTCAAGGAAGGTACATGGTCCTACAACGCGATAGTTTGGGCATACAATAAGGGCGTCACCAAGGGCGTGGGCAACGATATGTTCGCTCCGGAGCAGAGCATCAGCCGCGAAGAGCTTGTAACGATGCTCCACCGCTACGCCGATACCCCTGAGGTCAGCGGCGAGCTGAGCTTCACCGATGCAGGTTCCGTGTCCGAATGGGCGCAGGCGGCCGTCCTCTGGGCAAGCCAGAGCAAGATAGTCAACGGCTATGAAAACGGTGCGTTCGGCCCGGGCGATACAGCTTCCCGTGCCGAAATGGCAGCAGTGATCCAGCGCTTCAGCGCTGTACAATAAAACCTCTCAAAAAAACAAATGCTCAGGTCATTCGACCTGAGCATTTGTTTTTGTAATTCAATTTAAAATCACTTGAATCTCTGCTTTGCTGAGAACTCGCGAACGACGATCTTTTCAACGCAGGTGGCGTTTACGACCGCCTCCGGGCAGCCCATCCCGTCAAAGCCGCAGTGGCGGCACAGAAGCGTCAGTCCCTTTACGGCCTCATCGCCGCTTATTTCGCTTATCTCGCCGTAACCGATAAAGCTTTTGTAATCCGCTGTCTGAGAGCCGTGTTCGAGCTCAACATAGCGCAGACATATATCAGCCTCGACGCACACGCGTGTATTCTTCGCCGCAAGCTCGTGCCGCCTGCCTACCTTCGCACCGTGAACATAGAACGTAAACTCGCCCTTTTCGGCCTCGTATCCGAACGAGAGCGGCACGATGTAGGCCTCCTGCCCGTCGGTAAAGCCGAGGCGTATGGTGTCGCACTTATCTATAAGTGCCTTTATCTCTTCAAAATCCGTTATCGCACGGTTTGCTTTTCTCATCAAAACAGGTACACCCTCATTTCATACGGCCTTGTTGTAAAGCCGTTGGATATCACAAAATTGTTGTCGTAGTTGCCGAAGACCTGCTTCGTTTCATCGAGCGTTATGCCCTCGGGCGCGTCGAAGCGCACGCACTTTTCAGAATACGAGCATATGACCAGCAGCTTCTTGCCGGCGAGGTTCCGCTCATAGACGTAAAGCTCCTTGCTTTTCGGCAGATGCTCAACATAGTCGCCGTATATGACGACGGGGTTATCGCGCCGAAACTGCAGAGCGTCTCGGTAGAAGTTTAGGATGCTGCCGGGATCGTCGAGCTGGCTTTCGACGTTAATGTCTTTGTAATTTTCGTTTACGACGAACCAGGGCTTGCCGCTCGTAAAGCCCGCGTTGGGCTCATCCGACCACTGCATGCAGGTTCTCGCGTTATCGCGCGAGGCCTTCTGCGCAAGCCTGAGCACCGTTTCCTTCGAAAGACCGAGCGAGCGCGCGATGCGGGCGTTGTTTTTCACCATGATATCCTTGTATTTGTCAAGACTGTCGAGCGGAGTGTTGACCATGCCAATCTCCTGCCCCTGATATACAAAGGGTGTGCCGCGCTGGAACAGATAGCTTGCCGCTATGCTTTTGCCGCTCTCGACGCGATATTTTTCGCTGCCGTAGCGGCTTATGATGCGCGGGTGGTCGTGGTTTTCCATGTAAAGTGCGTTCCAGCCCTTGCCGTACATCTGCGTCTGCCATTTTGTAAAGGCTTTTTTAAGTTTTATGAGGTTAAACGGACGCTGCAAGAAGTCGGTTATGAAGCAGTCGGCTTCCATGTGGGAAAAGTTTATCATCATGTCCAAAACCTTGTCCTTGCCCTCGCGTACGTAGCTCAGGGCGACCTCGGGCTCCATACGCGGCCCCTCGCCGACGGTGAAGCAGTCATAGAAATCCAAAACGTCGCGCTTGAATTCGGCGAGATAATCGTGTACCTTGGGCAGATTGGTATAGTACTGCATGCCCGTTGCCGCGGGGAGCTTGACCTTCGCACTGGGCAGACCGTCGGCCTTGGCAATGTAGGTTATGACGTCCTCGCGGAAGCCGTCTACGCCCATGTCCAGCCAGAAGCGCATGATATCCTTGACCTCTTCACGCACCTTGGGGTTTGCCATATTGAGATCCGGCTGCTTTTTCGAGAATATGTGCATGTACCACTCGTCTGTAGTCTTATCATACTCCCAGGCTCTGCCCTCGAACAGGCTGTCCCAGTTGTTAGGCGGACGCTTTTTGCCCTTGCCGGGGCGCCAGTAGTAATAGTCGCGGTAGGGGTTATCCTTACTGCTGCGGCTTTGCCTGAACCACTCGTGCTCGTCGGAGGAGTGGTTGATGACAAGATCCATGAAAACGCGCATGCCGCGCTCGTGCGCTCCGTCGAGCACCTGCTTGAATACCTCAAGATTGCCGAAGTCGGGATGAATGTTTTTGTAGTCGGATATGTCGTAGCCGTAGTCTGCGTTGGGGGAGGGGTACAGCGGCGAGAACCATATGCCGTCAACGTTCAGCGAGGCGATGTAGTCAAGCTTCGATAAAACGCCCCACAGGTCGCCTATGCCGTCGCCGTTGCCGTCGCAGAAGCTGCGGCACCATATCTGATACACCGACATTTCCTTATACCAGCATTTCTTTTCCATAACGTTTCTCCCATTAAAATTGTTGTGGCCATTTTATCATATGTGCCGCGCTCTTGCAAACCGTATTGTGCGCGAAAATCGGGAAAAGATATATTGACAACGCGGCGTGCATATTGTACTATTTACGCGAAATACAGCGCCGCACCCGGCACGGATCGGGGCGACAGCAGGAGGTAAAAATGAATAACGGCAAACAAATGGGCAAGACCCGCCGCATGACCGGCCTTGCGATCTTCACCGCGATAATCGTGGTGCTTCAGGTACTGTGCACCTTTGTGCGTTTCGGCCCGTTTTCGATAACGCTGGCTCTTGCGCCGATAATAATCGGAACGGCTATCTACGGAAAGGGCGCGGGCGCATATCTCGGCGGCGTGTTCGGTCTTGTGGTGCTCATAACCGGCATTCTGGGCTGGGACGGCGGCACGGTCATGCTGCTAATGAGCATAAATCCCGTGGGCTGCGTGCTTATCTGCCTTGTAAAGGGTGCTGCGGCAGGCTTCCTCGCGGGGCTGTGCTATGAGGCGATAGCAAAGAAAAGTGACAAGACGGCTGTTCTGGTGTCCGGCATTGTTTGCCCTGTTGTGAATACCGGATTGTTCATTGTGGGCATGCTGGTATTTTTCTTTGACACGTTAAGCGGCTGGGCCGGCGGTCAGAACATGCTTTTGTATATCATCATGGGTCTGACGGGCATAAACTTTCTCGTGGAGCTCGGCGTTAACGTGCTGCTTGCCGCCGGTATTGAGCGCATCATACGCGCCGGCAGGAAAATGCGTTGAGGTAAAAGATCATGATACTGACGATAGATGTCGGAAATACGAATGTTGTTCTCGGCTGTGTCGAAAACGGAACGGTCGTAAGCCGCAGCCGCCTTGCGACGAATACGAGCGACCTGCCCAACGACTATGCGCTGAAAATGCGCCAGAGCTTCGCGTTCGACGGGGTGGACTATACGCACTTTGAGGGGGCTATCATGGCCTCGGTCGTGCCGCAGGTAAACCGTGCCATACGTTCGGCGGTGCGCAAGCTCACGGGGCTTGAGTGCATAATAGTAGGCGCGGGCATAAAAACAGGCGTGAACGTCAAAATAGACGATCCGGGCACGCTCGCGGGCGACCTTATAACTGGCGCGGTCGGCGCGGCGGCGTTGTACGAGCCCCCGATCATCATCGTCGATATGGGAACGGCAACGACCATCGTCGCCATGGATAAGGACGGCGCATACATCGGCGGAGCGATCATACCGGGCGTGAATCTCTCGTTCGAGGCGCTCTCGCAGGGCACGAGTCTGCTGCCGAACATCTCGATAGAAGCACCGAAAAAGTGCATTGCCACAAACACCGTTGACAGTATGAAGTCCGGCGCGGTGTTCGGAACGGCAGCGATGATTGACGGTATGATAGACCGCATGGAGGACGAGCTCGGGCAGAAGGCCACGATAGTTGCTACCGGCGGCCTGTCAGGCGGCATACTTCCGTACTGCCGCCACGAGATACACCATGAGCCCGATCTGCTGCTCAAGGGTCTGGCCATACTGTATCAGAAAAACGCAAAACCGAAGAAAAAATAAGCAAAAAGGATCGCCTTGGGGCACCTTCCTTACGGAGGGTGCCCCAAAGGCGGTCCTTTATCTTATTCGTCTTTGAGCATTAATGCCCTTGAGCCCGCCGGTGTTCGGAACGAAAACGTTTTTGACGTTCTTCATGATGTTTCCGCTTATGACAATATTAATCCTGCGGGCATTTCACCGAGCGTTTGGCGCGCCTTCGCCGCCGCGTACGCCATGGCGATAGGCTCCGTGCAGCCCATTGCCGGCAGGTGCTCTTCCTGCAATATTTGCAGATATTGCGAATACTTAACATCGCTAAGCTCCATTCTTCTTTCCTCCGAATGAAGTTCTCTCCGAGCCCGGAATAACATCAAAAACAAAAATTGCATAGGTTTTTCAACGCTTTGTGAACATCTTGTCGAAATAAGGCTTGAACAGGCGGACACTGTGTGGTATACTCCTCATACAGTTGAGAGTGCAAATTGGAGATGTTTTTCTTGATAGGTTATTATAATTACACGGTGTGGCTGACATTCATCGGTATGCTTTCGTCGGTGACCGGCATGGGTCTTGCCATACAGGGCATGATCATACCTTCGGTAATATGCCTGATGTTCTCGGGCTTCTGTGATATGTTCGACGGTATAGTTGCGCGCACGAAAAAAGACCGCACGGATGAGGAGAAGCGCTTCGGGATCCAGCTTGATTCGCTAAGCGACATCGTGTGCTTCGGCGTTCTGCCCTTTGTCATCGGCGTCTGCGTCGGCGCAAGGGAGTGGTGGCAGATCGCGATAATGGCGCTGTTTGCGCTCGCGGGGCTCATAAGGCTTGCGTATTTTAATGTCACTGAGGAGACCCGTCAAAAGCAGACGAGTGAAAAGCGCAGGCATTATCTCGGTGTGCCGATAACGTCCTCGGCGCTGACGGTGCCGCTGCTGTTCTGCTTCCGCGGACTTTTGGAGGGAGCCTTCCCGATAGCGTACACGCTGCTGCTTCTTATTAACGGCATGCTGTTCGTCGTTCCGCTTCAGGTGAAAAAGCCGAGCAAAACAGGACTTGCAGCAATGCTCGTTATCGGCATCGTCTGCACGGCACTTATAATTATCTTTAAGTGAATAGAGCAGTGAATAGCATTTTGAAAAGCCCGGTTCGTTTTGAACCGGGCTTTTCGTGTATTTTTGAGTGTTTATTATCCGATCATCTGACGGCGGGCTCAAAGTCCTCCTTGCCGTGGTGGCAGATCGGACAAACGTAGTCGTCGGGCAGCTCGCCGTCGCATTCGACAAAGTGATCGCACACGGTGCAGACATAGCCCTTTACAGGCTTCCTGACCTCGGGAACGACGTGCTCAAAGTCCTCCTTGCCGTGCTTGCACAGGGGGCAGGTGAAATCATCGGGCAGCTCGCTTCCCTCGTAGAAGTAGCCGCAGACCTTGCAGACATAGCCCTCGACCGGCGCGGGAGCGGGGTTCTTCTTGGGCTTTATGTGCGCATGGTAGTATGCGTAGGTGCAGCTTGGAGCATCGGACAGGATCTTCGCCTCTACGACGTTTGCAACGTACAGCACCTGAGTCTCAACATCGACAACGTCGATGACCTCGCAGGAGAGAACGGCGTTTGTGTACTTCGTCACATAGGAAATGCCGTTTGACATGCGGTCAAGGTCTGCAAAACCGGCGAATTTATCTACGTCGCGGCCGCTCTGGAAGCCGAAGTGCCGGAACAGATCGTAGGGCGCGTCCTCGGTGAGGATGGAGATGTTGAATTTTCCGGCCTTTGCGACCATGTCGCAGGTGTTGTTTTTCTTTATGACGGAGATGGTTATCTTTTTCGGGTCGCTCGCGGCTACCTGACCTGCTGTGTTAATAACGCAGCCGTAGTCCTTGCCGCCGACGTTCGTGGTGAGGATCTCAACGCCGTAGCTGAACTTTGTGAACACTTTGTTGTCGACCTCGAGCGCATTGCCCGCGGGCTCTGCCGCCGCTTCGTGAACAGGAAGCCGGGGAAGAATATCGGCAGCGATCTCGTCTGCAAGCTTATCGAGCTCACTGAGCTGCGCCTCGGTAATGTCGGACTTGAGCGAAACGGTCTCGCCGATGAACTGCGTGCCACGCAGTTTGCCGAGTATATCCTTCATGAGCTTACCGCTGGTGGCCGCCCATGAGCCGTTTTCGAGTATGGCTATCCTGCGCCCCTGGAGATTGTGGTTTGCGATATCGTGCACGAGATTTTCCATGGTGACGAAGATGCCTGCGTTGTACGTCGTCGAGGCAAAAACAAGATGGCTGTATCTGAATGCGTCTGAGAGAATGTACGACGCCGGAGTGACGGAGGTATCATGAACCTTGACCTTGATGCCGCGCTCGACGAGCTTGCAGGCGAGGATGTTCACGGTGTTCTCCGTGTGACCGTAAACCGATGCGTAGGCGATCATTACGCCGTCCTCCTCGGGAATGTAGGAGCTCCACTTCAGGTATTTGTCGAGAAAATCGCCGAAGTGGCTGCGCCATACAAAGCCGTGCAGAGGGCAGACGTAGTTGAGCTCAAGCCCGGCGGCCTTTTTGAGAACCGACTGCACCTGCGCACCGTATTTGCCGACGATGTTGGTGTAATATCTGCGTGCCTCATCGACGTAGTCGGCGAAGAAATCGACCTCGTCGTTAAACAGATGACCGTTGAGCGCGCCGAAGGTGCCGAATGCGTCGGCCGAGAAAAGCATTTTGTCGGTCAGGTCATAGGTCATCATGACCTCCGGCCAGTGCACCATCGGAGCCATGACGAAGGTAAATTCGTGTCTGCCGGTTTGAAGCTTGTCGCCCTCGGAGACAATGTGATATTTAAGGCTGTCCGACAGCGAGAAGAACTGGCCGAGCATGGTCTTTACCTTAGAGTTGCAGACGATGGTGACCTCGGGGTGACGCAGCGTCAGCTCATCTATGGTCGCCGCGTGATCGGGCTCCATGTGCGAGATGACAAGGTAGTCGAGCTTCCTGCCGCCCAGAGCGTGGGCGAGGTTTTCAAAGAATGTGCGGCTTACGGCCTTGTCGACCGTGTCGAACAAAACGGTTTTTTCGTCGTTTAAGAGATATGCGTTGTAGGAAACGCCGTCTGGAACGCCGTAAACGCCCTCAAAGCAGGCAAGGCGGCGGTCATCGGCCCCGACCCAGGTCAGATCTGCGGTAACTTTTCTCGTGCAATGCATGGTAAACCTCCCAAATATATATTTTATGATATGATTTTATACGGTTTTGCGCAAAATGGTTGTAGCATATACCACAATTGTGTGATATAATCGTTCAAAAATCGTCTATAGAGGTGAATTTGCTGATGGAGCTACAGAATGTTGAGCTTTTTAAGGGCGTTACCTGCGCGAGCATCGACGCAATGATGAACTGTTTTCGCCCGGAGGTACGGAAATTCAAAAAGGGCGACACAATACTCGTTTTCGAGCCGGAGATAAAAAGCCTGTGCGTTCTGCTCTCGGGAAAGGCGCATTTATACTGTGTTGACAGCGAGGGGGAATATACGCTGCTTGAAAACTACGGAGTGAACGATATCTTCGGCGAGGTTTTCACCATGCCGTACAGCGGTTTGGGCTACGTTGCTGAGGCCGACTCCGACTGCAGCGTCATGTTCTTCAAGATGAGCACGCTCTACGGAAGATGCCCCAACGCCTGCGAGCATCACACGAGGATAACGAAAAATCTTTTCGTACTTTCGGCGAAAAAAGCACAGATGATGGCGCTGAGGATAAATATGATAAGCAAAAAGACGGTTCGGCAGAAACTCATAAGCTATTTTGAGTATCTTGCCGATAAGACGGGGAGCGACAGCTTCGAAACGGAGCTGAGCCTGTCGCAGCTTGCAAATTACCTCTGCGTTGACCGCACGAGCCTCATGCGCGAGCTGCGTCTCATGCGCGAGGAGGGGCTTATAAGCTCCAGCGGAAGAAAGATTCAACTGCTTAAAATATAGACACAGTACAGGAGGAACAGGGAAATGGGCAGCTTTATAGTAACGACGGATTCCGGCTGCGATCTGCCGTTTGATTTTTGCAGCAGCCGCGGCATAGTTCCGCTTAAAATGAGCTATGCCATTGGAGATAAGAGCTTCACCGACACGATGGATCCGAAGGATCTCAAGGACTTTTACGACGGCATGCGCTCGGGCGACTGCCCGAAAACGAGCCAGGTCACGCCGTATCAGTTCGTTGAATTCTGGACGCCGCTTCTGGAGGAGAGAAAGCCCATAGTCCACATAGCGCTCGGCAGCGGTATATCCGGAACATGGGCAAATGCCGTTTCGGCCGCGGATATGCTCAAGGCGGATCATCCCGAAGCGGACATAAGGGTCATAGACTCGACCCTCGCCTCCGTCGGCTACGGTATGCTCGCCATACTTGCCGCCGACCTGCGTGACTGCGGCAGCAGCGCCGACGACTGCCAGGCGGAGCTTGAAAAGGTCAAGGGTAATATAAACACCTATTATACAACAGGCGACCTGACCTACCTCTACCGCAGCGGCAGAGTCAGCCGTACGGGCATGACGATAGCCCACGCGCTCAATATCTGGCCGATACTGAACCTTGACCTTGACGGTCATCTTATAGTTCAGGCCAAGGAACGAGGAAAAAAGCGTACCATCAAGCGCATACACAAAATAATAGGCGAAAAGTGCGTCAATCCCGAGGATCAGACGCTTTACATCTGCCATTCGGACATCGCCGAGGAGGCCGAGCAGTTCGGCGAGGAGATAAAGGAGGAATTCGGCTTCCGCGACGTGTTCTACACATATATCGGAACGACCATAGGCTCAAACTGCGGGCCGGGACTTATGGCGGCGTTTTTCGTCGGCAAAAAGAGAACTAATTGAAAGGTGAATTTAAAAATGAAGGTTGAGTACATTGATTTCAAGACTGTGAGCCTTACAAGCAAGCTCGACACGAGCATCGGCGCGGAGCTTCAGCTCACGCAGACCGGCAAGGTATCCGTTAAGCTCCCCGAGGAGTGGAGCGGCTTTGCGTTTTTGTATCTGAATATAAAGATCCACGATCCCGAGGAGAAATACTTCGTGTTCGATATAACCACCGAGACTGTCGTAAAGCTACCCGACGACGTAAAGGAATTCACCGAGGACGCGATGAACGCCGGCATGGAGATAGCGCAGGAAAAGACCTTCGAGGCTATACGCGGCATCTCAGTAGCAATGGGCATAAACGAGCTCGATCTTAACGGTAAGTGATATGAGAGAGCCGACGCTTGCTATAATGGCTGCCGGAATGGGCAGCCGCTTCGGCGGATTAAAGCAGATCACCGCCGTCGATGCCGAGGGACACGCGATAATCGACTTTTCGCTGTTTGACGCCTATCGTGCGGGCTTCCGCAATATTGCTTTTATCATAAAGCATGAGATAGAGGACAGCTTCAAGGCCGCCATAGGCAGCAGAATGGAGAAGCATTTTGACGTAAAATACGTTTATCAGCAGCTCGACGTTCTGCCCGAGGGCTACTCCGTTCCCGCAGGCAGAGAAAAGCCCTGGGGCACGGGGCATGCCGTTATGTGCTGCCGCGGAGTCATCGACGGCCCGTTTGCCGTCATAAATGCCGACGATTTTTACGGAGCCGGCGCATACAAAGCAATGTACGAATTCCTGAGCGGCAACAGAAAGCCCGGCGAATACGCCATGGTCGGCTATAAACTGCGCAATACCGTTACCGAAAACGGCTCGGTCGCACGCGGCGTGTGCGATATAGAAAACGGCTGTCTTGTCGATATAACAGAGCGCACGCACATTGAAAAGCGCGGAGAGGATGCGGCCTTTACGGAGGATGGCAAGACCTTCGTGCCGCTTTCCGGCGACGCGACGGTGTCCATGAACTTCTGGGGATTTTCGACGATGATGCTCGACGAGCTCTATGCGCGCTTCCCGGCGTTTCTGGATAAGAATCTGCCGGTAAACCCGCTTAAATGTGAATATTTTCTGCCCTTTGTCGCAAACGAGCAGCTGCGCGAGGGACTTGCGACGGTGCGCATACTCGACTGCAATGAGACCTGGTACGGGATGACCTACCGCGAGGATCTCGATTCCGTCAAGTCCGCGATAGCGGATATGAAAAAACGCGGCATATACCCCGAAAAGCTTTGGAACTAACAAAAAGCTCAGGCCGA
>CALBGG010000042.1 GCA_937893605.1 uncultured Clostridia bacterium
CCTTACATTGCCGCGGCGCTCGTGGCAGATCCGAGGATCGAGCGCCGCAGCAGCATTTTTACTTATTTGCTTATTTTAATAAACGGTACAGAAGCGTTACGACCTCCGCTCTCGTGCATGTTGCATCGGGCGAGAAGGTTGTGTCGCTCGTGCCATTTGTTATTCCCCGTTCGGTCGCCCAGGCCACCGCGTCGCGGTAGAACGCGCTCGGCGCGACATCGAAGAAGCGGCTGCCGGAGCTCACCGCCGGCGAGCCCGCCGCACGGTAGAGGAAGGTAACTATCTGCGCACGTGTGCACGTCGCGTAGGGCGAAAACCTTGAGCCGCCCGTACCCTTTGTTATGCCGCACTCGACCGCCCACTGGACGGCAGCATAGAAGCTGTCGTTAGGGCTCACGTCCGAAAAGCTTACGGTGCCCGTTGCCGTCGGACTGCCGCAGGCACGCCACAGGAAGGTCACTATCTGGAATCTCGTGCAGCCGTCGCCCGGCGAGAACGTGGATGCGCCGGTGCCTTTGGTGATGTTGTTTTCCACCGCCCACTTAACGGCGTCATAATAAAACGTGCCGGGGAGGACATCGTCAAAGCTCTTTGAGCCTACAGGCTCGTAGCCGGGCTCCTGTGCGCCGCACACGGAGCACTTTCCGCCGAAGAATTTGTGCCCCGTGGCATCCGTTGCCTTGCCCTGCTCGATCATATCGCCGCAGCGGACGCACACAAGATCTCCGGTATAGCCGCCGTTAACGCAGGTCGCGGCCTTTTCGTTTTTAAGCTCGGTGCTGTGGCCGAGAGCGAGGATAACAGTGCCGGTTTTGAACACCTTGCCGCAGACAGTGCAGACCTCGTCGCCGGTGTAGCCGCCGGTAAAGCATCCCGCCTTTTTCGCGTCCCTGAGCTCGAGCTTATGCTCAAGTGCGCTGACATAGTCCTTCTTATAGCTCTCCCCGCAGGAGCAGGTGTAGGTGGTATATCCCTCTGCGGTACAGGTAGGTGCGGTCACTGTGGGCTTGAAATCATGCTTATGATCCTCAAGTGTGCCGCAGCGGACGCAAATGCCGTCACGATAGCTGTGACCGAGCATTTTCGTGTAGCTGTCCGTCTTAGTATCGCCGCATGAGCATTTGTGGACGGTATAGCCGTTTGCGGTGCAGGTCGGCGCAACAACGGTGTCGACATAGCTGTGCGTGTGATTGGGGAAGTTTTTTGCCGCCGAACCAAGCGCATCATTTTTGCCCGCTATCGTCACTTTGCTCCACTCGTCATCTTTTCCGAGGAACGTAACGTTTTTAAGAGCCGTGCATCCGTCAAACGCCGCTTCTTTTACAGCCGTCACGCTCGCCGGTATACTGACGCTTTCAAGCGCCGCGCAGCCGGAAAACGTGTTTTTCGGTATAACGGTGATCCCTGCCGGTATCTTCACCATCTTGATCGAAGAGCAGCCGGAGAAAACTCCCTCGCCGAGCGTTTTTACGCTTTCGGGAATGCTT
Source organism: uncultured Clostridia bacterium (assembly GCA_937893605.1). Taxonomy (GTDB): domain Bacteria; phylum Bacillota; class Clostridia; order Oscillospirales; family Oscillospiraceae; genus F23-B02. Next base: position 1,488 of record CALBGG010000042.1, read on the forward strand.
ATCGCCGCAAGCGCAGAGCAGCCCGAAAAAAGCTCCTCCTTCAATTCGCTCAGGTTCTTGGACAGAACCGTGCTTTTGAGCTTTGCGCAGTTTGAAAACGCGCCTTCGCCGATAGCGGTAACGGCATCGGACATGCTCACGCTCTCAATGCCGGACGATGCGAAGGCCGATTTTTCTATCTCCGTCACAGTTTCGGGAACGGTATATGCTCCCGTTTTGCCGGCAGGACAGCTTATCAGCCGCGTTTTTCCGGCGTTAAACAGCACCCCGTCAACGGCGGCATACGCCTCGTTCCCGTCTTCGACCGCAAAAGCTTCAAGCGCGGCGCAGCCGGTGAAGGCCTTGAGGTCGAGCTTTTTGACCGTGTCGGAAATGCTGACCTTTTTAAGCCCGGCGCAGTCCGTGAACGCGCCGATTCCGACGCCCGTGACGCCGCTTTCTATAACTGCCTCTATGATCTTATCCTTATATGCTTTCCAAAGCACGGCCGAGCCGTCGTTTGCCGTTTCGGGCACATCGCCGCTGCCGCTTATCGTCAGAACTCCGCTGCGCGTAAGCGACCAGGAAAGTCCCGACAGTGTTCCCTCGGCAAGCGTATCGGAAAGCTTTGCGCCGCAGATCTTGCAGCTGCCGTTTCCGTCATCCTCGTGCGCGGCCTTATCGCTCACCTTATAGCATCCGCTGCATGCATGCCAATGGCTGTCCTTGTCGCTTAGCCACCCGGTGCCGAAATCGCAGCTGTGCTTAAGGCAGGTCACAAGCTCTCTGTCGATGCCGGACTCTTCTCCGCCTATCTCCGTCCAGCGTGACGGCGTGCCGTCGAACACCGCACTCTTTATGATCATTCCCGTGAACGCATTTCTGCCGATGCTCTCCACGCTCGCGGGTATCTTAAGCTCATTGACCGCGGCGCAGAAGCCGAACGCCTCCGCGCCGATGGCTTTGACGCCGTCGGGAATGCTCGTGACCTTGAGCGCGCAGCAGCCTCTGAACGCCCCATTGCCAATGCTTACGACGCTCTCGGGTATGTTCACCTCCGTCAGCTCGGTGCAGCTGTCAAACAGCTTATCGGGCAGCTCCG
>CALBGG010000043.1 GCA_937893605.1 uncultured Clostridia bacterium
TAGTAAGATAGATGGCTGTCGGGCCGTCCGCGCCGCCGATGATGCCGATGGATGCTGCTTCGGGACCCGTAAAGCCAAGCGCGACGGCGCCGAGGAAGGCTATGAATACGCCCAGCTGCGCGGCTGCGCCGAGAAGCAGACTTTTGGGGTTGGCAAGCAGCGGGCCGAAGTCTGTCATCGCGCCGACGCCGAGGAATATAAGCGAGGGGTAGATACCGGCCTTGACGCCGATGTAGAAGAAGTCAAGCAGACCGGCGTTTGACATCACGTGACCGTAGCTGTGATAATAGGGACTTGCCTCGTCGAGGAAGGCCTCCCACAGCTCGGGGTGATACAGTGCGTTCTCGCCCATGCCGATGAAGTAGCTGAGGTTTGTGAGCAGACAGCCGAAGGCTATGCCGCAAAGCAGCAGGGGCTCGAACTTTTTGACTATGCCGAGGTACAGAAGTACGAAGGCAATTATTATCATAATGAGGTTTTTCCAGCCGCCGTCGGTGACGAAGAACGCGGCAAAGCCGGATTCCATCGCAAGCTTTTGGAGAGTACCCAGAATGTCCATCCGTTACCTCCTTATGCTATGACAACAAGAGGAGCACCGGTCTCGACTACTGCGCCCTTGGCCGTGACGATCTGAGCGACGGTGCCGGACTTGGTTGCGACGATCTCGTTTTCCATTTTCATGGCCTCAAGGACGAGGAGCACGTCGCCCTCATTTACCTTCTGACCCTGAGTTACGTTTATCTTGAGTATGTTGCCCGGCATGGGGCTTTTTACGACCTCGCCGGCGGCGAGAGCCGCGCCTGCGGGGGCTGCGGGAGCTGCTGCGGCGGGTGCGGCGGCAACTGGAGCCGCTGCAACGGGTGCGGGGGCTGCGGGAGCATAGGCCTCGTACTCGTCGATGAGCATCGCCTTGCCCTCTTCGACCTCGACCTCGTAGGTTCTGTTATTCAAAGTTACCTTATACTTCATCTTCCTTGACCTCCTTGATGGAAATAAAGCGGAGCTCGTTAATGGGCTTGCCGAGAGAGTCGGCGACGATGGCCATTATCATTGCAGCGTCTTTGGGATCGGTGTTGTAAAGCTTCAGCTCGCCCGCGGAGCCGGGAGCTGCCGGAGCTTCGGGAGCGGGTGCAGCGGGCTCGGCAGCGGCTGCCGGTGCGGCCGTCTTTGCCTTATTAGCCTGAGCTACCATGATCCTGCCCATTATCATAACGACGACCATGAGAAGAACAAGGCCGAAGAAAACGACAAGATAGCCCAGAAGCGCCGTCAGCGCGGCGTCGCCGAAGGAAATGTTAATCAGATCAGTCATAATCTAAACCTCCTCAGGCTTCGGTGATTGTGTAGCGAACGACATTTTCCTCTGCCTCGCGGCGCTTTTCGAAGAAATTCTCCGCGACCTGGGGGAATGCGATGTAGCTGAGGACGTCCTCCTCGCATCTTGCGGTGCTGCCGAGGTGCTCGGCGGCTTTTTCGTATACATCGGTCGGAAGAGTGTCGGCGTAGCGACCCTCAATGGGCTTTTCGCCGCCGAGGATCTTCGCACGGACGGCCTCGTCGATGGGAGCGGGGGTCTTGCCGTATTCGCCGCGGCAGTAGGCCTTTATCTCGGCACCGACGTTCTTGTAGCGCTCGCCCGCGAGCACATTCTGCACCGCCTGCGAGCCGACAAGCTGGCTCGTCGGGGTGACGAGCGGGGGATAGCCCATGTCCTTGCGCACGCGCGGAGTCTCGATAAGAGCTTCATCAAACTTGTCCAGCGCGTTCATCATCTTCAGCTGGCTGAGCAGGTTAGACAGCATGCCTCCGGGTATCTGATAGGTCAGACACTGAGTGTCGGTGGTAAGCGAGATGGGGTTGAGCGTACCGTCGGCAAGGTAATCGTTGCGGATGGGCTTGAAGTAATTGGCCATATCTATTAGTATCTTCTCATCGAGCTGCACGTCATAGCCGAGCTCCTTGAGCGCGTAGTACAGAGTCTCGGTAGCGGGCTGCGAGGTGCCGCCGGAGAAGGGGGAGATCGCGGTGTCGATAACGTCGGCTCCGGCCTCGATGCCCTTGAGGTAGGTCATGAAGGCAAGACCCGTGGTGCAGTGAGTGTGAAGAACGACGGGAAGATCGACTGCGTCCTTTATGCCGGAAACGAGGTCATATGCGCTTTTAGGCGTCATGATGCCTGCCATGTCCTTTATGCAGATGGAGCTTACGCCCATCTGCTTGAGCTCCTTTACCATCTCGACGTACTTTGCAATCGTGTGGACGGGGCTTATTGTGTAGGAAATGGTGCCGGAGGCCATCGCGCCCTGCTTTATCGTCTCTTCAACGGCGACCTTGAGGTTATCGGTGTCGTTGAGAGCGTCGAATATACGAATGATGTCGATGCCGTTCTTGACCGATGCGCGCACGAAGCGGCGCACAATATCGTCGGGATAATGCTTATAGCCGAGAATGTTCTGACCGCGCAGCAGCATCTGAAGCTTGGTGTTGGGCATTTTTGCGCGGATCTTGCGCAGGCGCTCCCACGGATCCTCGTTGAGAAAGCGCAGGCAGACGTCGAAGGTCGCGCCGCCCCAGCATTCAACGGAATAGAATCCGGCCTTGTCCATCTTTTCGAGGATGGGCTCAAACTTGTCGTAGGGAAGCCTTGTGGCGATAAGTGACTGGTTTGCGTCACGAAGCACGGTTTCCGTAAACTGTACTTTCTTCATTTTTTCCTCCCGGATTTCAAATTTTCACCTGCACGGCAGGTCGATAGTCTAACATTGTGTATTATAATATAACTTGCTTGTAAATTCTACACTTATCTTAGGCAAATTTATCACAATCAGAACGTGAAAAAGCAGACAGCTCAGGCTGCCTGCTTTTAATAAAATGTTTTGCTTATTTGGATGCCAGCGCTCTGTCGAGCCAGACGCTTGCGACGTCCATGGCTGCCCAGAAGCCGTCCTTCTCGCTTTTCTTGACGATGCGGTCGCGGGATTTAACGGAGGGATCGGTGAGCTGAAGCTGGACGGAGACCTTTGTGGCAACGTCGAGATCCTTGACCTTCTTTGTGTCCATTATCTGAAGCATGATGACATATTTGTCGGCCATGCTGCCGTAATAGACGATGTTTCCTGCGCGCTGCAGGGGATGACCTTTGTATTCAAGCGGTTTGTTAGCCAAAGTAATTCCTCCTTTTTGCCGTATCAGAAGAGGTCGCGGAAGTTTGCGAAGATATCATCGACGGCGCCGCCGTTATTCTCTTCGTTATTCTTCTTTTCCTCTTCCTCCTGCTGCTTCTTCTTTTCTTCCTCTTCCTTCTGCTTGCGCTCTTCCTCGGTAAGCGCCTGCTCCTCGAGCTCCTCGCGGGTGCCGAAGATGCCTGTTGCCGAGCCGCCGTAGGAGATGTTGAATTCCTTGCGCGGAAGGTCGGCGTGGACGGCGGACATGACCTTCTGCCATATCTGCGTTGCGGGGTTGCCGGAGAACGCCATGGTTTCGGGCGTATCATAGCCTGTCCAGACGGCGCAGGTGTAGTACGGAGTGTAGCCGCAGAACCAGCGGTCGCGGTTGGCCGAGGTCGTGCCGGTCTTGCCGGCGACGGGCATGTTGCTAAGGCGCGATTCACTGCCCGTGCCGTAGGTCGCGGCATTGTTGAGCATATAGGTCATGGTGCGCGCCGTCTCCTGCGAGAAGGCCTGGATGGTCTGCGGCTGATTATCAAGGATGATCTTGCCGCTGCGGTCCTTGACCATGGTGTAGGTTCGGGAATAGGTGAAAACGCCGTCGTTTGCAAGGGCGGTGTAGGCCTGCGCCATCTCGCGCACGGTGATGCCGTAGTGCGGCTCGCCGAGGGCCATTGCCGCGTAGTCGGCGTCGGAGTCTATAAGGCTCGTAACGCCCAGGCGCGAGCGCAGAAACTCAAGCGAGGCCGACGGGGTCAGCTTATCCATGATCTGCGCGGCAACGGTGTTCTTCGATTTCTGAAGCGCGGTGTTTATTGTGATTATGCCGTCGTAGGTGTTGGGCGAGTTTTTCGGATACCACGAGGTGTGCGCGAGCCGAACATGAGTTGCGTCAGCGTCGAGCACCAGGGTCGAGGGGCTTATGAGGCCGTATTCGATCGCAGGACCGTAGACCGCGATGGGCTTAATGGACGATCCGGGCGGGCGCGTGGTGCCGGTTGCTCTGTTCAGACCGTAGTTTATGTTCTTGTCGCCCGTGCCGCCGCGCAGAGCCTTTATTTCGCCGGTCGTCTGATCAATGATGACGATGGCGCTCTGAAGCTGTGATTTTGTGCTGCCGTAGGTCTTGGGCAGCTGCTCCGGATCGGTATATATCGCGTCGACTTTGGCCTGGATGTCCTTATCTATGCAGGCGTAGATCTCATAGCCTGCGTTGTGAACGAGCTGACTTGCGGCGGTGCGGCTTATGCCCTTCGCCTCGGCAAGGTCGCCGATGACATCCGAGAGGACGACCTCCTCGTAATACGAGTAGACGCTGGAGCTGTCGGGCGAATTTTCGCCGCGGACGAATTCGAGCTTCTCGTTCTTGGCCTCCTCATACTCGGACTTGTTGAGGTAGCCCTGCTTATACATCTCGCGCAGGACATTCTCCTGACGCTCCTTGTTGTTCTCAACGCTGTAGAACGGGTCGTAATATGTCGGCAGATTCGTTATTCCGACGATGGCCGCGGACTCGGCAACGGAAAGATCCTTCGCGTCCTTGCCGAAGTAGGTCTGCGCCGCCGTCTGAACTCCGTAGCAGCCCTCGCCGAAGTAAACGGCGTTGAGGTAATACTCCAGTATTTCGTCCTTATCGTAATTCTTCTCGAGATCAAGCGCCTGGAATATCTCCAGAAGCTTGCGCTGCACGGTTATATCGTCCTGCTGAGTGAGGTTCTTTATAAGCTGCTGCGTTATCGTCGAGCCGCCGAAGGTCGAGCCGCCGGTGAACATATTGAGCGCCGCGTGCGCCGTGCGGAACCAGTCGACGCCCTTATGCGTGTAAAAGCGCTTGTCCTCGATGGCAACGAGCGCGTCCTTCATATGCTGGGGTATCTGGTCGCCGTCGACCCAAATGCGGTTTTCGCTGCTTTTAACGGTCGTGAGCTTTTGATAATCCCCGTTTGAGTCTTTGTAATAGATAATGCTGGACTGGTTGAGCGTGAAATCGTTCAGGTCGATATCAAGGCTCGGCGTGATGCAGGTCTTAACATAAAATGCGAAGATGCACACGAAGATGAGACCCGTCACAACACCGATGAGCAGGATCGTTCCGATGATGCCTAAAACACGGCCGGCCTTGCCTCCGCGCTTTTCGGCGGCGGGCTCTCTTGCAATATCCATTCCGGTCAACACCTCCTTGCGAGTGTTATGTGTCAAAACTGAATAAATGCCATAGTATATGTAGTGAGCGCAATAATCTAATTATATCTGAATTATCATTATATCATGTTATGTCAAGTAAGCGTGGATAATTTGTAAAGTTTTGCGGCAGCCGGATTTGTTTTAAACATATATGGGAATGATAAAATGAAAGGAGAGTGAAGCAGTTGAAAAATACATTCAAAAAGCTTACGCTGTGCGTTCTGGCGCTTGCGGCAGTCATAACGGGCAGCGCCGCAGTAAAAAGTATAAGCGACGCGGATGAAAACAATGAACCGGGGCAAAATGTCAGCCTTGCGGCGGCGGATAAGACCGTCTACTGCCTGCGCGACTGGCAGGGCTATATCGCCGTGTTCGAGGGAGACAAGGAAACGCCGACAACGATGACGGATATCCCGACCGAAACGCTGAATAAGGTTGACCGCGAAAAGCTCAAAAGCGGCATCGAGGCCGAAACGCGAGAGAAACTGCTGTCGCTGTTGGAGGACTTCAGCTCATAAGCTCTTGATTTATTGGCCTGTGTGGGTTAAAATGAAAGCATAACAACACAGGAGGAAATACCATGAGCGAAGATTTCGGCAATGATTTTATCACTATAATAGATGATGACGGCAACGAATTCAACCTTGAGCTGCTCGACACGATAGATTATAACGGCGAGACGTTTTCCGCGTTTCTGCCCGCGGATATGGACGAGGATGATCCCGATTACGGTCTTATCCTGCTGAGCGTCACCGAGGATGAAAACGGAGACGAGCTTTTTGAATCCATCGACGACGATGCAAAGCTCGAAGAGGTGCACAATATGTTCATGACCATCTTCGAGGCCGAGGAAGGCGACGAGGAGTAAGACAAAGAATATATTCATATGTTCCGCCGAGACGGAGTATGATGAATTAAAGAAAAACCATTCCTGCCGTGTTCGCGGTGTCATATTGACTCAGGGTTCGTTAAACCCACATTTTTAATAAGGGATGCCGATTTGAATCTGCGGATTGCAGGCCTCCCGGCCACGGCCGGACGTTGGAAGCAGAGAAACAGAGCTTAGGCGACCCACCTGCTACTTTGTGCAGGTTATAACCGAACCCCAACGGCACGGCGGGGACTCCCGATGGTTTTCCATCGGGATTTTTTTATTTTATATTCACGCGGCAGCATTTGAGCAAATAATTAAATAATGAAGAAAAAACATGCAGTCGAAAAATTTTTTCGGCTGCAAATTTTTTTGCTTGTACGCAAACGTACAAGTTTCGCCCGAAAACAGCCTATGGGTGAGAGGTGAATTTTATGAATAAGAAAAGATCCGCCGATGCGGATAAGCTTCTCGAAAGGCTTGCGGTGTCCTCGCCGAACGACGCCGTGAAGCTGCTTTATCTCAGCGCAGAGGATGTGTCCGAGCTCGAGGGGCTCGATCTTTCGCTGCTGAGCGAAATAAAACGCGGCCCGAAAGGGGAGGTGGAGCTGAAGTTTGTAAACAAGCTGGCGATCATAAGGGAGCTTATAGAGCTCAAGGCCGCGGCACAGCCGGCTGGCGGAGACGGCTTCTATGCGGCGCTGGACAAATCGGCAAAGCTTTTGGAGGGCGAGAGGGAAAATGACCTTTGATTTTTTCTCGCGCACTCAGCTCAGAGCTCTGTCATGGTGGAGCGACGCATCCCCCTACCGCGAGCTCGACGCCGTCATCTGCGACGGCGCGGTCCGCTCGGGCAAGACCCTGTGCATGGGCATATCCTTCGTCTGCTGGGCGATGCGGCGCTTTGACGGACAGAGCTTCGGCATATGCGGCAAGGCAAAAAGCAGCATAAGGCGCAACATGATAGAGCCTCTGCTGCCGGTGCTGCGCGATATCGGCTTTGCGGTGCGCGACCTCGTGTCAAAGGGCGTCGTCGAGATCGGCTATCGCGGGAGGAAAAACCGCTTTTATCTCTTCGGCGGAAAGGATGAGAGCTCGAGCGCGCTGATCCAGGGCGTGACTCTGGCGGGGGCGCTGCTCGACGAGGTGGTTCTGATGCCGCGCTCGTTTGTCGAGCAGGCCTGCGCGAGATGCTCGGTGGCGGGCAGCAAGCTGTGGTTCAACTGCAACCCCGAGAGCCCGCAGCACTGGTTTTACCGCGAGTGGATACAGAGAGCCGACGAGCGGTGCGCACTGTATATCCACTTCACGCTCGAGGATAACCCCTCGCTGTCAAAGAAGATAATCGACCGCTATAAAAGAATGTACAGCGGCGATTTCTACAGGCGCTTTATCCTCGGACAGTGGGTGCTGCCGTCAGGCAGGGTGTATGACTTCTTTAACGAGGACATGCTGTGCGACGCGCCGGAGAAATGCGGCGAGTACGTCGTGTCCTGCGACTACGGCACGAAAAACCCGAGCTCCTTCGGACTGTGGGGCAAAAGCGGCGAGAGCTGGTACCGTCTGCGCGAGTATTACTACGACGGGCGCAAAATGGGGATACAGAAGACCGACGAGGAGTACGTCGCGGCCTTGACCGAACTTTGCCGCGGCGTAAGCCCGCAGCGCGTTATTGTCGATCCCTCGGCGGCGAGCTTTATAGAGGCGCTCTCCCGCGCGGGCTTCCGGGTCGAGAAGGCCGAGAACGACGTTCTGCGCGGCATACGGCTGACGGCGTCGTATCTCAAGAGCGGGCGCATACGCATCTGCCGCGGCTGCGACGATGCGCTGCGCGAGTTCTATCAGTACCGCTGGGACGACAGAGCAGACAAAGAAGTGCCCCTGAAGCAGCACGACCATGCGATGGACGATATCCGTTATTTTGCCGCAGGCATTTCAAAACTTGTGCAGCCCCTTGGCGCTGCATGGGTAGAAAGGTAGGAATATGAAACTGTTTTCAAAACAAAAAACGGCGGCGCCGAGAGTGCAGCTTCGCAGCACGCAGACCCATCCGTTCAATCTCATTGACAGCTATGTGCCGCTCGGCAGCACGGAAACAAGGCTTTACCGCATGATCCGCGAGGCGGTGCCGGTGGTGGATGCGGCGATACTAAAGATCGTCAGGCTCACCGGCGGCTTCGAGGCCCGCTGCGCGGACAAAAAAGCGGAAAGAGAGCTCGGCGAGTTTATACGCACCGTGCCGACCGGCAGAGGTCAGAGAGGTCTTGAATGCTTCCTGTCGGCGTATCTCGACTCAATGATAACCTGCGGCAGAGCCGTGGGAGAGATCGTAGTAAACGGCAATCGGGATATCGCCGCCGTCATATGCGGCAACGTCGCCGATGTGCAGATACGCGAGGGAAAAACCCCGCTGGACTTCGAGCTGTGCGGCGTCTCCGACACAGGCTGCGTCGTGCCGTTCCGGTATCAGAATCTTCTGATGTTTACGCCGTTTAACCCCGAGGCCGACTCGCCCTACGGCGTTTCGATGCTCAGGAGCATGCCGTTTCTGTGCGGCATACTGCTGAAGATCTATCAGTCGATAGGCCAGAACTGGGAGCGCGCCGGAAACGTGCGCTTTGCGGTCGTGTATAAGCCGCAGGGCGACGCGCTCGACCGTTTTTCGGCTCAGGAAAGGGCGCAGCAGATAGCCTCGCAGTGGTCAGAGGCCATGCAGAGCGGAAAATCGGGCTCCGTGCGCGACTTTGTCGCAGTCGGCGACGTGGACATAAAGGTCATCGGCGCTGACAACCAGATACTCGACAGCGAGGTGCCCGTGCGGCAGATACTCGAGCAGCTCATTGCGCGCACCGGCATACCGCCTTTCCTGCTGGGTCTCAACTGGTCGACGACCGAGCGCATGAGCGCACAGCAGGCAGACCTTATGACAAGCGAGCTGAACGCCATCCGCCGCTCGGTGACGCCCGTTATAGAGAAGATCTGCCGCATGTGGCTGAATATGCACGGCTATGCGACGACGCTCAGCATAGAATGGGAGACGATCAACCTTCAGGACGAGGTCGAGGAGGCCAAGGCTGCGCTGTATCTTGCGCAGAGAGACAAAATCTATTGGGAAGAAGGAATAAGCAAGAATGAAAATCATTAAGGACGGCTCGGCGTCGGGCTCCGAGTGCACGCCGCAGGAGCTGCAGGCGATAAACGCCTTTGCCAAGGCTCAGCTCAGTGCCGAGGAGGTCTACACATTTCGGGTGCTGCTGTGCGACAACGAGGTAGACCGCGATTTCGAGCGCTTTTCGGTATCGACGCTCCGCGAGCTGAGCGAGCTTTTCGTCGGCGCGACGGGCATCTGCGACCATGACTGGCGCAGCGAAAACCAGGTCGCGCGCATTTACAGGACGGAGCTCGTTACCGAAAAGGGCAAAACCACCTCGTGCGGAGAACCGTACACTTATCTCAAGGGCTTTGCATACATGCTGCGCACCGAGGCAAACGCCGAGTTCATCGCTCAGATAGACGGCGGCATAAAGCGCGAAACGAGCATCGGCTGCTCCGTCGCGCAGAGCGTTTGCAGCATATGCGGCGCACAGATCGGGACATGCAGCCACGAAAAGGGCAAGATCTACGGCGGCGAGAGATGCTGCGCGGTGCTCACGGGCGCTGTCGATGCCTATGAGTGGAGCTTTGTCGCCGTTCCGGCGCAGAGAAGCGCGGGAGTCATAAAAAGCTTTGTAGAAAGCGAGGCCGGGCGAGGCTATAAGACCGAGTTCGACGCGCTGGAGAAATCGGCGCAGCTGGGCAGAAAGTATCTCGATTCGCTCAGAAGCGAGGTGCTCAGGCTCTGCCTCGTGTGCGACGAGAAAATGCACCCGGCGCTTGAAAAAAGCGTGTCTGCCATGGATGAGCCCGAGCTTATAAAGCTCAGGGACGCGTTTGAGGAAGCATCACAGAAGCTTTATCCGCCGCTGACCCAGCTTCCGGGCAGAGGCGAGGTCACCGCATTTTCCGGTGAAGAATACATTATTTGATCTTAGATCAGGAGGACAAAAATGAAAGTAAGTTTTGAAGGCATCGGAGAGCAGGTGCTCTCATTCAATAAGGCAAGCGACGTGAGCGAGGGCGCTCTCGTAAAAATGAGCACGAACAGCACCGTGAAGTCCTGCTCGGCCGGCGACCGCTTCATGGGCGTATGCATCGCCGCCGGCGACAGCTTTGCCGAAGTCAAGACCGCGGGCTATGTTGAGCTCGGCTACACGGACGATGCGCCCGCCGTCGGCTACGCAAAGCTTGCAGCGTCTACAGCCGGCAAGGTCAAGGCCGTCACAAGCGGCGGCGCGGAGTACCTCGTAATCAAGGTAGACAGCACTGCCGGCACCGTCGGCTTTATCATGTAAGGAGGAAACGATCATGGCATACAATTTTAATGAGATAAGACTTGAAAAGGGCATGTATTCAGAGCGCGGCAAGACCTTCGAGCAGACGCTCGAGGCGCTCGACCCCAACGAAAACTACAAGGGCACTCCCTATGAGGGACTTGACGCGTTCCAGCGTCAGCTCAAGAGATTCGATATAAAGGTGCGCGGCGCGGGAAGCGACGTTGTCGAGAAGTTCTTCTCCACCTCCGAATCTGCCGTGCTGTTTCCCGAGTACGTCTCGCGCAGCGTAAAGGCTGGCATGGAGGAGGGCAATATCCTGCCGTCCATCACCGCGACCGTCACCCGCTTTGACGGCATGGACTACCGCTCTATCTACTCGGCAGCAACCGAGGACGATAAGAGCCTGCGCTATGTCGGCGAGGGCGCTGCGATCCCTCAGACCGAGGTGAAAGCCTCCGACCACCTTGTGAGCCTCAAAAAGCGCGGCAGAATGCTCGTTGCGTCCTACGAGGCAATCCGCTTCCAGCGCCTTGACCTGTTTTCTGTCATGCTCCGTCAGATCGGCAATCAGATCATGCGCATGCACCTTGAGGACGCCATCGACGTCATCAAAAACGGCGACGGCAACTCCAACAGCGCGGCGACCTATGCCGTCGGCGATTCAACCATCGGCGGCACCGCCGGCACTCTCAGCTACGGGGAGCTTCTCAACTTCTGGAACACCTTTGATCCATACACGATGAATACCCTGCTCGCGGCTCCCGACGTTATGATGAAGATCCTCAAGTGCTCCGAGTTCCAGAACCCCCTGTCGGGTCTTAATTTCCAGGGCACCGGCGAGCCCGGCAATCCTCTGGGCGCAAAGCTCATTCGCTGCTCGGCAATGCCCGCGGGCAGCGTGATAGGCCTTGACAAGGGCTACGCACTTGAGATGGTCACAGCAGGTGATGTTAACGTCGAGTACGACAGACTTATCGACCGCCAGCTCGAGCGTGCGGCCATCACCAGCATCTCCGGCTTTGCAAAGCTCTACACCGAGGCATCCAAGGTGCTGAACGTTTGATACGCCACATTTTTTGTGAAGTATAACCTCACAAAAAATCTCGCTGCGCTCGTCAAAAAGTCCTGACGGACGTTTTTGATGGCTATTTATCTGATTGCGAGCGGGGCCTTTGCCCCCTCGCGCTCCCCTGCTGCCAAATCGCTTTTGCATGCGGCGCAGGAAACGGAGCTTGATCAGTCTATTTTCAGGAGGTATTCAATGTCATATACGGATATGGACATAGAAATGAAGGCGCTGAGCATGCTCGGCTCGAATGTCCCGGATGAGGACGCAGTCATGCTGCGCACGGTCTGCACCGCCGCTGCCGCCGAGCTTGAGGGAAGACTCAGGCGCGGCGTTTCAAGCGATGATATGACCGAGCTTTTTACAACGGCGGCCGGTATGCTGGCAATATCCATGTACATGGAGCTGGGAGCTGCGCACTCGGGCGGCGTGAGCGGCTTTACGGCAGGTAAGCTCTCTGTGCAGCTCGGCGGAGCGTCCGCCGCAGCGCTCAGAAAAAGCGCCGAGACGATGCTGGGCGCGTATCTCGATAACGGCGGCTTTGAGTTCGTGGGGGTGCAGGGATGACGGTAACTAACAGACTGCTGCACAATTACGGGCAGTCTCTCACCATAGGCTCGGCCGAGGGTAGGGGCTTTATATCCTGCCTTGACCCGGACGATGCGCAGATACACAAAACGCAGCTGGCCCCGGGCGTGACGAACAATTCAAAATACCGGCTCATCACGGACGCCGAGAATATCGCCGAGGGCGACCGCGTCACCGCCGCGGGCAGAAGCTATATTGTGCTGCGCGTGGAGCCCGTGCGCATATTCGGCGCGTTTTCGCACAATGAGTGCATACTGAAGCTGAAGGGAGGCGCGGTGAATGCTTGAAGCTATAGCTGCCGGGATAGCCGAGGCGCTCAACAGTGCCGGAATAAAGGCTGTAGCGGCCTTTAATGCAAACGAGCTCGATGCCGCCGCGCCCTTCGTATGCGTGGGACTTAAGTCGGTAAAACTTACCTCATCCGGGCTCGGCAATTACATAGGCGTCTGCACCGAGGATGGGCAGGTGAAGGAAATGTACGGCGAAAAAGCGGAGCTAAACCTCGCGCTGGACGTATACAGTCCCGCGGCGGAGACGGAGAAATGCTCGGAGTTTGCCGATGCTGTCAGATGCGCGCTGTACGGCGTTGACGGCGTGTCCGCTGCGGAATTCTCCTTCGGCGGGATAAAGTACGATGCCGACAGCCGCATGCTGCTTGCAAGCTGCTCTGCGAAGGTATGCGCCTATCTCGTGCGCGAAAAGCTCGGCAGCTCGCTTTCGGAATACAGCATAGGGGAGGCAAGATGAGCATGATAAAGGCATATTCCGCAAACTCGGCAAAGGTCGGCGTTGACGGCGTTCCTCTCGGCGCGGTGACGCTGGCCGAGGAATACGAGGACTATTCCGCGTACCCGGTGCGCGGCTTCGGTGACTCCTGTCCGAGCGCGATACTCACCTTTGACCGAAGCTACGGCGTTATTCTCGAACGCGAGGTGTCCGTCGGCGACGGCGTGAGCCTGGAGAATATTGGTGAGTTTGAGCTTCAGATAGGCGGCAGAATATACAGCGGCTGCCGCTGCACGCAGCTAAAGAAGACAAGAAAGCCCGACGGCTCCGAGAGAGAAAAAATAACGATCCGTGCACTGGATCGTCAGGAGGTATCAGCCAATGAATAACGAGGGCGAAATGCTGAATGTCCGCGCATACACGCCGGATGAAAACGGCGTGAATTTTGATGAGCAGCAGCTGTTTATCGTGCGCCGGCGCGATATGTCGTTTCTGTCGGAATATTTTCGCCGCGACGCGAGAAGATACGATAACGGCTTTGAGCTGTATTAGGAGGGGTAGACATGCTTGCACCGATGCAATACAGAGACTTTGTGTGGCCGAACAACCCCAGGGTGTTCGAGGTCAAATACCGCCGCACGCTGCACAGCTATAAGCTGCCGTTTTCCGGCTATGTCGTGCAGAATCTGGGGCTGCAAAACAAGATAATACGCGGCGAGGGCGAGTTCGTCGGCCCGCAGGCCTATGAAAACTTTCGAAAACTCGCCGCGCTTTTTGAAGAAAACAAGGGCGGTAAGCTCGTGCATCCCGTGTGGCCGACGATGCGCGCGTATTTTGCCTCGCTCAGCTTAAAACAGGAGCCGAAGGAGGATTACATAAGCTACAGCTTTGAGTTCTGGGAATACATCGGCTCTGCGTTCGAGGATTCGTCCGAGGCCATAGACGACACCGACTACGGCAATCCCATTTCCGATATAAGCCGCGTGCGCTACTACAGCGCCGGCGAAAACGACACCCTGCGCAGCATTTCTCAGCTCAAGGGCGTTGCACTGACGGCTCTTATGGAGCTAAACCCCGAGATAACAAACCCCGACGCCGTGATATCCTACGGCAGGCTCATAAGGATAAGGTGACGCTATGAAGGGATATATCATGGATAAAGACGGCGTGTCCACGCCGCTCCCCGAATTTCTGTCCTGGGACGTGTGCCACGGCATGGGCGAGCCCTGCGACTGGTTTGAGGTAAGCTTTATATATTACAGCAATCAGCTTTCGAAGCTGCAAACGGCGTGCTCTTTCCGTGCAACGCATGACAGCGAGGTCGTTTTCAGCGGAGTTATAGATGAATACAGCATAAGCATCGATGAAAAGGGCTCGGTCGTGACGCTGTCCGGGCGCTCGAAGGCGGCGCTTTTATTGGATAACGAGCTTCCGGCGCAGGAATATGCCGCGCTCGGCAACACCGCGGCCGTGAGCGCCTTTGTATCGCCATACGGCATAAGCAATGTCGTTTCCGGCTCCGGCGTTACGCTGAGCGCCTTTTCCGTCCGCACCGGTGAGAGCGCGTGGAGCGCTCTCAAGCGCTTCTGCCGCTATGCATGGAAAACGACGCCGTATTTTGCAAAGGACGGAACGCTCATATTAAACGGGCGCGCCGGCAATACGATAACGGTCGATGCCTCCGAGGATGTTTCGAGCATCGCCATGTGCGATGAGCGCTACGGCATAATTTCGGATATAAGCATACGAAACCGCGTCACCGGCGCAAGCTACACGAGCTCCAACGCCGCGTTCGCCGCCCGAGGCGGCAAATGCCACAGAGAGATGACCGTTCCAAAAACGACCGGCGCGGATGCCGTGAGATATACGGCGGCATATCAGATCGCCGAATCGCAGCGCGGCAAAAAATGCGTAAAGCTTACGCTGACAAAGCAGTTTGCCTGCTTCCCCGGCGACAGGGTGAGCCTGACGGCATCAAAGCTCGGCCTTAGCGGAGCGTTCACCGTTTTGTCGTCGCACTGTTGGGCCGATTCCCTGAGCGCAGGAACTATCGTCACATTGGAGGTGTGAGCATGTGGCTTTCCGAGGTAAAAAGAAAAACGGAGCAGTCGTCAACACTGCCCGATATAAGCGTAAATTCCGCGGGGGATATAAACCTTGAGACGGCGAATGCGCGCATCTGCATCAAAAACAGCGGCGAGATCGTCATTGAGGGCACGGTCACCGTAAACGGCAAGGCAATATGAAAAAAACGAGAGTACCGATCGGTACTCTCGTTTTGTCAGCTTTTAATGCTTGGATCAGACGATGCCCTGAGCCATCATTGCGTCGGCGACCTTCAGGAAGCCCGCAACGTTTGCGCCAAGCATGAGGTTGCCCGGCTCGCCGCACTCGACGGATGCGTCGTAGCATGCCTTGAAAATGTTCTTCATGATGCCCTGCAGCTTCTCGTCAACTTCCTCGAAGCTCCAGCTCATGCGGATGGAGTTCTGGCTCATCTCGAGGCCGGAGGTTGCAACGCCGCCTGCGTTGGATGCCTTGCCGGGGCTGTAGAGCAGGCCGTTGCCGAGAACCTTCTCGATAGCTTCCGGAGTAAGAGGCATGTTTGCGCCTTCGAATACTGCCATGCAGCCGTTGTCGATCAGATGCTGTACGTCGTCAGCGTCCATCTCGTTCTGGGATGCGCAGGGCATTGCGATGTCGCACTTGAGGGTCCAGATGCCCTTGCGGCCTTCGTGGTACTCGGAGCCGGGAACCTCGTCGGCATAGACGCTGATGCGTGCGCGGCGCTTCTGCTTGATGTCCATGACCTTCTTGAGGTCAACGCCGTCGGGATCGTAGATGTAGCCGTTGGAGTCGCACATTGCGATAACGGTGCCGCCGAGCTGGGTGCACTTTTCAGCTGCGTACTGAGCAACGTTGCCTGCGCCGGAAACGATGACCTTCTTTCCCTCGAAGGAGGTGTTTGCAAGGTGGCTGAGCGCTTCCGCTGCGTAGTAGCACAGACCGTAGCCGGTAGCCTGGGTACGGGCCAGGGAGCCGCCGAAGGTCAGACCCTTGCCGGTGATGACGCCGCCCTCGAAGCGGTCGACGATCTTCTTGTACTGGCCGAACATGTAGCCGACCTCGCGTGCGCCGACGCCGATGTCGCCTGCGGGAGTATCGGTGAACTGGCCTATGTGACGGTACAGCTCGGTCATGAAGCTCTGGCAGAAACGCATGACTTCCGCATCGGACTTGCCCTTCGGGTCAAAGTCGGAGCCGCCCTTGCCGCCGCCCATGGGCAGAGTGGTCAGGGAGTTCTTGAGGATCTGCTCGAAGCCGAGGAATTTTATAACGGAGAGGTTGACGGAGGGATGGAAGCGCAGGCCGCCCTTGTAAGGTCCGATAGCGGAGTTGAACTGTACGCGGTAGCCGCGGTTGACCTGGACCTTGCCGTTGTCGTCGACCCAGGGAACGCGGAAGGTAATAACGCGCTCGGGCTCTACGAAACGCTCGATAATAGCGTTCTTCTCCCACTCGGGGTGCTTATCAACGACGAGCTGAAGGCTCTCAAATACTTCGCGGACCGCCTGAAGGAACTCGGGCTGGTCGGGATCGCGCTTTTCGACGGAGTCATAGACTCTCTTAAGATACTCGTTTGTAATCATTGCTTTTTTCTCTCCTATTGAAAAATTGAAAACTAATCATTCAGGGGAAACACATTCCCCACTTTTCAAATTCTATTCCTTGCGGCCTCAATATACAATTGTGAGATGTTATAAAAATGGAGCATAAAAAATCGTCACATTGCACCAAAAAAGACGCGGTTTGAGCGTGAACACACCCTGAGCAACCCATAATTGCACATGAAAAGCGACAATATTGATACTATCTTAACATAGTGCACACTTCGTTTTTTAAATAACGCAAATAAAATCACTTGACAATTTACGCAAAAGCGAGTATTATCCCAAATAGATAATGCAATTGCATAAAATATCTTATCGGGAGAGATGCGCTTGAATAATATAAATGAATACGCCGCGTATTGCAGCCAGTGCCGCTTGATGTTTGAAGCTGGCGAGGAGATGTTTTCGTGGGAGGGGGAGCTCGTCTGCGCCGACTGCTTTGACGCTCTGTTTTCGGAGCTTGACCGCTACGACAGAGCAAGTCTCATCGGCAGCAGGATAATAAATTACCGGCGTCCAGGGAGAACGCCGGTAAGCTGAAATACTTATCCTTTTTTATTTTACGATGACGAAGAACTTGAGCAGGAACAGGATAGACAGAACATATGTCAGGATCGAAACGTCCTTTGCCTTGCCGGTGAAGGCCGCAACGACGGTGTAGGCGATAAGCGCCATGCCGATGCCGTGGCCGATAGATCCGGTTATGGGCATGAATATGAGCATGAGCGCGACGGGAATGACCTGGAGGATATCGTCCCAATCTACCTTTTTAAGTCCGCTTATCATGAGTATGCCGACATAGATCAGAGCTGCGCTCGTTGCGGGAGCAGGGATGAGAGCCGCGATGGGGGCGATGAACATGCACAGCAGGAACATGATCGCGGTGGTCAGCGCGGTAAGACCCGTGCGGCCGCCGGCCTCAACGCCTGAGCCGGACTCAATAAAGGTCGTGACGGTGGAGGTGCCGGTGCATGCACCGGCGACCGTGCCGATAGCGTCTGCAAGCAGAGCCTCCTTCATCTTGGGCATCTTGCCGTCCTTATCGAGCATGTCCGCACGCGCGGCGGTGCCGACGAGGGTGCCGATGGTATCGAACATATCGATCATGCAGAAGGTTATGATGAGCGCAATGGCCGTGAACCATCCGATGCTTAAGAATGTCCCAAAGTCAAACTTGAAGAAGGTCGTGTCGAGCATGTCGCCGAGAGGGGGTACGAAGGACGCAGTGGCGAGAGACTCGAACGGATTCGTGTCCAGGAAAATGAAGCTGCCGCCCCAGTAGATGATGCAGGAGATGAGCATGCCGAGTATAACCGAGGCCTTGACCTTGTGGTGACTGAGGATGACGATGGCGAACACGCCGACGAGCATGGTCACGACGTAGAGGACAAGCTGGGGATAAGCGCTGCCGACGGTGTCCTGCGCGACGGAAGGGGTGAGGCTTCCAAAGAAGGTCGACAGTACATAGAACGGGCCGCCATTTTCGCTGTAAAGGCCGGCATTCGAGCCGAAGCCGACATTCAGGAGCATAAGGCCGATGGCCGGGGTGATGCCTATGCGTATGCCGAAGGGGATAGCCTCGACGATCTTTTCACGGATCGAGAAGAGGGTGAGGATGATAAAGAATATGCCCTCGACGAGGATGATGCACATCGCGGCGGGGAAGGCCTCCTCGTAGCTCAGGCCGGAGAGGGCTGCGATGTTTGCAACGACTACTGCAAAGAAGCTGTTGAGTCCCATGCCGGGAGCCATTGCGAAGGGCTTGTTTGCGGCGAAGGCCATGACGAGCATGCCTATGGCGGACGCTATGCACGTTGCCATGAAAACGGCGTTCCACAGCGGTGTTCCGGTCGCGAAGTTTGTCAGAAGGTTCGGGTTGAGTGCGATGATGTAAGCCATGGTCATGAAGGTGGTAAGACCGGCGACTATCTCGGTTCGCACGTTCGTACCGTTTTCCTTCAGCTTGAAGATCTTTTCCATTTTGCGCTCCTTTTTGTCTTTATATTGGGCCGATATTGCGCCGGACCCGAAAAAGCAACAGATAAAACTATATCCGCGAACCGAAGAAAAGTCAATTCGCGGATAGTGAGAAAATAACGTGTGAATTTTCTGTTAATTTGTGCGCATTAGGTAAGGCCGAGAAGCTCAAGAGTGCGCGTGTCGGCTCTGCCGCCGTAGAACTTGTCCAGAACGGCCTTGAATACGGGATCGTCAGACACCTGCGCGAACAGCGTCATGCATGAGCGCAGCTTGAGATCGTCGGGATAACCCAAGACGGCGCCCGCGTCGGAGGAATCTATCGTCAAAAGTGCGCGGGATATCTCGATAAGGCGCTCTCCGAGCACGGGGTGCTCGATGTACCGGCGAGCCTCGTCGATGTCGGCGATGGAGTACAGCTGAGCTGTGTGGCTCATGCCGAGCCCGGCGATCTGCGGGAAGATGTACCACATCCAGTGACTGCGCTTACGCCCGGCACGTATCTCGCGCAGCGCGGTGTCGTAGGAGTGCTCCTGGGCTATGAGAAATCTGTCAAGTGAGTTGTTCATACTGTGCACCTCGGGAAGGGTTCGCTTTTTATGAAGTTTAGCACCAAACGGCGAAATAGGCAAGACGGAGCGGTTCAGGATCTCGACTTCGCTGTGTTCAGCGAAGCAATAAGCAGCCTTTTGAGCTCGGTGCAGTGATATAAAACAGCCTTGTCATTATAGTAGCCGCTTTCGATCAGCAACTCGAGCCAGTATTCGCTTTCGGAGCATTCCTTGAGGGCAATCTGAAGTTTGGCTATGAAGTCGGCTTTGCCGTGAGCATAGAATGCTTCGCGAATATTGGCACCGATGCTGGTTCCGGAACGAATCAGTTGATTTGTCAATACCGACTCTCGCTTTGCAGCCTTTATCTCATTGCAGACATTTATAATTTCCAAAGCAAAGCTTTTAGATTTTGAAATAAGAGGGCTGTCGCTCATTTGATCGTTCACCGTCTTTCAAATTGCTGTTTCAATTCGTGGAATTGAAACACACCATACTTATTCACTATTACCTATTACTTTTTACTTTACCAAAAAACCTTCGCGCAGACAAGATAATAGTGAAAAAGTAAAAGGTAATAAGTAAAAAACCTCCACACTTTCGTGCGAAGGTTTTTTGGTGGGGGATGGTGGATTCGAACCACCGAAGGCATTGCCAGCAGATTTACAGTCTGTCCCCTTTGGCCACTCGGGAATTCCCCCATATTAACTTATGCCGTCTGTTGCGGTGGAGCTGGTGGACGGACTCGAACCCCCGACCTGCTGATTACAAATCAGCTGCTCTACCAACTGAGCTACACCAGCACGATACCGGCTCAAATATAATAGCAAACCGAACCATGTTTGTCAACATAAATTTTAATTATTTTATTCAGGGAGAATACGAATGAAACTTATCGAACTTTCCGCGGAATATAACGAAAGTGCGCTTATGTGCAAACGCCGCATAGCGGAGCTCAGCAGGCAGCTTAGCGATGAACCCATGTGCGAGATCGACAGACTTCGCCTGCGCCGCCGGATAGCCATACTTACGAGCATGATGCGCGATACGCTCGCCGTCTCGCGCTACCTTGAAAACTATTATAGATAAGGAGAAAAGCATATGCAGGAGAGAAAGCTCAACATGTTTGCAAAGCAGGAGGAATACATGGCGCTGCGCCAGTACATAAAGCTCGTGTCCGACGCGACGGGCGGAACGGCAGGCGCTCTGCGCCGTGCGATAAATTCGCAGCTGACCCGTCGCCAGAAGCAGCTTATCGGCATGTACTACATCGAGCAGATGCCCATGCAGGATATCGCCGACGAGCTGGGGCTGCACATATCCAGCGTCAGCCGCACAATAAAGCGCGGCCGCGAGCGTCTTAAAAGCAGCCTTTCCTACGGCGGCAGAAATCTTATGGCGTCGTTAGAAGAATGTTAACTTTACACATCGGAAGCGCCGTGATAAAATAACGGTATGAAAAAGACAAAGAGAAAAACCAGGGCCCGCGCAGGGATAAGGCCTGTGTATATAGTGATCCTCATAGCCGCGCTGCTGCTCGCAGCGTATGCCGCCGTGCAGATGCGCCAGCGCGCCGAGCAGGAGGCCGATCCGCACTACGGGATGGTCGAGGTGTTTAACGGCGAGACATATGTGTGGATAACTCCGCAGGAGGGCGTCGCGCTCAACGATCTCGATAAAGACGAGTTCATAACCGACCCGAACGGAAACCTCACCTACACCGGGCGGGAGTATAAGGCCAGCCGCGGCGTTGACGTTTCGTCGTATCAGGGCGACATCGACTGGCAGCAGGTATATGGCAGCGGCGTGCGTTTCGCTATAGTCCGTGCCGGAGGTATGTATTACGGCAGCGGCGAGCTGTACAGCGATGATAATTTCGTCAAAAATATCGAGGGCGCAAAGGCGGCGGGACTGCGCGTCGGCGCGTATTTCTTCTCGCAGGCGATAACGACGGACGAGGCAAAGGCCGAGGCGCGGTTCGTGCTCGAGCTTTTAGACGGCAGAGAGCTTGACCTGCCGGTATTCTTCGACTGGGAGCGCATAGCCGGAGACGATGCCAGAACCGACGGGCTGGATAACGAAGCGCTCACCGACTGCGCCGTTGCCTTCTGCGAGACGGTAAAGGCTGCGGGCTACGAGCCGGGAGTCTACATATATAATGATACAGGCTACTACGGTTATGACCTCACGCGGCTTCAGGATTACAAGTCGTGGTGCGTCGGCATCGGGAGCTATCCGTATTTTTATTATTACCACGATATGTGGCAGTACAGCTTTTCCGGCCGCGTCCCAGGCATAGATGCCGACTGCGATCTGAACATGCTGTTTGAGAAGTGAACATGGTCGGAAAGTGAAAACGGAAAATGAAAAGAAGCAGCAGCCTCCATCAATGACGGAAGCTGCTGTTATTTTTGGCACGCCGTAAGGGATAGAGCTTTTGCTGCGCAAAATCTCGTGGGCTTGCAGCAAGCTGCTGCGCCCCTCGGAGCTGAAAATATGCCGCCGGCATATTTTCTAAACGCTCCGACCCTCTCAGGGTTCGAATCCCTTACGCCAAATAAAAAAAGAAACAGAAGCTCTCATCGATGATGAAAGCTTCTGCTTTTGGCACGCCGTAAGGGATTCGAACC
>CALBGG010000044.1 GCA_937893605.1 uncultured Clostridia bacterium
CCCCGCTGCTCTGTTGTTTAGCTCAGCAGCATAGGTTTTTTGACAGTCTGAAAAACGCCCGGTCTTTTAGACCGGGCTGTTTTTATCAGTATGCGTTTTTCATGACAACGCTATCGAGATAATTCTTAAAGCTGTCGTACTCGGTTTGCGTCATGGCTCTGTGTGTGCTCATGACGACAAGCTCATGCCCTTCGTTTCCCGCATGGTACGGAGGATGCACATGCCTGTACGGATTTTCAACAAATCCGCAGCGCTCGTAAAAACCCTTTCTTCTTATCGAAAGCTCGTCAACCGGAGGATCTATCTCAAGAATAAGAGGAGTTTTATCATACTCGGCAAGGATCCGCTGTCCGTAATGCCTGTTGCGGAGCTCCGGAGAGACGCAAAAGTGCTCAATGTAGAAAAAGCCGTCCATATCCCAGTACAGTATCTCGCCGACAAACCGTCCGTCGTCGCAGACAGTGTCAAAGTGGTATGAGTCATGCTTCATGATCCTGTCCTGCGAATGCGGCTCGCGCTGTTCGTGCGGCGGAAAGCTCATACCGTACAGAGTCGCCGCTTCCTCGTATAAATGATCATCAGTATGCGTGATTCGCTTTATTTCCATATAAGAATCTCCTTGCCAGCACTAACGCTCACGGCCACAGCGAAATTATTCACTGTGGCCGCCGAGTATTTTATAATATTTACATCATCACGGGCAGCTTCAGCACGAAGCTGTTGCAGTAGCGCGAGAGGATGGCCGCGACCTGCGCACGGGTCGCCGTGCCCTGAGGCGTGAGCGTCGTGGCGCTCGTGCCGCTTATGATCTTGGCTCCTATGCCCCACTGGAAGGCCTGAGTCATTCCCTTGGATATCTGCATCACATCCGAATAGCCGAGAATATTTGTCGTATCGTACTTTGCGACATCGTCGCCGGCGTAGTTTTTCGCGTAGCGGAAGAGCATTGTTACAAGCTGCTCACGGGTCACCTGTCCGTTCGGATCAAACACCGTTGCCGAGTAGCCGTTTATTATGCCGTTTGCCACGCCCCAGCGCACCGCTTCATAATAGTAAGTGCCGCTTGCGACGTCGTTAAACTGACATCCGCTGCCGGGAACGACCGGCGAGCCGGACATGCGCCACAAAACGGTTATAAACTGTGCTCGTGCCGTCGGCTCTTCCGGTGAGAACGTCGTCGAGGACGTTCCGTTCATAAGCCCCATCGTGTAGGTAAAGCGAACGTTATTATAAAACCAGTCGCTTGCCTTGACGTCGGTAAATTTGTTGACATAGCTGTTGTAGCCGCTGTTTGTGTATTGGGCAAACAGCGCTGTGATCGTGTGATCCTCGCCGACGCTTATAAACTGATACGCACCATTATCGTCGAGCACTGCACTCTTGCCGTCAACAAGGACGTTTTTGATGTAGTAGCCCTCCGAGGCCTCGACGGTGAAGCTGAGCGTTTCGCCGCGCGCGACATTCATAGTCTCGGGGCTTATTTTGCCGCCCTCTGACTGAATGACGTATATCTTGAAATCATATGTAATCTCACCGTCTGTATAACTGTCGTCGCCGGGGTACGGATCCATTCTGTCACCAATCGCCCATGTTGCGGTAAAGGTTGTCTCCGTCCGGACGTCTACGGTGCTGCCGGCGGCGTAGAGCTCCTCGTTTGCCATCCAGCCGCGCAGATGATATCCGTCGTAGTAGATAAACGGCAGGCTTACCGTTCCGCTTTTGTCCTCAAGAACGCCGACGATGCGGCTGCCCTTGTTGCGGTCAAGCGTCGCGTTGCCTATCTTTATCGTGCCGTAGTCAAATATCTCAGCACCGCCGGTCGTTCTTATGCGGGCGTTGCGCTCGACGTTGAGCGTTGCGCGCTCTTTTATCGTCAGCTTACTGCCGCCGGGGATCTTGTGAGGATTGCCGGAATCGAGCGCCGCGTTTACGATAAATTCGCCGCTGTAGAACGTCAGATCATAGGCTGTCGGATCGTCGGTCTCAACGGTCTGTATCGTCAGGCTCTCCTTTGAATAGAACGCGCTGTTGCACGAATCGTCCGCCTTCATCTGCGAATAGAGGAACTTATCGCCGTCGAGATTTATCGTGCCGCCGCTTTTTATGATGAACGTGCCGAGCAGCTGGTTCATGCTCTTGACGGAGACCTCGGACATGATGATGAGCGAGAAGTCGGCTGTGTTGAGCGTTACATCGTCGTCAAAAACGATATCCTCGCGGTTTTTCAGCTGCGCGTTTACAAGAAGCGTCACGACGCCGCCGCCCTCGGCGGAGTTTGCGTCCTTCAGCGCAGACAGTACAGAGAAGTATTTCTTATCCTTAAACTGAGCCTGATACTGCTTATAGTCGTGATCTCCCTTGGTGTCCGATGCCGAGATCAGCACCGGGAAGCCCGTTACGCCCTGGAGGTAGTACTCCTCCGAGTCGCCGATGCTCCAGTAGCAGTAATTCACCTCGGGGTGTGCATCGACATATAGCTTCAGCGCCGAGGAGACGTTCTTTGTGCGCGTGCCCTCAACATTTACATACTCTGCCATGACGCAGACAGCGCCTGTGCCGTTAAAGCTCTGAACAGTTGGGTACAGAACGCCCTTATCCGACGGGTAGGCCTGCTGGCAGGTGCCGTAGAGATAGTAGCAGTATTTAAGCTGCGTGCCGACGGGTGCGCCTGCTATCGCGCCATAGGTCGTCGCGCCGTTTACAACGCCGTAGCTTGTGCAGTTTACGACGGTGCCCATGTTGCCGCCGCCGATTATGCCGCCGGCGTTTGACGCACCCGCAACGGCGCAGCTCGACCAGCAGTTTGCTATCGTGCCGAAGTTGAAGTCGGCGCAGATAGCCGCGGAGTTTACGCCCTTGGACGTTACCGAGCCGCTTATGCCGAGGTTCTTTACGACGGCGTTATTGCCGGTGACGTGGCCGAAGAAGCCCTGATCGTCGGCATTGCTGTTTATGTACAGATATTTGAGCGTGTAGCCCTGGCCGTCAAATATGCCCTTAAACGGCTCCTTTGCCGAGCCGACAGGCGTCCACGAAGTGCCGCTCGCGGCCGAATACTGGACGGACATATCGATATCGTGGGTCATGAAGAAGATTATCTTGCTTGTCTTATAACCCTCGTTAACGTACTTTCTGAACGCGACGAGGTCGTCCATATTGCTTATGCTGTAGCAGCCGCCCTCAACGCCGTCGGAGCGGGTGCTGTACAGTCCGCGCATGGTGTCCGTTGCCTCATAGTCGCCGCAGTAGCCGTCATCGCCGCCCGTGCCGCTCATCTGAGGATTGACGAGCACCGGGAAGTAACCGTTCGCGCCGGGTATCTCGGTCACGGACGAGGCCGTATGCCACGAGCAGTAGAGCTCATTATTCTGCATATATACCCACGCGTTGAGCGCCTCGAGCATATCGTCGCCTGTGTAGCTGTCAACTGTTATGGCCGTCTTGAGGGTGCACTTCTGCGTTCCGTCCACATCGTACTTGAAGTACATGCAGTCGTTGAAGACGCTGTCCTTATCGGTCTTGTTGTAGAAATCGTCTATAAGGCCGTAGAGATAGTAGCAGTTATTGAAGGTCGAGCCGTTTGACCTTCCGACGAAGCCGGACTTCTCGCCCTCGTCGCTGGTGGTGTACAGCGGTCCGTAGGCCGCGCAGTTGGAGATGGTGGAATTGTGCGCGTAGCCGACGATGCCGCCGACCTCGGTCGAGGCCTGGATAATCACGGACGACCAGCAGTTTTCGATGACGCAGTCGTTTGCTCTGCCGACGATGCCGCCGACCTCATCGTCGCCGAGCACCTCGCCCGCAACGCCGAGGTTTCTTATGGTGCTGCCCCAGCACTGGCCGAACAGACCCGCCATGTCGATAAAGTCGGAAACGAAATACAGTCCCGTTACCGTGTAGCCGCAGCCGTCAAAGTTGCCGCGGAAATAGGTTATCGTGGATATACCCTGGTGGTTATTGAGCGTAGTTCCTATGGGAACCCAGCCCGCGCCCTCGGTGTCAAGCCCCTGGGTCGCTATATTTACGTTGTCCGTCAGATAGAAGTTTGCCTTCCTGGTCGAGTAGCCCTCCTGGACGTACTTTGACAGCAGCCCCAGCTCGTCGCCGGTGGATATGCTGTAGTTGCCGCCGGGCAGAGCGTCGGCCTTGCTCTCATAAAGCTCGGTCATAGTGGCCGTGCATTTATAAGTAACATTGTACGGATTATCGCTGCGGTCGGTCTCGCCGGGCTGCTCGCTTATGTACTCAAGTGCGGCAGAGTCGTTAAAATAGATATGTGCCGGGAAGCTGCCGCGCAGTCGGGCGATGCTCGCCGCCGACTTATCCTGCTTCCAATGGCGCATGTTCTGCCCCTTACCGAGGGTATCGACCCAATAGTTTAAGGCGTTGAGCACCTTGATGGTCTTCTGACCGTTTATGTTTATGCTTCTCGTGAGGTTATACTCGCCGCTTTCGACCTTGAAGGGTATATCCAGGCTGTATGTTCCCGCGGCAGGGGTCCCCGAAACATCGGAGTTATCGTTGCTGTAGTAGCAGTACTGCACGGTGCTGTTTACGGTCGATTCGCCGACGATGCCGCCGTATTTGTGATTGTCCGTCGCCGTACCGTACATGGTGCAGTTATAGATCTTCGCGTTATCCATGTAGCCCGCGATGCCGCCCGTTGCCTTATCGCCGTTTACGTTCATGCTGACCCAGCAGTTTTCGACAGTGCCCGCTCTGAGGAAGCCGACGATGCCGCCTGCGTAGTCGTTAGCGGTTATGCCGCCGCCGACGCCGACGTTTTTGATGACCGCCTTCTCGCTGTTTACATAGCCGAACAGGCCGCCGGGGTCGTTTGTTTTGTTGATTATCAGTTCATTTATGACAAAGCCCTGGCCGTCAAAGACGCCTTTGAAGCTGTTTGTCTCACTGCTGCCTATAGGCACCCAGCTCTCGCCCTTGTAGAACGAGCCGTTTACGACGATGCTCAGGTCCGCCGTGAGGAAGAAGGTCGCGTCCGAGGTATCGTAGCCCTCGTTTACGAACTTTGCAAGCAGCTCGAGCTCCCTGACATCGCCTATGCTGTAGCATATGCCGGACTGCGCGTCGGTCTTTGACTCGTAGAGAGTTTCCATCGGCACGCTGCTTGTATAGACCGGAGTTTCCGAGGCGTAGCCGGGGTACGCAAGCATGGGATACCTGCCGCCGACGCGGTCGATGCTGTCTGCGTCGGTGTTAAAGGTCCAATTGCGCCATCTCGTTCCGCTGTCGGCCGAGACCCAGGCGTTGAGAAGCGCCAAAAGATCGTCGCTCGTAACGTTGCCGACGGTCTTCTCGGCTTCGGTCGGGCACATCGTGGGGCTCGAGGCAAAGCGCATGGTATCTATGCGGCTGGCCGAATCCTTGCTGCCGATATCGTTATCTGCACTGTAATAGGTGTGATACGCACAGCTTATCTCGGCTCCCGTCACCTTGCCGGCGATAGCGCCGACGTTTCCGGTTCCGCTTACCTTGCCGTAGTTTGCGCTGTTTATGATCTTGCCGCCGGTTACGATGGCCGCAAGGCCGCCGTTATTGCCCGTGCCGTTTACACGCACGGCGCTCCAGCAGTTGACTATCTTGCCGGAGAGGGTGGACGCTATGCCCGCGGCATCCGCGCCGTTTGACACGCCGTTTACGCCGAGGTTCATGATGACGGCGTTCGAGCCTGCGTTTTTAAACAGATATGTTATCAGGCCGAGGACAGCATAGCCGCAGCCGTCGAGCGTTCCCTCAAACGCGTACTGCGACGTGCCGATGCCGTTCCATGTGTTGCGGCGCATATTGACGTCGCCCTTCAGGTAAAAGGTGACGCCCTTTGTGTTTCTGCCGGCCGCGACATAGTCGGCAAGCGCTATGATATCGTCGTTATTGACGATACGGTAGTTTTGCCCGGCCACGGCGTCGGTGCTCCCTTTGAGAAGCTGCTCGACAGAGCCCGTGCATTCATAGCCGCTGCTGTCAAGTGCCGCGGCTTCCGGGGTGAAGCAAAACAGCCCCAGCACCATCGTCAGGCACAGAAACATGCTCAGCACTCTTTTAACGCTGTTTTTCATGCTGTTGTCCTCCTTGAGGATATCCAAAAATTCATAAACCCGAGGTCATATAATGCCCCATAGTTACATTACGCCATATTTATTATAAATTAATTAGAGGGCATTGACAATATATTTTTTCGCAAATAAAATAGTGGAAAACGGGAGGAAAATGATATGAGGACACTTGTTGTTGAAGATGAAAAGCACCTAAATCGAATGATATCCGAGGCAATACTCGACGAGGGCTACAGCGTAGACTCCTGCTTTAACGGTCTTGAGGCGCTGGAGCTTTGCGAGTGCGCGCAGTACGATGTTATCGTGCTCGATATTATGATGCCGAAGATGGACGGCTTTGAATTTGTTCGCAGGATACGCGAAAACGGCTGCAAAACGCCGGTCGTGTACCTCACCTCACGCGACAGCGTATCCGACAAGGTACGCGGTCTTGAGTCGGGCGGCGACTACTACATGGTAAAGCCCTTCGACTTCCGCGAGCTTATAGCGGTCATCCACGTCATGGCTCGAAAAAGCGGCGACAATCATTCGAATGTGTACGAGCTTGCCGACCTCAGGCTCGATATCTCCGCAAAGCAGGTCACTCGCGGCGGAAAGCTCATCGAGCTCACGGCAAAGGAATACTCTCTTCTCGAGTACATGATCCGCAACAAGGGCATGGTGCTCTCGCGTGAGCAGATAGAAAACAACCTCTGGAACTACAGGTACGAGGGCGGCTCAAACGTTGTTAACGTATACATAGGCTACCTGCGCAAGAAGATAGATGACGGATTTGACAAAAAGCTCATTCACACAGTTTGGGGCATCGGCTGGGTGCTCAGGGAGGACTGAGCATGTCCGCAAAGCTCAGACTTACGGCGTGGATCGCAGTTATGATGCTGCTTTTGTCGCTCGTGATGCTTGTGTTCGTTCTGTGGGTCGACGAAAAGGGACTTGTTGACGATTCGCCAGAGAGACTCGTTGACACGGTCATGAGCAATGAGCATAAATTTGAGACCGAGCACAGCGAGATCGCCTGGGACGAAGTCGATTTTTACACACGCGGCGTTTACTGCGCATTTTACGACGAGGCAGGACAGCTTCTGCGCGGCGTCACTGTCGACGGCTTAAATCCTGCGGATATTCCATTTTACGAGCACGAGGTCAGGACGGTTTCCCTTGACGGGGATAAATTTTACGTCTATGATACACAGCTCGAGACCTTTGACGGTCAGCCTGTCCGGATACGCGGCATCGTCGCCGAAAACGACGACTCCGGTACTACGCACACAGTGATTGTCATGACTTTGATGCTGCTGCCGGTTATGCTTATAATAAGCACTCTCGGCGGCTGGATCATATCCAAGCGCGCATTCGACCCGGTGGAAAAGATAACGCAGACTGCAAACTCGATAAACGACGGCAGCGATCTTTCCCGGCGCATCGCGCTGCGCAAAGGCTCCTCGGAGCTCATAGCGCTCTCAAACACCTTTGACGGTATGTTCGACAGGCTCGAACGCTCGTTTTCCGCGGAAAAGCAGTTCACCTCCGACGCGTCGCACGAGCTGCGCACGCCGATAACCGTAATAAAGGCAAGCTGTGACCGAGCCCTGCGCAAGGACTTTACTCGCGAGGAATTTCTCGAAACGCTCAATATAATCGCCGAGCAGGCCAACAGCATGTCCGACCTTGTAAATCACCTGCTGAGCCTTACCCGACTTCAGCAGGGCACGGAGCGATACCCTATGGGCGAGGGCGACCTGTCCGAGCTCGTGCGCGAGGTATGCGAGGACTACATGCCGGAGAACAGGCGCGGCATAAATCTGCACATGGACATTGCCGACGGAGTAACTGCACGATTTAACACGCAGCTTTTTGCGAGCCTTGTTCAAAACCTGCTGCAAAACGCGTATCGCTACGGCAAGGAGGGCGGAAACATCTGGCTTTCACTGAGCAGTGAAGGAAAAAAGGCCGTCCTCACCGTGCGCGACGACGGCATCGGTATGACACCCGAGGAGCAGGAAAAGGCATGGCAGCGCTTCTGGCAGGCCGACGCCTCGCGCAGCGAAAACGCGGGCAGCGGACTCGGTCTATCGCTTGTAAAGGAGATCACCGAGCTTCACGGCGGTGTCATCAGCGTCACCTCCTCGCCCGGAGCCGGCAGCTGCTTTACCGTCGTTATATGACCATCTCTTGCAATAAAAATATGCAAAGCCCCGGAAGCCGTAGCTTCCGGGGCTTTTACCGTGGTGGAGAATAGCAGACTCGAACTGCTGACCTCTCGCGTGTGAGGCGAGCGCTCTAACCGGCTGAGCTAATTCTCCGCAGCTTTTGTATTATAGCATGGCGCACTGAATAATTCAAGGAAAAAAATACGCCGCACTGCAAAATAGCAGTGCGGCGACTATATTATCAGTCAAACTTCGGCTGAGCTTCGTAATCGGTATACTGACGGTCGAACTTCTTCTCCTCGGGCAGGAGATCGAGGCCGATGGTGCCGCCGGGGTTCATGTTGTACTTCGGGTCGAAGTAGTTCTTGAGCACCTTGAACACGCCGTACTCTTTCTCGCCGACGTAGCCCTCGAGCCAGGGCGCGAACATCTTGCCGATGCCGTGGTGGTGGCTTATCGCTGCGCCGGAGCGCTGGATAGCGTCGAGAATGGTCGTGTGGTATGCCTTGAACGCCTTCTCATCCTGCATCTTGGTCAGGAAGATGAAGTACAGGTTCGCGCCCTGCGGATAGCAGTGCGACATGTGGGTCGTAACGACCGTGTTCGGCAGCGCATGGCAGACCTTGCGCACATCAAGGTGCACCTGCTCCATGTTCGACCAGTTGACCGTGCACTCGAGAGTATCGGTAGTGATGCCGAAATCCATGAGCGTATCGCGCAGGTATGGGTCGTTGAAGCGGCCCT
>CALBGG010000045.1 GCA_937893605.1 uncultured Clostridia bacterium
GTTTTCGCGGGGATGGCAAGGGGAGCCTTTTTTCAAAAGGCTCCCCTTGCAAAAGCGCAGGCTCTTTCCTTTCGCACCTTTCTACTTTGGAACCCGTTCTTTTGCCCGCTGTATTTTGGCAGCGATCTTGCAGGCGCGGGCATAGACGGCGGTGAGGTAATCGACGGGCGCCATGCGGGCATAGCTGTCGTTTTCATGGCGATCCGGTTTGGATCTGGTGGTCAGCTCAAACGTGAGATACTCCGGCAGGGGAACAGCGGCAAGCCGGGCAGCAAGCAGATCCCAGTCTGCAATGCCGTCGCCCGGAAGCAGATGCAGATCATCGATCCATGTCGTGGTGCCGTCAAAGGCACGGATTCCGAGATTGTCGTTCAGGTGCGTGGCAAGGAGACGGTCGCCGTAGCGGGCAAGCAGATTTTGAGCATGATTGTAGCACATTTCATGTCCGCTGTCCCAACAGAAGCCCACGGCATTGCTTTGAGAAAAAGCGTCCAGCAGGGTGAACAGATATTCCTCGCCCTCGGTATTTTCTAAAGCGATCTTCACGCCGCTGCCCTCCGCGGCTTTGACGACGGCGGCAAACCGTTCCACGCCGCGCGGCGTAGGGGTGTGCGCATCAAAGCCAATGAACGCGTGTACAATGAGCAGGGGAATTTCGTTTCGTTTGCAATCGTCCAAACAGTGTAATAATTCTGTTACTGCCGCATCCGCCGCGTCCGCGTCTGCCTGCCATAGATCTGCCGCGCGGGCATACGGTGCGTGCAGGGACTGGCAGGCAATGCCGGATTGCTTTGCCAGCTGTGCAAGATGCGGCAGAAGCGGAAGCTGCGCGGGATCAGACAGATCCGCAAAAAAAGCGTCGAAGCCGATCTTTGCAAGGGTTTGAATCTGTTCCTCATAGGGCAGACCGAAGCTGTCGGAAAGCCCAAGACATAATTTTTGATTCCACATAGAAACCTCCTGTTGGGTTGTCAGGTTTTGAAAAAAATGAGGGAACTTTGAAAAAGTTCCCTCAAGGAAAGTCTGTTTTTGCTCCGGCGCATCTTACGCGGAGCATCGGACGAACCCCCAAACCTCCCGTCAGAATAGAAAGTTTGGTACTGCACTGCACCTCATGAGTGGTCGGGTGCAGGCAACTTGCCGCTGGTGGAGCTGACGAGTCCCTCGTCGAACTCGCCGCCCTCGATGTTTGAGAGGTCCGCCGACTTGAGTTTTCCGTCTTCGCTACTGATATTAAAGTAGATAAGAAGCCGGTCATCATATAAGTAGACCTCTGAAACAAAGTCAGAGATGATTCTCCGACGGTAGTCCTGCTCGGACTCTCCCGGGTATGGCTCAAGGTGTTTCATTAACGCAAAGAGAATCTGGTCCTCCGTAAACGCGAGACGCTTGCCCTTGAGGAAGCTAATCTCTCCCAGAATGACCGCTTGCTCGTTCTCGAGTTCCTGCAGGCGCGCAGGTAAGGTCTGCGTCGCTGCTCCTGACTCGATAGCCCGCAGCACGTTCGCAATAGACTTCTTATTGTCTGCCAGCTTCTTCTCGTAGAAGGCAATCTCCGAGGCGGTATCGTTTTGGCGCTCTTGCGCCGCGTGTACCTTCCTCGCGAGCTCTTCGAGAACTTCCTCTTGAAGGATATAGCGGACAGTGAAGTCGACCACGGCGCGCTCAAGGCGGTCGCGTGAGACCTGCTTCTTATCGCAAGTCTTATTCTTGCCGCGAGTGTTCCCACAATAATAGTAGTACCACTTGTTCCCGCTCTTGCCTGTACCACTGACTCCCTGCATTGGTCCTTTGCAATGACCGCAGAAGAGTCTACCGGCTAAAAGGTATTCAGCCTTTGGCGACTTCGGGGCCTTGCGAGTGCGCCGGCGTTCCATTTCGGCCTGAGCGAGGTTAAAAGTGTCCTTCGATATAATCGCAGGCATGCCGCCTTCAACGACTATATCGTGGTACCGGTGCTCGCCTATGTACTTTCGGTTTTTAATGATTCGGTTGATACTGTTCTTGTTGAAGGGCTTGCCCTGAGCGGTACGCAGCCCACGGCTGTTCAGGAGCTCACAGATGGCCGCATTTGATTCGCCCTTAATGTACTGCTCAAAAATTGTTTGAACAGTCTGGGCTGATTCTGGGTCTATCTGGAAGTGCTTCTGCTCGTCAACCCGATACCCGAGCGGTCTCCCGCTTCCGGTGCTCTGGCACTTCAAAGCGCTCTCGTGCATTCCCCGCTTGATTTTCTGAGCGAGCTCTGCCGAGTAGTATTCTGCAAGGCCTTCCATAAGGCTCTCGAGGATAATGCCCTCGGGCCCGTCCGGTATCGCTTCGGCAGCGTAAAAGATTTGGATTCCGTTCCTCTTGAGCTCCCGCTTATAAACGGCGCTGTCGTATTTGTTCCGGGCAAAGCGGTCCGTCTTATAGACGACCACCGCCTCGAACTTCTTGCGTTTGGCGTCTGCAATGAGCCTTTGGAACTCCGGTCGCTCGTCTGTGCGGCCTGAGATATGACGGTCGCAGTATGTGTCGATAATGGTAAGCCCTCGCTGCTTACAAAAGTCGGTGCAGACTCTAAGCTGCCCTTCGATACTCTGGTCGGTCTGTCTCGGGCCGGCAGAATACCGAGCGTAAATTACTGTATTCATGTGACCCTCCTAAAAATTTCGTCGTTATGGTACTCCAGAAGCTCTCTACGCGGCGGAAATCGGGGGGGGGTAAAACCATTCCGTCAAGAGAAGCCAGCCAGCGGGCTGTAAAAGCGTCCTGAGGGCTATCTAAAATTATCGGAGAAACATAGATTTTCATGGAAGGAGTGATAGTTATAAGGCCTCGGTCGAAGGCTTTATCATAAAAAGTATTGAGGCAAATCCCGTTGTCGGGGCTGACTCGGTCCGTCTCGCTTCGGCATTGCGAGTACGGTTTTATATGACTTGCAACGAGCATTTGCGGCAGCGCGCAGCCGGATATAAAGCACCGGTCGTCGTAAGCCGCGAGCACCGCCTGCTTGAAGAAGTGTCGTTCCCGCGATACTTTTCCGTGATTCGTCAGAGACGAGAGCGGCTTTGCTCCTTGCAAAGGTGAAGAGTCAAAGATAGCGAGACCCGTCAAGGTCTCCGCCTCAAGACTCAGAGAGCCCCAGTCGTGTTTGAACTCCTCGTAAATCATTCGGTCCGCCTTCGCTACGTTCTTAAGCCCAGAGGAAACCTTCGGGTCTATGTACCGGAAGTTCCGCATGCGCATTACGATAGAAGCGACCGAGTGAGGAATAATCTCGGCGACCTGCTGAATGACTTTGTTGCTGGGATTGATTTTCCCGAGAGGAGTAACGCAGTAAAGGGCATAGGCGATAATTATGTCCTCTCTGCTCCACGCGTTCATTGATTCTGCTCCTCGTCTAAGCGGATGGCTGTCATAAGCAGCTCCATACGCCGCTTGACATCGAGTCCGGAGAAAATACGCAGAAGCTCCGCTTCCTCTTTGGAGCGCTGCTGCTCTAAGTGAATCTCACCGGAGTTCTGGCCTATAACGCCGTTATTGGTCCCCACCGTTCCGACGTTTACGCTGTTATCGGTCCACCCCATCAAGTAGTCGACCGACGTTCCGAGAGCGTTCGAGAGCTTCTGCATTTTATCGGTACGAAGTGTTTTGATGTAGCCCGTTTCCCATTTGCGGACCGTGCTCGCACCGACGCCGACCATATCGCCGAGCTCCTGCAGAGTGTACCCTTTCTCTGTTCTGAGATAATGTATTCTATCGCCTAAAGTCATTAAGACCGCCTCCCTTGAAAAAGTTTACTCTTATTATAACACGCATTTGTCTTAAAGTGAATGCTTTTGCTTAAAATTCACAAAAATTTTCCAAAAGGCTATTTACAAATCCAAAAGGACACGGTATAATAAATTTGTCCTTTGGGACAACCGGTAGTGCCTACGAGGAAAAATCTCAAGGAAAGGAGACAGTATATCGTATGGTTGAAACTCGAATGTTGAGGGCCCACATGACCCTGAAAGGCGTTACTACGAAGGACCTTGCGGACGCGCAGGGCTGGAGTATGAGCACAGCCTACCGTAAGATTACGGGCAAAGTTGCCTTCACGGTACCTGAAGTGCAGCTCTGTAAGGAGCTCCTTGATTTGGACGCTCCTACGACGAACGCAATTTTTTTTGCGGCTGATTTGTCCTAAAAGACAAAATGCGGTCAACGCTCGCCGAAACCGCTCTTGCAAGAGAGAATCTTATGCTTGACCGACTAAGCGCTGCGGTCAATGCGTTTTACGAAAATCCACAAAATATGCAAGCCTATTTGGCTTGGAAGAAAAACAAGGAGGCAAAACAAAATGAAAATCACCGTAACAATGGAACTGACTCAGGAAAACCTGAGCAAGCTGAGAGCCCTGCTCCCTGATACCGAGATTCCCGGTCAGGTAAGTATGTTCGACTCCCCTTCGGAAAAGCCCGTCGAGGCCCCTAAGACTGAGACACCCGCTCCTAAAGCTGAGACTCCGAAAACTGAGACTCCGAAAACTGAGGACAAGCCTATCACGAAGACCGACATCCGCGCCGTCGCCCTGAAGCTCTCCAAAGCCGGCAAGCAGAAAGAGCTCGCCGACATCTTTGCGAAGTTCGGTTGCAAGAAGCTCTCCGACTTCGACAGCCGCACGGAAGACTATCCGGCGCTTATGAAAGAGCTGGTGAGTGTCAATGGCTAAGCACGCACTACTTTCCGCAAGCGGTGCTCACCGCTGGCTCGAGTGCACGCCGAGCGCGCTGCTTGAGCTTCAATTTCCTCAGACTACGAGCGAGTACGCCGAAGAGGGTACCGCCGCGCATGAGCTCTGTGAGCTGACTGCCCGCTACTTCCTCGGCGAGGTCTCCGAGATGGACTTCGAGAATCGCCGTGATGAATTGGCAAAAGGTCCTTACTACAATGCTGAAATGCAGGAATGCGCAAATGACTACGCAAGATTTGTCGCTGAAAAGACCAAAGCTGCGCAAGAGTCCTGCGAGGACGCGTTTACCGAGCTTGAGGTAAGAGTCGACTTCTCGAAGTATGTCAAGGACGGCTTCGGCACCGGCGACTGTATTATCGTCGCTGACAAGATCCTCGAAATCGTGGACTTTAAGTACGGTAAGGGCGTTCGTGTCGAGGTGACCGGTAACCCGCAGATGAGACTTTATGCTCTCGGCGCCCTTCTCAAGTACAACACGCTTTTCGACATCGACTCCGTTCGCATGACGATTTTCCAGCCTCGTCTCTCCGGTGTTCAGAGTTCCGACGAAATCACTGTCAAGGAGCTGCTCGAGTGGGCTGAGAAGTATGTCAAGCCTCGCGCTAAGCTGGCCTATAAGGGCGAAGGCGAGTTCGCGCCGTCCGAAGAGACCTGCAAGTTCTGCCGAGCGAAGGCTCAGTGCAAAGCGAGAGCCGACAAGAATCTTAAGCTCTTTGACGAGGCTCCGGACGCTATGCTCCTGACTCCTGAAGAGGCGGGCGCGATTCTCGAAAAGGCTTCGGACATTCAGGCATGGCTTGCAGACCTTGAGGGCCTTGTGTCCTCTACTCTGCTCAGCGGTCAGCCTGTTACCGGCTGGAAGATGGTCGAGGGTCGCAGCAATCGCAAGTTTGCGGACGAGCTGAAAGTCGTGGAGGCTATGAAGTCCGCAGGCTATGACGAGAGTCTGCTCTACGAGCGCAAGCTGATTACCCTGACGCAGATGGAGAAGGACTTCGGTAAGAAGGCCGTGGCAGAAACGCTCGGCGAGCTTATCGTCAAGCCTCAGGGCAAGCCTACTCTGGCTCCTGCGAAGGACAAGCGTCCTGAGTTCAAGCCTGAGGAACAGCTTCTCGCTGAGTTCGATAAGTAAGGAGGTCTCGTTATGACGGAAGCGGCAAGACGCAGAACGCGGGCGAGAATCCGCCTTATCAAAATCCAGTGGCTCCTCATTCTGGCGCTCATTGTCGCCTTGATTATCTCGTTCGTTACGAGACCGAGCGCTTCCGTTCCTGATGAGCCTGAGACTTTACCCATCCGGGTAGAGGCTCCCGAGCCGATTACCGAGACCGCCGCGCCGGAGCCTGAGCTTATTGAGCTCGGCGAGTTCAAGACTACCGCCTATTGCACTTGCGTTAAGTGCTGCGGTATCTGGAGCGCGGAACACCCCTCTCGGGTCGGTACCGATTACGTGCAGCGAACAAAGAGCGGCACGATTCCGACCGCAGACCGCACGGTCTCGGTTGACCCTGATGTGATACCTCTCGGAACGGTCCTCATTATCGACGGCCACGAGTACATAGCCGAAGATACGGGAAGCGCCGTTAAGGGAAATGTTATCGACATCTATTTTGACTCACATGAGCTCGCCGTCGAGTACGGCGTTCAGATGAAAACTATTTATATTAAAGGAGATTGATACTATGTCTACTCAAATCACTACTGGTAAGGTCCGTTTTTCCTACTGCAACCTCTTCACCCCTCGCGCCGTTCAGGAAGGCGCTACGCCGAAGTACAGCGTTACCCTCCTGATTCCGAAGAGCGACAAGGCCACCATGCAGAAAATCAAGGCCGCTATGGAAGAGGCTAAGCAGAAGTTCATGGCAAGCAACAGCGGCAAGAAGCTGCCCGCCAACCTCAAGAGCACGCTGCACGACGGCGACGGCGAGCGCCCGAACGGCGGCGAGTTCGGCGAAGAGTGCAAGGGCTGCTACGTTATCACCGTCAGCTCCAACAACAAGCCCGTTCTCGTTCATGCGGACAAGACTCCGCTGACTGACCCTCAGGAGCTCTACTCCGGCTGCTACGGCCGCGCAATCATCAACTTCTACGTGTATGACACGCAGGGCAACAAGGGTATCTCTGCCGGCCTCAACGGTATCATGAAGCTCTACGACGGCGAGCCTCTGGGCGGCGGCGTTGTTACGGATTCCGATTGGGACGATGGCTGGGAAGACGAGGACGAGAGCGACGACCTCCTCGGTTAAGCGTATGCTCCGGCGCGTTCGTCTCGGATTTGCTGAGGCGAACGCCGTCCGGAGGAAGGAGGCAATATGAGAACATTAGCAATCGATATAGAGACCTACAGCTCGGTCTCTCTGCAAAAGTGCGGCGTCTACGCCTACGCCCAGAGCCCCGATTTTGAGATTCTCCTCTTCGGGTACGCTTGGGACGACGGCCCGGTCGAGGTTATCGACCTTGCCAGAGGCGAGAGCCTGCCTGAGGAGCTCCAGAACGCTCTGTATGACCCCGAAATCCTGAAGACAGCATTCAATGTGTCTTTTGAACGGACTTGTCTGAGCGCGTTTATGGGCCGCGTGACACCGCCCGAGCAATGGAGCTGCACTGCAGTCATGGCCCGAGAGCTGGGCCTGCCCGGTAGCTTGGAAGCTGTCGGCGAAGTCATCGGACTTCCCGAGGACAAGCAGAAGTCTAAGACCGGCCGGGCGCTTATCCGTTACTTCTCGATACCTTGCAAGCCTACGAAGACGAACGGCAACCGGACTCGCAACCTTCCTGAGCACGACCCTGACCGTTGGGCTATCTACGTTGAGTACAACCGTCAGGACGTCGTCTCGGAACGGGCTATCCGGCAGAAGCTCTCTCGCTTCCCGGTGTACGAGAAGGAACAACCTCTCTGGATTCACGACCAGCATATTAACGACCGCGGCGTCGGCGTGGACCTTAACCTCGCGGAGCACGCGGTCGAGATTGACGCCGTTATCAAGGCGAGACTTCTCGAGCAGGCTAAGGAGCTTACGGGCCTTGAAAACCCGAAGAGCACCGCGCAGCTCAAAAGCTGGATTGAGGACACTGC
>CALBGG010000046.1 GCA_937893605.1 uncultured Clostridia bacterium
GAAGTAAAAAGCGCTGAGGAATATTTCGGTACTACCTATAAAGTCAAAGAAGCCGGTTATATCTGCACAGACGGCAAAATGCTCGACTTTTCGGGCAGACACGAGGGAGCACCGGGCGGCTACAGAACAGTTGACCACCGCGACATAACCGACGCGCTCGGCGAAGATTACGGCGGCGAGGACTACAGCGGCGGCATGATAAAATTTATGAGCGAGGGAAATATTCGCGTTTCGCCTGAGAGCGGCGGCATAAATCTATCGGTAGCGCCGAACAAGGCACAGCGCAGTACGCTCGACAGGTATATTTCCTCGTTCCGTGGGGAGGTCATACTCGACATAGACCAAACAAACGGCGACACCATTGCGTCAGTTGAGTATCCTAAATATACTCATTCTTCGGTCGTGTTCAAAGATATCGACGATTATTTTGACAAAGGCAAAATGCCGGAGAAATTTTCGAGGGAGCCGCAAATACACAAAAATGTAAAGGTCGGCAAGCAGACTTGGGCGCAGATACAAAACCGGCGTATGCTCAAATACGGCAATGAATTTGACACAATGCCGAGTATGGATTATATTTTTGCTAATGATAGCTTGTTCGTTATCAACAATTATGACGAGACAAGTTTTGCTGTAACGAGAAAAATTGATCCTGCGAATGACAAAGTTTTAGCGGATATAATAGTGGAGGCACTTAAAAATGGCAGTATCACAAACACAAGAGAATATAATTCAATTGCTAAAATGCTGCGGAATAACGCAAGGCGCGGCAATGGCGATAATGTTCATGTTAGAAACGGAAGAACAGCAGGAGACAATGCTCGACTGGATGATAAATCAGAACGAGCCGCCAACAGAGGAAGCGCTACTGACAAAGGCAGTGGAGATAACGGAGTAAGCTATTCCCGCGAGCCGGAGAGGCTTAACGAGCTGAGACGGCAGAATGAGCGGAAGCTTGCGCAGGCTACGGCAGAGGATGCCGCAAACGAGAACGAGCGCGGCCTTGATCTTAAGGCTGCGCTCGTTTTTTTACGCCTTTGCAGGGATCGCCGGTTCGGTGTTGTCCGGCGTAGGACGCTTCATGCCTACCTTCAGCAGAAGCGGAGTTACAAGGGTCGTCACTATGACCATAAGGACTACAGCAGGGAACATAGTTCCGGATATGAGCCCCGCCATGCTGCCCTTTTGCGCAACTATCAGCGCAACCTCGCCGCGAGATACCATACCTAGGCCGATGGAAACGGCGTCATAGGTCTTGAAGCCGGTGAGCCTTGCGCCGATGCCGCAGCCGATGATCTTGGTGACAATGGCGACGAGAGTGAGGGCAACGGCGAAGAGAATGAGGTTGCCGTCAAGGCCGGCAAGCTCGGTTTTGATGCCGATGGAGGCGAAGAATATGGGAGAGAAGAGCATGTAGCTCATCGTGTTTATACGTTTGACTATATAGGTTCGAGTTTCGCTGTGGTCGCTGAGCATGATGCCGGCAAAGTATGCGCCGGTTATGTCTGCGATGCCGAAGAAATGCTCGGATACAAAGCTGAGAAGGAAGCAGAAGGCCAGAGCATAAATGGCTATGCGCCTGTGAATGCGGTCAAACCTCGAACGCAGGCCGCGAAATAGCTTGCGCACGACAACGGCAACGACGGCAAGACAGATGAAGTACGCAATGATGCGGACGAATACCATCGCAGGCTCGACGGTGGAGTCTGTAAAACCCGTGAGCACGGTCAGAACGATGATGCCGAGCACATCGTCGATGACGGCTGCTGCCATGATAGCCGTTCCGACGCGGCTTTTGAGCTTGCCCATTTCCCGCAGAGTCTCGACGGTTATGGAGACCGAGGTCGCGGTCAGAACGACGCCGGTGAAGGCAGCCTTAATCATTCTGAGGCTGTCCGCCTCTTCGTTAAACAGCAGATAGCAGCCGGCACCGCCGAAGAACGGAACGATAACGCCGATTGTGGCTATAACAAGAGCCGACAGCCCCGTATGCTTGAGCTCATCCAGATCCGTATCGAGGCCCGCCATGAACATGAGGATGATAACGCCGATCTCGGCGGTTTTGACGAGAAAGTCCGATTCTCCGATGAGCCCGAAGCAGCTCGGTCCGAGCAGGAGACCCGCGATAAGCGCGCCGACGACTTGCGGCATGTTGACCTTTTCGCTGGCGATGCCCAACACCTTGGTTGAAAGCATAATGAGCGCTATCACTATAAGAAAGCTGTAATCCATGTTAAATTTCCCCCAAATCACAGTTTAAATTATCAGAAAAACCACAATCTTGAGGCGCATTGCCCCAGTAGCAAGGCGGATTGTACGCGCTTTTAAGGCAAATTGCAAGTTAATTTTTCGCTCCCGAGATGAGGGAAATTAATATGGCTATGATTTTGCGGCATACCCGAATTACTGTGCAAAAAACGCACCGCAAAATCATGAAAACTGTGGCATATGTACTTTAATTCCTATTAAGAAAGTGGTATATTAATATCACATAATTAATATAGGAATTACGGAGGTGATATGATGAACGTGACCAGCAAGGGGCGCTATGCACTGCGCATAATGATCGACCTTGCCCAGCACATGGACAACGGTTTCATATCGCTCAAAACAGTGTCCGAGCGCACGGAGCTTTCCATGAAATATCTTGAGATGATAGTCGGCAGCCTCAAAAAGGCCAAGCTCG
Source organism: uncultured Clostridia bacterium (assembly GCA_937893605.1). Lineage (GTDB taxonomy): Bacteria > Bacillota > Clostridia > Oscillospirales > Oscillospiraceae > F23-B02. Next base: position 2,687 of record CALBGG010000046.1, read on the forward strand.
TTTTAAGCTCGCGCGGCAAGGAGGGCGGCTATAAGCTCGTAAAAGACCCGAAGGACTACACGATAGGCGAGATTCTCAGGTGTATGGAGGATAACCTCGCGCCGGTAGCCTGCATCAAAGAGGGCGAGATACAGTGCGACCACTCCGGCGGCTGCCTGACGGTGCCGATGTGGAAGGAGCTTGACGATATAACAAACGCCTATCTCGACACCGTAAGCCTTAAGGATCTCCTCACGGGCGAAAAATGGAGAAAAAAAGACTTGACTTAGCTTAAGCAAGGTGCTACAATTCCTACAGAATTAATAGGATATATAAACGCGAAAGGAAGATAAATAATGTTTGTTTATGCAGATAACGCTGCAACCACATGTGTCAGCAAGACCGCGCTTGACGCGATGATGCCCTATCTAACCACCCAGTACGGCAACCCTTCGAGCCTGTATGCCTTTGCGCAGAATGCAAAGGAAGCGCTTGAAAATGCAAGAAAGACCGTTGCCGACATCATCGGTGCACAGCCCAAGGAGATATACTTCACCTCCGGCGGCTCCGAGGCGGACAACCAGGCCATAGTTTCCATGGCAAAGGTCGGCGCGCTCAAGGGCAAGAAGCATCTTATATCCACGAAGTTTGAGCATCATGCAGTCCTGCATACGCTTAAGAAGCTCGAAAAAGAGGGCTTTGAGGTAACGCTTCTGGACGTCCACGAGGACGGCGTTGTCCGCCTTGAGGATGTCGAGGCAGCAGTCCGCGATGACACAGCGCTCGTTACCATCATGTTCGCAAATAACGAGATCGGCACAATTCAGCCCATCAAGGAGATCGGCGAATTCTGCCGCGCAAGAAAGATACCCTTCCATACCGACGCCGTTCAGGCAGCCGGTCACATGCCGATAAACGTTCAGGAGATGAACATTGACCTGCTGAGCATGTCCGGTCACAAATTCCATGCGCCGAAGGGCGTCGGCGTTCTGTACGCAAAGACAGGCATGCCTCTGTTCAACATAATAGAAGGCGGCGCTCAGGAGCGCGGCAAGCGCGCCGGCACCGAGAATGTTCCCGGTATCGTAGCACTTGCGGCAGCTCTTAAAGAGAGCGTTGACAACATGGAAGCCAACACAGCAAAGATCATCCCCATGCGCGACAAGCTCTTTGCCGAGCTCGGCAAGATCCCACACTCCAAGATAAACGGCTCGCTCGAGCATCACGTTCCCGGCACCGTGAACATGTGCTTTGAGGGCATTGAGGGCGAAAGCCTTCTCCTTCTGCTGGATTCCAAGGGCATTTGTGCATCGTCCGGCTCGGCATGCACCTCAGGCTCTCTCGACCCCAGCCACGTCCTGCTCGCTCTCGGCCTGCCTCACGAGGTGGCGCACGGCTCGCTGCGTCTGTCGATAGGCGAATACAACACCATGGAGCAGATCGACCACATCATTAAGGTCGTTCCCGAGGTCGTGTCTTACCTGCGCAGTATCTCCCCGGTTTGGGAGGAGCTTGAAAACGGCACCAGGAAGCATCTTATTTAATAAACACATCGTGATATAACAGGAGGAACTTAGTTATGGCACTTTATAGTGATAAGGTAATGGATCATTTCCAGCACCCCCGCAATGTCGGCAAGATGGACGATGCCGACGGCGTAGGTGAAGTAGGCAACGCAAAATGCGGCGACATCATGAAGATGTACATCAAGGTAAAGGACGGCATCATCACCGATGCCAAGTTCAATACATTCGGCTGCGGCAGCGCTATCGCTACCAGCTCCATGGCTACCGAGCTCATAAAGGGCAAGAAAGTTGAGGATGCACTCGAGCTTTCCAACAAGGCCGTTGTCGAGGCTCTCGACGGTCTGCCCGCGCACAAGATTCACTGCTCCGTCCTCGCCGAGGAGGCAGTCGCCGCGGCGGTCAAGAACTACTACGACCGCAACGGCATCGCATATGATCCGAAGCTTTTCAGCAATAAGCTGCACGACTGCGAGCACTGCGCAGAGTAATTTAAGCATTAAAAATCCCACCGCTTCGGCGGTGGGATTTTTGCATATATTCGGCTATCTCCCCGCTTCGGGCAGACAGTGCATGCGCAGGGTGTCGAGCATGCGGAAGCCCTCTGCGTGAAGAGAAAAGATGCGCAGACCGAAGTCAAGCGAACGGATACGCAGATACATGGCTATAGCCCTGCCCTCGGCGCTGCCGTCGGGAAACTGGCTCTTGTGGCAGTCGAATATGGCCGAAAGCTGCCGCTTCAGCAGCTCCTTTGAGGTCTTGATGCAGCGATTGGGAGAAGCGGTCATATAATAGGCGATCGCCTTCACGGGAGCGGGAGCCGCTCCGCGGCGCTGCATTATGCCCTCGTATGGGGCGAAGTATGCGATCTCGGAGGCCGCTCTGCCAACATTCAGATGGTCGGGGTGACACTCGCTTCTGACCTGCGGATCGGGGCAGAATATAACGTCGGGCTTAAACTCGCCGACGACCTTCGCAATAGCGCTTTTAAGCTCGTCCGGCTCGTAAAAACCGCCGTCGCAAAACGGGAGAAAGCGAATATCCGTAACGCCGAGTGCCGCCGCCGAGGCTTTCGCCTCAGCTTGGCGAATCGGGATAAGCTCCTCCGGCGCAGCGGTGTTCGAGCCGTAGCGTCCGTCGATGCAGCACAAAAACGCGACGTTCTTTCCGGCACTTACGAGCTTTGCCGCCGTTGCGCCCGCGCCGATCTCAATATCGTCCGGGTGAGGGCCGATGAACAGATATCTCTCAAAGCTCTCGAGCTTCGGCAAGGGAGCGGCAATGTTTATGGCAAGCGTTGTTATGCTCATGCGGTTTCTTCCTTGCGAGCGGCTATTTCGCTGCAAATACTGTCGTACTCGTCCTCGTCGAGCTTATAGTGCTTCTTATACAGGAAGTAGCTCAGAAGCATCAGCACGCAGGGGATGATGACCATGCACAGCAGCAGAGCCAGCGTCTTGCCCGGCTCTATCCCTGCGATGACGTTGTCGATAGCCATGATCTTATCCTGCTCGGAGATGAGGTTTCGGGCACACTCGTTTTCAAAGTCGGATATGCGGTTTGTGTACTGCGTTACGCCGAAAATTATGTAGCTGAGGTTTGTTGTGAGAACAATAAGAGCAGAAGACATTTTGGTCAAAAACGGGCGCAGAGAGGTGATTATCGCCTCGTCACGCGAGCCGGTACGGTGTTCGTTGTATTCGACGGTGTTTATGATGGAGATCATCATGATTAGATAGTAACCGTACTGGCCGAAGTTTGAAAGCGCGTAGCCGACGGTTATGATCCAGAACTTGAGCATCGTCGAAGGCAGGGCAAGACCTGCGATGAGCATGAGCGCATAGCCGGCCATCGAGATGAACGCGAGGATGGTCATGAGCTTTTTGCGCTTAATGTGCCGCGAAATGGCAGGATAGAAGACCATAAGGAACGCCGTCACGGACATGCCGACGATGGAAAACAGCGAGAACAGACCGCCCTCGTAGCCGAAGTCAAAGTATATGTAAGTCGAGCCGATGCCGCCTACTATAAGTCCGTTGCCTATCTGCTGAAGGAGGAAAATGAAGCTTATCCACAGCAGCTGATCGTTGCCGGTGATGGTCGTCCAGATTTTTTTGAGACTTATGGGAGGTGCGTCGGTGTATTCGCGCCTCTCGCGAACGCCGAAAACGGTAAAGCACAAAAACAGCGGCGCAATGATGCAGATTATAAGCGCAATGCGTCCGTATGCCACTGTCGTGCTGCCGCCGATGGCCATGTCGCCGACGGTGAACATGGGTATGAGCACGCTTGCAAGAGTACCGCCTATGCCGGCAAACAGCGTTGCGCGCGAGGCAAACTGATTTCTCGCGTTTGCATCGGTCGAAAGCGCGGGCACCATGCCCCAGTAGGAAATGTCGTGCATCGTGTAGGTTATCGAGTACATGAAGTATATGATACCGAAAAACCACACGAAGCTCCAGCCCTGAAGATCGACGTTGAAGGCAAGGTATACGACAACCGAGGTCGAGAGTATGCCGATGACGAGCCAGGGTTTGAATTTGCCCCAGCGTGTGCGTGTGCGCTCGATGATGTTGCCCATAATCGGATCATTTAAAGCGTCAAACACCCGTGCGGCGACGACGATTGCCGTTATCGCGGCAAACTGCGCGTTGGTGAGGCTGCGCGTGAACAGAACATAGGTTATGATGCAGCTCGTGAACAGGTAATACATCATGTCTCTGCCGACTGTGCCGAGCGGGAACATGATAAGATTTTTCTTCCTCTGTTTGAGATCTTCCATTGCAAACTCCAATCCTATTTGAATTAGCTTCAACTTCCATTTTATCAGCCTGAATAAATAATAGCAAGGAAAATGCGCTGAACTGCATGATGAAGTTTGGAATGAAAAATTGTTGCACATGCACAAATGCCATTATAAAAATGTGCAAAATTCCGTCTTGCGAAATGAATCGATATCGGATAGAATGTGTGTTATTCAACAACTTGCGAGGTGGTCAAATTGCAGCAGCTTATCGAGCGAATAAAGCGTGACGGCGTAGTAAAGCCCGGCGGAGTGCTGAAGGTAGACAGCTTTTTAAATCATCAGATCGACCCGAAGCTGAGCTATGACATGGCAAAGGAGATACACAGACTGTTTGAAAACGAGGACGTCAACAAGATCCTCACCATCGAGGCCTCCGGCATCGGCATGGCCGTTCTGACGGGACTTGTGTTCGACTGTCCCGTGGTCTTTGCAAAAAAGAGCAAGACCATAAATCTCTCGGACGATGTGTATTCAACGACCGTTTATTCCTTCACGCATCAGGTCTCAAAGCAGGTGCTCGTCTCAAAGCGTTATTTGAACCCTGGCGACAGAGTGCTCATAGTAGATGACTTCCTTGCAAACGGCGCGGCGCTCGAGGGCTTGTGTGATATCGTTGAGCAGGCGGGCGCAACTGTGGTCGGTGCCGCCATCGCCATAGAAAAGGCATTCCAGCCAGGCGGCGCGAAGCTGCGCGAAAGAGGCCTGCGCATAGAGTCGCTTGCCCGCATCGAGTCAATGGGAGAGGACAGCATCGTCTTCTGTAAGGAATAAACATGCACAAAAAACGCGGAGAAATAATGTTAAACTTGGCTAAAAACCAGTCTTGACTTTTTTCGACGCAGTTGATATGCTAAACATGCTCCCAACGAGGAACGCTGAAAACAGAATATTTTCGATATATAGCAAATGATATGGATTTGAAGTCTCTACCCGGACGCCGTAAATGACCGGACTATCGAAGTTTGATATAAAGGGAGAAGTTTTTCACTCTTCCCTTGACTTTGGTATTTATTTTTTCGTCGGTCACAGATTCATGTGTCCGGCGTTTTTTGTTTGTATCAAAACTCATATGAGTTTGATAATAGAATTTTTTGGAGGGTAACCGAAAGATGATGAAGAAAATCACTGCACTGCTTCTGGCGATGGTCATGGTGTTCGCACTGTGCGCCTGCAGCAACAACAATGACGATGACGGCAGCAAGACCACATCCGACATCAAGGTTGGATTTATATTCCTGCACGATGAGAACTCCACCTATGACCTCAACTTCATGAATGCGGCAGAGGCTGCATGCAAGAACCTCGGCGTCGAGTATGTATTCAAGAAGAACATCCCCGAAGATCAGAAGTGCTACGACGCAGCTGCAGAGCTCGCTGAAGAGGGCTGCGACATCATCTTCGCCGACAGCTTCGGCCACGAGTCCTACATCATTGAGGCAGCAAAAGAGTTCACCGACGTTCAGTTCTGCCACTCCACCGGCACTCTCGCTCACACCGAGAATCTTTCCAACTACCACAATGCATTCGCTTCCATCTACGAAGGCCGCTACCTCGCAGGTATCGCAGCAGGCCTCAAGCTCAATGAGATGATCGAAAACGGCGACTTCACCGCAGACGAGGCCAAGATGGGCTATGTCGGCGCATTCACCTACGCAGAAGTTATCTCCGGTTACACCTCTTTCTTCCTCGGCGCACGCTCTGTATGCCCCAGCGTCACCATGGACGTGACCTTCACCGGCTCCTGGTACGATGAGACCGCGGAGAAGGAAGCAGCCAACACCCTCATAAAGGAAGGCTGCAAGCTCATCAGCCAGCACGCCGACTCCATGGGTGCTCCCACCGCATGCGAAACCGCAGGCGTCCCCAACGTTTCCTACAACGGCAGCACCGTTTCCGCTTGTCCGAACACCTTCATAGTTTCCTCCCGCATCGACTGGACTCCTTACTACGAGTATGCAATAAAGGCAGTCATGAACGGCGAGACCATCGACACCGACTGGACCGGCACTCTGAAGACCGGCTCCGTTGTTCTGACCGACGTTAACGAGAAAGTAGCGGCCGAAGGCACCGCCGACGCTATTGCCGAGGCAAAGGCAAAGCTCGAGGACGGCAGCCTGAAGGTATTCGACATCACCACCTTCACCGTTAAGGGCAAGCAGCTTGACAGCTATATGGCCGACGTCGACACCGATAAGGATTATACGCCCGACACCGAGGCCGTAAAGGATGGCGCATTCCTCGAGTCGACCTACCGCTCCGCTCCTTACTTCGACGTTCAGATCGACGGCATCAACCTGCTCGACACCAACTTCGGCAGCTGATATACCGAATAAGCAACATTAAATCAAAAGGAAGCTCCGCGCATACGGAGCTTCCTTTAGCCACTTAAGCTGACGGGAGCCGAACCCCTGCCGCCTGTCAGC